>DASWWL010000118.1:0-61833 GCA_036400975.1 Novosphingobium sp. | reverse complement strand
GCAATTTCGGGGACACGCGAATCCTCCATGCGAAGGACTGGCAGCTGCGGCTGGAGCTCAAGCCCGAAGGCAAGATCGCCGGCGTGTTCGGCGGCTATCGCGATTGGCGCGAAATGCCGACCACCCAGTCCACATCGGGCGTCGAGTTCTATTTCGGGTATCAGCAGCCGGGCCTCTACAACGCGCTGCGGCGCAATGCCGATGGCATCAAGGATCCGGTGACCGGCGAATATGACGGCATATCATTCGCTTATGACATCGAGGCTGTCCCAGCCTTCGCGGTGGGCACTGCGCTGGCGTCGGGCGGGAGCAACGGTGGGAAAGAGACCGGGGCGCGGTGAAGGTGGCGCGCCAACTCAATCCGCCGGAATGGATCGCGTGACGGCGTCTTCGGCAAGGTTGCGGGCGATTCCGGCGGCGATGCGGCGATGGCGTTCGAGCGCGATCTCCGTCGCTTTCGCCCGATCGCCTTCGATCAGGGCCCGAGCCATGGATACGCGCAGTTGACGCAGGCTTTCCACGGCCTCGCTTGAAGCCGTCCGGTGTTGCGGCACGGTTCGGCCGAACTGGAAGAAGATCGCATGCATCAATTGCAGCGCGCTGTTTCCGGTCAGTTCCAGCAGCAGGCGGATGAACCGGCTTTCCTGCTCGAAATAGTCCATTTGCGGGATGCCGGGGGCTTCGGCGGCGAATTCGGCGAATTCGCCGATCCGCTCGCTCCCGATGGCGAGTTGGACGATCAGGGGCGTCAACGCCCGCATGACCATGGCTATATCCTGCATGGAGTGCGGCGCGGAGCGCAGATACGTACCGCCGATGCTGGTGATGGTCTCGATCTGGGGTCGGACGGCGTAATAGCCGCCGCGCACTCCGCGCTTTACCTTGAGAACGCCCTCGTGTTCGAGCAGGCGCGCCGCTTGGCGCAATGTCGGGGCGCTTGCGGCGAAACGGTCGCAAAGAGCCTCTTCACCCCCCAGGTAAGCACCCTCGGCTGCCGCGAGCGCCATCGTCCGCAGTTCCTGGACGATCCGATCCGCGGTGGACTTCGCGTTTTCCCTGGAGGTTTTCGACACCACTTCCTTTCCTTCAGGCAGCATTGCTGACGCAAGGGGATTGGCGGTGGTTCGGGTCATTATCGTCCGTCTATAGAAGTGGTCGTCCTCGAAGGAAATGGGATTGCCACAGCGTGTGGCCGACCTATCGCCAGCTCCGTGCGGCCGCTGAAGCTTCTCCCGCTGCGTCGAGCGCCGGGCCACGGGCCATCTCCTGCGCCGTAGCGAGGACATCGGCGACATTGCTGCCGGCCTGACGATATTCGGTGGATGCCTGTCCCGCGCCGCCGAAGCGTTTCTCCAGTCGCCAGCCTTTCGTCTCATGGCAGGCGATCCCGCTTTCTGACCTGCTGGCGTATCCCCGGCAGAACCGCCCATTCGCATCGCGAAAGCTCAGCAGGATACGGACAGGGGCCTCGGCGCCCTGTGTCGCCGCGAGCTGGTTGTCGAGTGCTTGCGCCAATGCGCCTCCCGCGTGCGTCTCGTCCGGGGTTTGGGTGCCGAAATTCAGGAACACGAGCGCGAGCGAGGCCGCGAGCGCCGGTCCGGCGATCCAGATCCAGCGTTGCTTCTTGTTCTCGCGCCGCTCCCGCGCACTGGAAATGTCCACGACTTTGGCCTGTTCAGGCAGGATGGCGCTGCGTAGCCGATCGGGCACCGGCTGCTCCGCTATCGGCGCAAAATGCGCGAAGAGCCGCGCTTTGAGGGCAAGGTGAGCGTCCAACTGTTCTTTCAACGCGGGATCGCCGGCGATCGCGGCCTCAACCTCGCGTGCTTCCTGATCGTGCAGTTCGCCGTCGGCATAGGCGGCGAGACGTTCGGGTGAAATTGTCATGCCGCTTCTCCGAGGAGGGTGAGCAGTGCGTCGCGTCCTCGCACCAGTCGTGAATTCAAGGTGCCTACAGGGCAGTCGACGATCTCCGCGGCTTCCCGGTAGGAATATCCCTCGACCATGACGAGAAGGACGGCCTCACGCTGTTCGTCCGGCAGTTTCGCCAGCGCGCGGTCGATGTCGCTCAATTGAACGTTCTCTTCCTGGCCCCCGCCAGCGCCGATTGCCAGGCCCTGGTCGGGATCCACGAAGGTCTGGTTCCTTCGTGTCCTTGCTCTTGCCTCGTCGATCCAGATGTTGCGCATTATCCTGTATATCCAGCTATCCAGACGAGAGCCCTCCTGCCACTGCCCGCGGTTGCGGAGCGCTCGCTCGATCGTCATCTGACACAGATCGTCGGCGTCGGCGGAATTGCGGGTCAACCCGGCGGAAAATCGCCTTAGCCGTGGCAGCAATGCCAGCACGCCCTGTTCGAAACCCTGCGTCAGCGTCTTTGCTTTCCTGTGTCTCGGTGGATTAAACGAAGGAGCTTGTGCGTTTAATCCATGCTCCATCGAAATTATCGTCCTGGAACGACAATGCGAAAGATTTTTACTCTCCTGGCCCTTTTGGCCCTGCCGATCGCAGTCCCGGCGATAGCACAGCTATGGGTGCCGCCGCTGGACGGAACCGTTGGCGGGGTGCTGGACCAAGTCGATCGTACGTTCGATCCCCTGCAGGATCGGGTGGGTGGCCTGGCGACACAGGCAGTCCGGCTCGCCGACGCACGGGTAGCGCGTATCGCGGCCTTGGTGCGGCGCAATCGCGACAGCATCGATACCGACGCCCGCGGAGAACCGGCGCGTAAGGGCGAGCTTCTGTTGATGGGGCCTGGCGACGCCGAGATCGCCAATGCCCGGCAGGCAGGCTTCGAGGTGCTTCAGCGCGAGCGGCTGGACGAACTCGGGATTGCAGTCGTCCGGCTTCGGGTGCCGCCGCGCATGTCGCTAGCCCGGGCGGAAGGCGAACTGAAGAAACTGCTGCCCGGCGCGACGATCACGGCCGATAATCTGCACTTGCCATCCGGCGTGCAGGTGCCCGGCGCGCGCGGGAGACCGCTGCCCGCCGCGCCCCCGATCGGTACGCCGGTGGGTTTGATCGATGGTGCTCCTGGTCCGGCTGTGAAAGTCGGGGTTGTGCGCGGTTTCGCTCTGGGCGCACCGCGGGCGAGCCGACACGGAAGCGCGACCGCATCGTTATTGAGCCTTGCCGGAGTGCAGCGAATTCTGGTGGCGGATGTCTATGGTTCCGATCCTGCCGGCGGGAACGCGCTCGCCATCAGTCGCGGTATCGACTGGTTGATGGGGCAAGGGGTCCGGGTGATATCGATCAGTCTGGTCGGCCCTCGGAATGCGCTGCTGGGTCAAGCCGTTGCATCGGCGCAGCGACGTGGCGTGCTGTTCGTCGCCGCAGTTGGCAATGACGGCCCGGCGGCCCCGCCCGCCTTTCCCGCGTCCTATCCCGGTGTTGTCGCGGTTACCGGCGTCGATGGCCGCAACCGGGCCTTGATCGAGGCGGGACGAGCATCGCATCTCGATTATGCGGCGCCTGGCGCCGACATGCTTGCCGCCGACGCCACGGGTCGATGGACGCGCGTGCGCGGCACCTCATATGCCGCTCCACTGGTCGCGGCGCGCGCGGCGGCGGTTCTCGGCAATGGCGATGGCGCCCTTCCCGCCCTCAATCGAGAGGCGATGGACCTTGGCGCGAAAGGCCCCGATGCGGTCTATGGCCGGGGCCTGCTTTGCGGGGCGTGCGCCCGGCGCCGATAAAATTTCATGCAGTGATGGATTAAACCGAAAGAGCGGATCGTTTCCTGATTGTGAGAGCGGCATCGCCCTCTCCGAGAGATCGAGGAAAGGATACGACAATGCGCAATATCTTCATCATCACGACCGCGCTCATGCTCACCACCGCGCCGGCTCATGCCCAGCTTCTGGGCGGCGGTTTGGGTGGCAGCCTTGGCGGAACGATAGGCGGGACGCTGGGCGGCGCCGGTTCGATAGGTTCGACTGTCGACAGCATCCGTTCGACCACCAGCGGTACGCTGCGCGGATCGGGCGCGACCAGCGGCAGCCAGAGCGTCGATCGCAAGAGCGGCCGGGTTCAGGCCAATCGCAGCGCCCAAGGCAATATCGGCAGCGATGCGGCGCAAACTGTCGCCACGCCCACGCGCATGATCAACGGCAGCGCTTCCGGCAATGCGTCCGGTAGCGGTTCGGGCAGTCTCGATGCACAGCTGATCGGCACGGACGCGGTGCGGGGCACGGCCAGCTCTTTGCGGGGCACTGCAACCGGCGCGGCCGGCAGCGCGGTCCAGACCGGACATGGCGCGGCTTCGCATGCGGCCGGCAGCGCCGGTGGTCTGGCTGGGCTTACCAGTGGCCTCACTGGAAGTCTGACGGGCACGCTTGCCGGTTCGGGCAGCGCCGCTGGTTCGGGTTCGGCTGGATCCGTCGGCGGTGCGGGATCGGGCAATGCCAGCGGCAGCGCCGATGGTGCGTTGACTGTGACGCGCGGTACTCCGGTGCTTGCGCCCGACGGCGATCGCATTGGCCAGGTCCGCCAAGTGTTCAACAACGCCCGAGGCGAAGTCCAGCAGCTTCTCGTCAAGGTCGATGGCCAGACTGCTCTCCTGCCGGCCGCCAATTTTTCGGCCAGCGGCAATGCCGTGCTCTCGGCGATGGGCGAAAGCCAGATCAAGCAGGTTGCCGGTCAGCAGCAGGAAGCGAGTGCAACGCCGGCCAAGTAAAACTTCTACTTGACCATCAGACTGGCCCGGAGCTGCCTTCCCCCGCCGCAGCTCCGGGTATTTTTCTTGTGCACTCCTGACCCTAAGCTGTTCCGGCTTGGCTTTGTCGGGTTGTTCCACTATGCGCCGCAAAGGAAGCAGACGATGTCTGCATCCGATTGATCGCGCCGGTGCCTTGAAAGAGGCTTAATCGGGAATGTGGTGCGGGAGTTTTCTCCCAAATCCGCAGCTGTCCCTGCAACTGTAAGCGGATAGCGCGATGTACATCGCCCCCCACAGGATAGGGGCAGCCACTGGGCCGGACGCTAAATCATGCGAGGCCTGGGAAGGCGTGCATCAAGCTGTGACCCGTGAGCCAGGAGACCTGCCGGCGTCTGGTCGCTCTTGCCTTGGTCCAGGGGATGGCCGCGGCACGGTGAACTCCGTCTGAGCGACGAACGAGCGGCTGGGGCCGCATCGGAGACGCGCGTCGGCTGCCCTTGGCGTCCGGCTGCCGCGCGTGCCGACCGTTCGCGAACGGTACGCCCCGGTCACGTCGCAAGACGCCGGGGGACTATATTTGTGATCAAGACCATTCTTTCGACCAGCGCGCTCGCTGCGCTTGCTCTGCCGACCCTGACCCATGCCGAAGAAGCATCGGAGACCGTCGGAAAATCCGACATCCTCGTCCTTGGCGCCAGCGCGGATGAAATCAATGTACCCACGCAGACGGGCAGCAGGCTCGGACTGACGATCCTGGAAACTCCGGCCAGTGTGGAGACGCTCTCTGGTGATATGATCCGGGCGCGGGGCGATCTGTCGATCGTCGATGCGGTGACGCGGGCGACGGGTATCAGTTCGGTGGCCAATCCCGGTAATGGAGGCACCGGCCTGGCCGCTCGTGGCTTCAGCGGGCCCGGTTCCATCATGCAGCTTTATGACGGTGTGCGGCTCTATCCCGGCGCGGGTACGGTGACTTTCCCGACCGATCCCTGGACGGTGGAGCGGATAGAGGTGCTGCGCGGTCCGGCTTCGGTCCTTTACGGGCAGGGTGCGATCGGCGGCGCGGTGAACGTCATCTCGAAGAAGCCGAACTTCGATCGCACCGAGGTTGAGGCGGAGGCCGGCTATGGTTCGCAGAATAGCTGGCGCATCGCGGCGGGAGCGGGCGGGCCGGTCAATGAACTGATCGCCTACCGCTTGGATATCAGCCGAACACAATCCGACGGCTGGGTCGATCGCGGGAATTCGAAGGGGCTGGCCATGTCCGGTTCGCTGCAGGCGCGTCCCAGTGATGCCCTGACCATCACCCTTTCCCACGATTACAGCGATCAGGAGCCGATGCTCTATTTCGGCACGCCGCTGATCGATGGCCGGCTGGATGACCGCAACAAGGGTCGTAACTACAACGTCAACAACGCGCTGATGCGCTTCAAGGACAATCGAACAACGCTGAAGGTGGAGTGGACGCCGAGCGATTCCATCAGCTTCCGCAATACCGCCTACCGGCTCACCACCCATCGCAAGTGGCGCAATCTCGAAAGCTACTTCTGGAACCGCGTCACTGGAAAGATCGACCGGTCTGACTTCTTCGGCATCGATCATGATCAGACGCAGATCGGCAATCAGACCGATGTCACCATCCGCAGCGCATGGGGTGGATTGAAGAACGAGTTGTTGGTCGGTTTCGACGTCAACGACATCAAGTTCAGGCATTCGAACGATTTCGATTCCGATCCGGCGCCAGCCGGCTTTGGCGATCCAGTCGATCCGTTCGTGTTCGATCCGGGCCTTTACTACAATACGTTCGGCGTGCGCCCTCAGTATCGCACGCGGACTCGTCAATATTCGCTTTTCCTCGAGGATCGCCTGACCATCAGCGACCGCTTGTCCGTGTCGGCGGGGATCAACTTCGATCGCGCCAACGTGAAGCGCTATGTCAGGGCCTATGGCGCGGGTGGCGCAGTGACCGAGACGATGCCGCTCGACAAGACATTGCACAACGTCACCTGGCGTGTGGGCGCGGTCTACCAGCCGACCCCTGCGCTGTCGATCTACGGCCAGTATGCTACAGCCGTCGATCCGCTGGGCTCGCTGATAACCTTCTCCATCGGACAGGCCGCGTTCAAGAACACCACGGGCGATCAGGTCGAGGCCGGTATCAAGGCCAGCTTTCTCGGCGGACGCGGACTGGCGACCTTCGCGGCCTATCGGATCGTCAAGAAGAACCTGCTCGCGACGGTTCCGGGCAGTCTTCCGCCCCGGCAGGATCAGGTGGGCCAGCGTTCGGCGAAAGGACTGGAGGCCTCGCTGACGCTGGATCTTCCTGGCGGATTCGGGATCGACGCCAACGGGACGATCCTTGACGCGCGTTTCGACCAATTCAACGGCTTCAATGGCAAGACGCCGCCCAACGTGCCTGAGGCGACCGCCAATCTCTGGCTGCGCTACGCCGTTACCCCACGGTTCCAGACCCGTCTCGGTCTGCGCTATGTCGGCCGGACTTATTCGGACAACGCCAACACATATCGCGTGCCCGGCTATGCCGTAGTGGACGGCGGCATCTCGTTTGCCGTGACGAAGAACGTTGCGGCAAACCTGCGCGTCTACAATCTGTTCGACAAGGACTACGCAACGACCACCTATAATGATGAGCAGTGGCTGCTGGGCAGGCCGCGTTCGGTTGATGCATCGGTCAGCATGCGGTTCTGAACATGCACGGCGTCACGAATCCGGTGCCGGCCAGGGCCAAGCGCAACTCGGACGGACTGCTCCGTCCCGTGCTTGTGCTGCATCGCTGGATGGGCGTCGTCATCGGAGCGTTGATGACGCTCTGGTGCCTCACCGGGTTCGTGATGTTCTACGTCGATTATCCCCGGTTGCTGCCGGCTGAACAACTGCAGGGGTTGTCCCCCCTGCAGTTGCTGGTCGCCGGCGACTGGGCAAGAATATCCCTGCCGCCCGAAACCGCGCTGGCGTCCGCGCGCGTAGAGATGGCTGCCGGCAGGCCAGTCCTGCGGGTGGTGCCTGAAAAAGGCGACGGCCGCGCAATCTGGCAGACGCGCGCATCGCCTCTGAGCTATGATCCCCGGTCCGGTGCGGCTTTCTCGACCCTGTCGGATCGCGATCTCGCCAGTATCGCGGCGGAATTCGGAAGGAATTCCGGTATAGGGGGGCCTCCGGTTGCCATTACACCGATCCGCGTGGACCAATGGACGGTTCAGGCCTTTCGCGCCAACAGTCCGCTCTACCGCGTCGATTACGGCGATGCCGCCGGTTCCGAGGCCTACATCGCCGGGCGGACCGGCGAAGTCGTCCAGGAAACGACCCGTTTCGAGCGTTTCTGGGGCTGGCTCGGCGCCGTGCCGCATTGGCTGTATCCGACTGTGCTTCGCCAGGATCCCGCCGCCTGGAGCCAGACGGTCATCTGGACATCGCTCATCGGCTGCTTCCTGACGGTTACCGGAATCTGGGTCGGCATCTCCCGATTGAAGCGCGGGAGGGATGGAAAGATCGGTTCGCCTTATGGCGGTCTCTGGTGGTGGCATCACATGGCGGGGCTGGTCTTCGGGCTGCTCACGCTGACATGGGTTGGCAGCGGCCTCTTGTCCATGAATCCCGGGGGCGTGTTCGACAGCGAGGCGGGCTTTGCGGAGCGTCAGCGTCTTGCCGGCGCGATGAAGTGGGCGGACATGCGCGATGCGCTGGCGAATGTGCGCTCGCTCCCTCCTGGCACGGTCCGCGTCGAAAGTGCGCCGCTTGCCGCGCGCATGGCGTTGATTGCCATCGCGGCTGATGGGCGCATGGTTCGAATTGACAGTCTTGGACGCCCTGAACCTCTGACGAGAGCAGAACTCGTGGCCGCATTGCGCCATGGTCCGCGGATAGCCTCTCTCGAGCTGCTGCGGGAAGGCGATGCATATTATTACGCGTACAAGGAGCCGGTCAGGTTGCCCGTCTGGCGGGCTGTGCTGGCTGACGATCGAGCGACCCGGCTCTATATCGACGCCCGGTCCGGCGCGCTGATCCGCGCGATCGATGGCGCCGGCCGGGCCGAGCGCTGGCTGTGGAATGCCCCCCACAGCTTCGATCTGCCCGGCTTGCGCGAGCGCCCTTGGCGCGATCTTGTCATTCTTCCCCTTCTTGCCGCCGTGACCATGGTTTGCGCCACCGGCACCTGGATGGGCGCCCGCAGACTTGGCCGTGACGTGCGTCGCGTCCGGCGCCGGTTGTCTCGACGTTTCGTCTCTCGACCACTAAGGAGCCCGTCATGACCTTGCCGCCGGTTTCTGCAAGAGTGAGCTTACGCAGGCGTATCGGCTGGCTTTTCGGCCTTCTCGTCGCCGCGAACGTCGCCGCATGGATCTGGGCATTTTCGCTGTTCCACGATCAGCCCCTGATGATCGGTACCGCTCTGCTCGCCTGGGGTCTGGGTTTGCGCCACGCAGTCGATGCGGATCACATCGCGGCGATCGACAATGTGACGCGAAAGCTGATGCAGGACGGTCAGCGTCCGATCACCGTTGGTTTCTGGTTCGCGATAGGACATTCGGCAATCATAACGATAGCGGCGGTCGCGATCGCTCTTACCACTAGCGCGCTTTCCCAGTTCGAAGCCTTCAAACAGATCGGCGGGGTGGTCGCGACGACGGTATCGGCGCTCTTCCTGTTCACGATCGCGGCGATGAACCTCATCATTCTCAGGTCGGTCTGGAAGACTTTCGCGCATGTCCGGGCAGGCGGCACTTATGTCGAGGAAGATCTGGATCTCCTGCTTGGCAATCGCGGATTGCTGGCACGGTTGTTCCGGCCGGTCTTTCGGTTGATCAACCGCAGCTGGCATATGGCGCCGCTCGGTTTCCTGTTTGGCCTGGGTTTCGATACGGCAACGGAAGTCGCCATACTTGGCCTGTCGGCCAATCAGGCCGCGAATGGCTTGTCGATCGGGACGGTCCTGGTGTTTCCGGCGCTGTTCGCGGTGGGCATGGCGCTGGTCGACACGGTCGATGGCGTCGTGATGCTGGGCGCCTATGAGTGGGCCTTCGTCAAGCCGATCCGCAAGCTGTACTACAACATTACCATCACTCTGATCTCTGCGCTTGTCGCCATCGTGATCGGGGGAATCGAGGCGATGGCCCTGATCGGCGACAAGCTTGGCCTCACGGGCGCCCCTTGGCGGATCGCGGTGGAGCTGGGTGAAAATTTCAACAGCCTGGGCTTCGCGATCATCGGACTTTTCGTGCTTTGCTGGATTGCCAGCTTTGCGATCTATCGCTGGAAGCGCTTCGACGAAATCGAGGTTACGGTGGGAGCCTGATCGGGGGCGAGTGTCCGTCGTTCGTGGAGATTCTTGCATGGCACGAAGCCGATCGGGCCAGATCGTCAATTGGCATCGCCGACGTTTTCGTCTAGTGCGGCGATCAAGGGGCCGGCTTGTCCGGCTTCTTGATCGCGCCGGTGCCCCGAAGGGGGCTTGAATGGGAATGCGGTGCGGGAGTTTTCTCCCAAATCCGCAGCTGTCCCTGCAACTGTAAGCGGATAGCGCGATGCACATGCTTCCAATAGGGGAAGCGGCCACTGGACGGCCCGTTCGGACATCATCCGGGCAAGGGGATAAGTCCGGGAAGGCGTGCATCAAGCTGTGACCCGCGAGCCAGGAGACCTGCCGGCGCACCGGTCGCTCTTGCCTTGGTCCAGGGGATGGTCACGGCACGGTCAATCTCCGTTTGGGCGACGAGCTGTGTGGCTGGGGCTGCACGGTCGCATGATAACGGGTGCCTTTGGCGCGTCCGCCCGTTGTCGCGCGCCGGCCGGTGGTTCACCGGTAAACTCCCGTCTTTCGTCCTTCCGGCGTGCGGGATTTTGCAATGTCTGATCTTTCGAAGGTGCCCGTCACCATCATCACCGGCTTTCTGGGAGCCGGGAAAACAACGCTTATCAGCCACCTGCTTCGTAATGCCGGTGGCCGTCGGCTGGCGGTGGTGGTGAATGAATTCGGTACGCTGGGCGTGGACGGGGACATTCTGAAGTCGTGCGCTATCCCGGATTGTCCGGCGGAAAATATCGTCGAGCTTGCCAATGGCTGCATCTGCTGCACCGTGGCCGACGATTTTATTCCCACGGTCGAGACGCTGCTTGCCCTTGATCCTCGCCCGGATCATATCCTGATCGAGACGTCCGGGCTGGCGCTGCCCAAGCCGTTGCTCAAGGCATTCGACTGGCCTGGAATACGTAGCCGTATCACCGTGGACGGCGTATTGGCGCTGGCCGATGCGGAGGCCGTGGCCGCCGGGCGCTTCGCCCCAGATCTTGCCGCGCTCGATGCGCAGCGCGCTGCCGATCCGGGCATCGACCATGAAACGCCGCTCTCGGAAGTGTTCGAGGATCAGCTCGCCTGCGCTGACATGGTGTTGCTCACCAAGTGTGATCTCGCTGGACCTGAGGGGGTCGCTGCCGCGCGCACGTTGATCGCGGCGGAAGCACCGCGTCCGGTTCCGGTGATCGAACTTGTCGACGGTATAGTCGATCCGCGTTTGATCCTGGGGCTGGATGCTGCGGCGGAGGATGATATCGCCGCACGCCCATCGTATCATGATGGCGACGACGATCATGAACATGAGGATTTCGACAGCACCGTGATCGCGCTGGGCGAGATTGCGGATCCTGCCGATCTCGTCGCGCGGATAGAAATGCTGGCCAGGGATCAGCGTATCCTGCGGGTGAAAGGATATGCTGCCGTTGCGGGCAAGCCGATGCGTCTCCTCGTACAGGCGGTCGGAACGCGGGTGCGCCATCAGTATGACCGCCTGTGGCAGCCGGGAGAGGAGCGTCGCACCACCCTCGTCGCCATCGCCGAGCATGCCGATGTCGATGTCGCGGCTATTCGCGCGGTGCTGGCGGGCTGAACCAGCGCAATGCACGTCATCTTTCGCGAAACGCATGGAATGGAGGAAACCGCCATTCCACAGGATCTGGGGCAAAGTCCCGCGGATCTGGTCGTCCTGTCCTTTTCGGACAGCGATCTCGGCGCTTTCGCGGCTGCATGGAGGCAGATGCGGGATATGGCCGAGGCGGCGGGTAACGGGCAGTTCGTGCCGTCTTTACGGCTGGCGAATCTGGCCGCGCTGACTCACCCGCTTTCAGTCGATACCTATGTCGAACGCACCCTCTCCGGCGCCAAGGCAATATTGATCCGGCTGATCGGGGGCATGCCCTATTGGAGTTATGGCCTGCAGCAAGTCGAGGCGTTGGCGCGTTCGCGGAATATCGCGCTGGCAGTGCTGCCGGGCGATGGTCGCAGTGATGGGCGCCTCGATGCGGTATCCACGGTTCCTGCAGACCTGCTGCGGCGGATGGCGACTCATTGCGACCTGGGCGGCACGCAGGGGGCACGGGCTGCGCTGGGCGTTCTGGCCGCAGCCGCCGGGTTTGGCGACGAATTGGCGCAGGATTGCGAGCCCTTGCCAATGATGGGGGCTTGGCACCCCGAGCATGGTGTCGTCTGTCCCGAAACTTTCGTGCGCAATAGCGATCGCCCGCTGGCTCTGATCGTCTTTTACCGCTCCTATCTGGCCGCGCATGACCTCGATCCTTTCGCCGCGCTTCATGCGGCGCTTGAGCGGCGAGGCTTCGATACACTGTCTATTTTCCTTCCCTCGTTGAAGGCGCCGCAAGCGCGAGGGCAAGTGGCGGAGTGGGTGCGGCGCCTTGCTCCGGCGGCGATCATCAACGCCACGGCCTTCTCGGCGCGGGGAGAGGAAGGGGATACGCCGCTCGACGGTGCGGATGTTCCCGTCTTCCAGCTGGCGCTCGCCACATCGAAACGCGAGGACTGGGAAACAGCGTCGCGTGGGCTGTCTCCGGCGGATCTTGCCATGCATGTGGTGATGCCCGAAGTGGATGGACGGATATTCGCCGGTGTCGCGAGCTTCAAGGAGCTCGGCGCACACGATCCCCTTCTGGAGTTTTCCCGTACCATCCACCGCGCCGCGCCCGACAGGATCGAAGCCATCGCGGGACGTGTGGCGGCATGGGTCGCCCTGGCCGGCAAGCCCGTCTTCGAGCGGCGTGTGGCTCTGGTCCTGTCCACTTATCCGGGCAAGGCATATCAGATGGCGCATGCCGTGGGGCTGGATGCGCTCGCTTCGGCGGAGGCGATGCTCGCCGACATGGCCGGGACGGGATATGCCGTGAGCGAAACCCCGGCGCTCGCCACCTGTCTTGAACAGGTGCGTCTGGAATGGCGGCTTGACGATTATCGCGCTGCTCTTACCGCCTTGCCAGACACGCTTCGCGCCGATCTTGCGCGCGTCTGGGGAGAGCCGGATAGCGATCCGGCCGTGGATGGCGGCGTCTTTCGTTTTGCCGCCATGGCGGTGGGCAATATCCTTGTCGCGCTTCAACCCGAACGCGGGGATCCGGCCGATCGCGATGGGGATTATCACGACCTCTCGCGCTGTCCGCGCCATGCCTATGTCGCCTTCTATCTGTGGTTGCGCGAAAGGGGTGTGGACGCTCTCGTCCATATCGGTGCGCACGGCACGCTGGAGTGGCTGCCGGGCAAGTCGGTCGCTGTTTCGGACCGTTGCTGGCCGGAAGCGCTTTCCGGGACGATGCCGATCATCTACCCCTTCATCGTCAACGATCCGGGAGAAGCCGCGCAGGCCAAGCGGCGTATCGCCGCCGTTACTATCGGCCATGCACCGCCGCCGCTGGCGGAGACAGGCAGCGGTGCGGGGCTGGGCCGGATAGAGGCTCTGCTTGACGAGTTCTCCAACGCCGATGGCCTGGACCCGTCCCGCCGCGACCGCCTGCAAGCGTCCATCCGCGAGGAAGCTCGCGCATTGGGACTGGAAGCCGAACTGGGCCTTGATGCCGCGACCACGTTGGTCGAGGCGATCACCCGCATCGATCGTTTCGTATGCGATGTGAAGGAAAGTCAATTCGGCGACGGTCTCCATGTTTTCGGCCGGGGCGAACATGGTGCGGCGGAACGGGCTGGCCTGCTGGCGGCGCTGGATGGCCGGCGCATAGCCCCCGGCCCATCCGGCTCGCCGTTTCGGGGACGCACCGATGTGCTGCCTACCGGGCGGAACCTCTATACGATCGATCCGCGCGCGGTGCCGTCCCGCGCGGCTCATGCGCAGGGCATCTGCCTTGCCGAGGAACTGATCCGGCGTCATCTGCAGGATCATGGCGATTATCCGCGGGGACTGGTGGTCGACTTGTGGGGTTCGGCGACGATGCGCACTGCGGGCGAAGAGTTCGCCATGGCGCTGCACTTGCTGGGTGCAAAGCCGCTCTGGGACATGGCGTCCGAGCGGGTAACGGGTGTCGAGATCCTGCCGCTGGCTCTGCTCGACAGACCGCGCATTGACGTGACCTTGCGCGTTTCAGGCCTGTTTCGCGATGCTTTTCCGGCGTTGCCGATGCTGTTCGGGCAAGCGGTGCGGGCCTTGTGTGGCTGCGACGAGCCGGTGGAATGGAATCCCTTTGCAGGCCAGGCGGTGGCCCCGCGCGTCTATGGTCCGAAACCGGGCAGCTATGGCCTCGGCCTTGGCGATGCGGGTGAGGACTATACCAGCGAGGCCCGCCGCGCGGCCGGTGAAGCCTGGTTTGAGGCATCGAACCACGTGCTGGATGCGCCGGATGTGGTGGCGGATCCGGATGGCCTGCGCTTGCGTGTCGCGGGGGCGGACGCCTTTGTCCATCTTCAGGATCTGCCGGAGACCGATCTGCTTCTGGCTGCCGACTATGCCGGGCACGAGGCGGGATTCGCGGCAGCCAAGGCGCGGGCGGGTGGTGTGGCGACGCTCTATCATCTCGACAATCGCGACCCGGCCCGTCCGGTGGCGCGAACGCTGACCGAGGAAATCGCCCGTGTCGTCCGCGCCCGGGCGGCGCATCCCGACTGGGTTGCGGGGATGATGCGCCACGGTTTTCGCGGTGGCGCCGAACTGGCTGCGACGCTCGACCATCTTGGTACCTTCGCTCACCTTTCCGGTACTGTTCCCTCGCATCTGTTCGATCTCTACCACGATGCGACACTGGGACAGCCCGAGGTGCGCGCTTTTCTGGAGCGGGCGAACCCTGGCGCACTGGCTGCGATGGAGACTCGTTTCGCCGCGCTTCACGCGGCCGGGTTGTGGAATACGCGGCGCAACTCGATCCTCGCCAGCCTGAAGGATGGGGGATGAGCGGGTTTGTCGTGAAAGGCTGGTGCCCCGACGCTTGGCGCCCGATGGTAGCCGGAGATGGTCTGCTCGTGCGGGTGAAGCCCCGGCTTGCCCGTCTGACGCGCGAGCAGATGCTGGGACTGGCCGATGCTGCGATCACTTGCGGCAATGGCTTGATCGACATGACGCGCCGCGCCAACCTGCAGCTTCGCGGTGTGGCCGACGATATGTGGCCAGCGCTGCTGGAACGTCTGAAGGCGCTGGATCTCGTCGATGCCGATGCCTCGATAGAAGGACGACGCAACATCCTTGTCCCGCCAACCTGGAGACAAGGCGATGACACCCACCGCATAGCAACGGAATTACACGCACGCTTGGGTGAATTGCCCGAACTGCCCGGCAAGATCGGATTCGTGGTCGATGCCGGGGTTGCTCCTCTGCTCTCCAGAGAAGCTGGCGATTTCCGTATCGAGCGCAGCAGGCAAGGCAGCCTGGCTCTGCGCGCCGATGGACACCCCGCCGGAGTTGCTGTCGCGCTCGGAAGGGAAGTGGACGCGCTGATCGCGCTTGCCGAATGGTTCGTAGAAAGCGGAGGGGGGGAGGCCGGTCGCATGGCTCGGCACATGACGGCACTGCCGGCTTGGGCTGTAGGCGATCTGGAACCCACGGATGCCGCCGCGTCCATCGCATTGGGCGGACAGGGTGCTGGAACAGTCTATGGCTTGCCATTCGGACGTATGGAGGCGGCCGTGCTGGCTCGGTTGGCGGCTCGACTTCCGGAAGGAATGGGGATGCGGACCACGCCTTGGCGGCTACTGCTGTTGGAAGTACCGATCGAAATGGAAAGTGGCGGCCTGCTTGTGGATCCGACCGATCCGTTGCTGCGCGTGGATGCTTGTCCGGGTATGCCTGCCTGTCCGCAGGCTACGGTCGAAACCCGAGATCTGGCGCGTCGCCTCGCGCTTCAAGTCGATGGGCGTCTGCACGTTTCGGGTTGCTCCAAGAGCTGTGCCAGCGCGGCGGCGGCTACTGTCACCTTAACCGGCCATGACGGCCTTTACGATCTTGCTCTCAATGCGCGAGCGGGTTCGCCTCCTCTTCACTCCGGCCTCGATCGCGCTGGGGTTCTTGCCCACCTTGGAGCCGCCTGATGCCCCATGTCTATGAAACCGATGGTGCGGCGATCTATCGCCAGTCCTTCGCCATGATACGGGCTGAGGCAGACCTTGGCCGCTTTGGAGTTGAAGAGGAGCCGGTGGCGGTGCGGATGATCCACGCCGCTGGCCTGGTGGAACTGGCGGCGCATATCCGTTTTTCGGCTGATTTCGCTTCCTCCGCTCGTTCCGCGTTGGCGGCCGGTGCGCCGGTGTTGTGCGATGCCCGCATGGTCTCGGAAGGGATCACGCGCGCGCGTTTGCCTGCCTCCAATTCGATCGTTTGTACATTGGGCGAACCGCAGGTCCCGCAAATGGCGCTGGCCATGGGCAACACGCGCTCCGCCGCTGCGCTGGAACTGTGGCGTCCGTATCTGGCGGGAGCAGTGGTTGCCATCGGTAATGCGCCGACGGCCCTGTTCCATCTCCTGAATATGTTGGAAGAACCGGATTGTCCGCGTCCGGCGGCAATTATCGGTTGCCCTGTGGGCTTCGTCGGCGCTGTGGAATCCAAGGCCGCGCTTTGGGCGGCGGCGCCCGTGCCTTGCTGTATCGTCGAGGGGCGGCTCGGCGGTAGTGCGATCACCGTGGCCGCGATCAACGCCCTTGCGAGCCGCGCCGAGTGATTGCTTCCGTCTCTCTGGGAACCATTCATGGTGTCGGCCTCGGTCCCGGCGCGCCCGATCTGTTGAGCGTGCGGGCGGACCGGTTGGTGCGCGGTGCCCGTCATGTCGCCTACTTCCGCAAGGCGGGGCGGCCGGGGCAGGCGCGTCGGATAGCGGAAGGCATGCTTCGTCCCGACGCCGTCGAAATCCCGATGGAATATCCGGTGACGACCGAAATCCCGGTCTCCGATCCGCGCTACAATGCCTGTTTGTCGGCTTTCTATATGGAATGCGCGGAGCGACTGGCTACGCTGGCGGGCTCGGGTGAGGATGTGGTCGTTTTGTGCGAAGGAGATCCGTTCTTCTACGGTTCGTTCATGCACCTGCACGCGCGCTTGACGGGCAGGGTACCGGTGGAAGTCGTGCCGGGGATCACGGGCATGGCGGGTGCGTGGAATGCGACCGGAGTGCCGATCACCTGGGGGGATGATGTGCTTACCGTCGCCATGGCGACGTTGCCTGAAGAGGAACTTGTACGGCGCATCCGTGACACGGACGCGCTGGTGGTCATGAAGATCGGGCGCAATCTCTCCAAGCTGCGCCGCGCAGTAGCGGCGGCAGGGCGCGAGGACGCGGCGTGGCTGGTCGAGCACGCCGCCATGCCGGGTCAGCGCGTTACCCGGTTGGTCGATGTGGAGAGCGCCGCCCCCTATTTCTCGATCCTGCTGATTCACGGACAAGGCCGCAGGCCATGAGCGGCTGGCTCGCTATTGCCGGGCTTGGGCCGGGGAACGAGGCGCTCATCACGCCGGAGGTTAGTACCGCATTGGCGGAGGCGACCGATGTGATCGGCTATATTCCTTATGTTGCCCGCGTTGCTTCGCGTGAAGGTCTGACGCTTCATCCGACCGATAATCGGGTGGAATTGGAGCGGGCTGCTCATGGGCTTGAGTTGGCAGCGCAGGGACGACGGGTGGTCGTGGTCTCCTCGGGCGATCCAGGCGTGTTCGCCATGGCCGCCGCCGTATTCGAGGCGCTGGAAGTGGGGCCGGTGTGCTGGCACGATCTCGACATTCGCGTCCTGCCGGGCATTACCGCGATGCTGGCCGCAAGCGCCCGGGCTGGCGCGCCGCTGGGCCACGACTTCTGCGCCATCAACCTGTCCGACAATCTCAAGCCATGGGCATTGATCGAGAGACGGTTGCGACTGGCGGCGGCGGCGGATTTCGCCATGGCGTTCTACAATCCGCGTTCCAAGGCTCGGCCCGAGGGTTTCGGCCGCGTGCTCGAAGTGCTGAAAGAGGTTTGCGGTGATGAACGTCCGGTTCTCTTTGCCCGCGCGGTATCGACGCCGGAAGAACGACTGCGGGTCGTGCCGTTGGGCGAAGCCCGTCCGGAGATGGCCGACATGCGCACGATGGTCATCGTCGGATCGAGCCTGACGCGGATCATCGAACGGGCCGGTGGACGGATACTTTATACTCCGCGATCGGCATTGGGTGCGGCGTCATGATTCAGCCAGACGAGCACATCCTGGGGACGGTTTACTTCTGTCCGCTCGGGCACGGCGGGCCGGTCTATCATCAATATCGGCACACCCAGTCGCCGCGCGGCGATGAGCTTGGCTTCGGCGCCTTTGCCGCCCGCATTCTTGCATACCACCAGATCGATGCCATGCGCCTGCATCAAGGCCGTATCTCCTTCGGCGGAGAATGGCCCGCGCTCGATGACCAGGCTGTGCCGGGGCAGGCGGGGGAGGCGGCAAGGCGTGTCGATGAAGCGCAGCAGGTAATGATGCTGCGGCTGGGCGGCAAAGGCTTCCACATGCATTCGTCCCAAAGCCAGCATGACGCGGCGGGCCGGTCCGCTCAGCGTGGCCACCGCGCTGTCCAGGTCGGCGGCGCGGATCCAGCAGTCGCCGGCGACCGGAGTCCATGCGGGGCGAGTGAGGGCGAGATGCGCGATACCGGCCGATCGGGCCGCCTCGACCGCATGCGCGCTCATCGTTGCGGCAAAGGGATGGGTCGCGTCCACCAGATGCGTGATGCGATGGGCGTGCAGATACTCGACCAATCCGGCCGTTCCGCCGAAGCCGCCGATACGCACTGGCACGGGTTGGGGCAGGGGGTTTTCCGTCCGGCCAGCATAGCTGAGCGTCGTAGCGATCCTCTCGGTTGCGAGAAGCCGGGCGAGCATGCTCGCTTCGGTCGTGCCACCCAGCAGAAGGACATTCGGCATGGCTGATGGTGCTTCCCAGGCCTGGTTGACGATTATCGGTATCGGTGAGGACGGCCTGGAGGGCCTTTCCGCCGATAGCCGGGCGGCACTGGCGCGGGCCGAACTGGTTATGGGGTCGGTCCGCCACCTGTCTTTGCTTCCCGCGCTTAATTGTCCCGCGATCGAATGGCCAGTGCCCTTTTCCGACGGGATAGATCGGCTGTTGGAGCATCGTGGACGGCGTGTGGTAATGCTGGCATCTGGCGACCCTTTCTGGTTCGGCGCCGGAGCAAGCGTGACGCGCCATCTTGCGCGCGGTGAGTGGCGGGCCCATCCTGCGCCTTCGACTTTCACCCTTGCCGCTGCACGGTTGGGATGGCCGCTTCAGGACGTCGCTTGCCTGGGCTTGCACGCTGCGCCGCTTGAACGGTTGCAACCGCATCTCGCGCCGGGCCGATGCATACTGGCATTGCTGCGCGACGGGCAAGCGGTGCGCGCGCTGGCGGACTATCTGGTACAGCGCGATTTCGGACCGTCTGTCCTGCATGTGATGGAAGCGCTCGGGGGGGAGCGTGAACGGCTTCGCACCGTATCGGCCGATGCTTTTGCCTTAACCGATGTCGCACACCCTGTCGTAGTCGGTATTGATGTCGTCGGAGAGGGCGTTGTCCTCCCATCTACATGCGGCCTTCCGGATGAACTGTTCGATCACGATGGACAGATCACCAAGCGCCCCATCCGCGCCTTGACACTGTCGGCGCTCGCGCCGCGTCCGGGTGAGCTTTTGTGGGACATCGGTGCGGGTTCGGGATCGATCGCGATCGAATGGCTTATGACCCATCCCGCCAATCGCGCCTGCGCGATAGAAGCCGATCGGGCGCGCGCAGCGCGGGCGCGCGCCAATGCCGCCGAGCTGGGTATGGACCGGCTCGAGATCGTGACTGGAGCCGTGCCCGACTCCTTGCCGAATGGGTCTTTGCCCGATGCCGTGTTCATCGGCGGCGGGCTGTCCGAAGACCTTCTGCAGAGACTGTGGACGCTTCTTCCGGCGGGAACGCGGTTGGTCGCCAATGCCGTCACGCTGGAATCCGAAGCCTTGCTTGCCGAATGGCAGGGCGTCAGGGGGGGTGATCTTCTGCGCATCGAGTTGGCGGATGCCGGACCGCTCGGCAATCGGCGTGGATGGCGAGCGCGTTTTCCCGTGGTGCAGTGGAGCGTGGTTCTATGATAGTCGCCGGCTTCGGTTTTCGGTCCGGTGCGGGCCTCGCTTCGCTGCGCGCGGCCTTTGAATTGGCCCGGTGCGGGCATCCCCCCGTCACTCATCTCGCCACTTCGGAGGACAAGGTCGCGATGCTGGCCCCCTTGGCTGATGCATTGGGCCTTCGTTTGTCGGGTGTATCGCCGCAGGCGCTGGCCGCAACGAGGACGCTCACCCAGTCCACCGCGAGCCTGACGGCGCGGGGCATCGGCAGTATGGCAGAGGCCAGCGCGCTGGGGGCGGCAGGTACGGAAGCACGCCTGTTGAGTTCGCGCCATATTTCCCCAGACCGCATGGCGACCTGCGCCATTGCCGAAGGACGTCCCGCATGACCGTGCATTTCATCGGCGCCGGCCCCGGCGCGCCGGATCTTCTGACATTGCGTGGGCGCGACCTGATCGCGTCTTGTCCGGTGTGCCTTCATGCGGGATCCTTGATTCCCGCCGCCGTACTCGATCACTGCCCGCCGGGCGCGCGGATCGTAAACACCGCGCCCATGGACCTGGACGAGATCATGGCGGAGATTACCGCCGCCCATGCTGCCGGACAGGATGTCGCCCGCCTTCATTCGGGCGATCTTTCGGTCTGGTCGGCGATGGGCGAGCAACTGCGCCGTCTGCGGTCGATGGGGATTCCCGTTACCGTCACCCCGGGTGTTCCGGCCTTCGCCGCCGCCGCTGCGGCGTTGGAAGCGGAACTGACCTTGCCCGAGCTGGGGCAGTCGCTGGTCCTGACCCGCACACCGGGCCGGGCGAGCGCCATGCCGTCGACCGAAAGCCTTGCCAATTTCGCCGTCACGGGGGCGACGCTGGCGGTTCATCTCTCGATCCATAATCTCGCGAAGGTAGTGGCGGACTTGACGCCGTCCTATGGCGCGGATTGTCCGGTGGCGGTGGTGTGGCGTGCGAGCTGGCCCGACCAGCGGATCGTTCGGGCCACTCTGGCAACGATCGAGGCGGCGGTTGCGGGAAGCATGGAGCGTACGGCACTGATTCTTGTCGGCCGGGTCTTGGCGGCCCAAGATTTTGCGGAAAGCAGCCTTTACGCTCAAGGCTACGATCGGCGTTTCCGGCCGCTGGATGCCGCATCGCGTTTTGCCGGGCAAATCGAATGAGCGCGCCGGGTCTTATGATCGCCGCGCCCGCCTCGGGTACGGGCAAGACCACGGTCATGCTGGGGCTGCTGCGCGCGCTTGTCGAGGATGGTCTGGCCGTGCAGCCGTTCAAGAGCGGGCCGGACTACATTGACCCGGCCTTCCACCGCGCTGCCAGTGGTCGAGCTTCGTTCAATCTCGATAGCTGGGCGATGGACGGCGAGTTGATCGATGCCATAGTGCGTGAGGCCGAAGGCGCGGACATGGTACTCGCGGAAGGGTCCATGGGGCTTTACGATGGTGTCGCCAGTCAAGGCGCCACGGGTAACGGTGCCAGCGCTGATATCGCGCGCCGCATGGGCTGGCCGGTGGTGCTTGTGCTCGATGTCTCCGGGCAGGCGCAATCGGCGGCCGCCACCGCGCTCGGCTTCCAGCGGCTCGATGTGCGATTGCCGTTCGCGGGCGTCATCCTGAACCGCGTCGCCAGTCCGCGTCATGAGCGGCTGGTGCGGCGTGGTCTGGAAAGTCTCGGTATTCCTGTGTTGGGCGCGTTGCCGCGACGGGGCGATATGACCTTGCCGGAACGACATCTTGGGCTGGTTCAGGCCGTAGAGCATCCAGACCTCGATCATGCGATTACCGGTTATGCCGCTTTCCTGCGCGCGCATGTCGATCTTGATGCGATCCGTAGCGCTGCCGGTGGAGGCAGGGCCGTGCCGGAGAACGAGGCGAGGCGCTTGCCGTCTCCCCCGGCTCAGCGGATCGCCGTTGCCCGCGATGCCGCGTTTTCCTTCGTCTATCCGCATCTGCTGGAGGGCTGGGCGCGAGCCGGGGCTGAAATATTTCCATTCTCGCCGCTCGCAAATGAGGCTCCCGCAGCAGATGCCGATCTGATCTGGTTGCCCGGCGGCTATCCGGAACTGCATGCTGGCGCCATCGCCGCTGCCCGAACGTTTCTTTCCGGCTTGCGTCGTCATGCGGAATCGAAGCCCGTCCATGGCGAATGTGGGGGCTATATGGTCCTGGGCGAGGCGCTGATCGACAAATCCGGCGAACGCCATCCGATGGCCGGCCTCCTTGGTTTGGTCACCAGCCATGCGCAGCGCAGGATGCATCTGGGCTACCGTCATGCTGAATTGCTGGGGCCGATCGCAAACCTTGCTGTCGGCACAAGGCTGCGCGGCCACGAATTCCATTATTCGACCATAGTCGAGCAGAACGATGCACCTCTTGCCTGCGTGACCGATGCCGAGGGGGCGGAGGTTCCCGAAACCGGTTCACGGCGCGGCAATGTGACGGGTACTTTCTTTCACATGATTGCGCCCGCGACATGATCGAACTGCACCTTATCGGCATCGGTACGGGTAATCCCGATCACCTCACCGCACAGGCGATGGGGGCGATGAACGATGCCGACCTGATCCTGCTGCCACACAAGGGCAGTGCGAAATCCGATCTGATCGATCTGCGTCGCACCATTTGCGCGCGGGTGCTGACCCAAGCGGTCCGGATCGTTGAATTCGACTTGCCGGTTCGCGATGCCGATGGCGAATATCTGGGCGCGGTCAACGATTGGCATGCTGCCATCGCCTTGTCGTGGCGGGCGCAGATCGAGATGCATCTGCCGAACGGAGGCAAACTGGCGTTGCTCGTCTGGGGTGATCCTTCGCTCTACGACAGCACCTTGCGGATCGCGGAAAGGTTGACGCGGCAAGGGCTGGATATCGCCATTCGCGTCGTGCCCGGCATCACCAGTATCCAGGCTTTGACCGCTGCCCACGGCATCCCGCTCAATCCGCTGGCGGGGCCAGTCACGATCACCACCGGTCGTATGTTGCGCGAGCGGGGGTGGCCAAAGGAAATCGATACGATCGTCGTGATGCTGGACAGTGGTTGCGCCTTCGATGTGCTCGAACCGCAGGGAATCACGATCTGGTGGGGTGCTTATCTGGGCATGGCTCATGAAACGTTGATCCAGGGCCCGCTGGTCCAGGCGGCTCCCCGCATCGTTGCGGAACGCGCGGCGCTGCGGGCGCGGCATGGTTGGATCATGGATGTGTATCTGATGCGAAAGGAAGCGACCGATGCCGTCTGAAGTCGATGAGAAGTTTCCGGTAGATGACGCTCGCCATACCGAGAAGATGCGCAAGAAGCAGGCCGCGCAAGCCAAGATCATGGCGAACAAGACCCGTGAGAAAGGTCTGCTCATCGTTCATACCGGCAAGGGCAAGGGCAAGACCAGCGCCGCGCTTGGCATGGTGATACGCGCGATTGGTCACGGGATGAAGGTGGGCGTGGTCCAGTTCGTCAAGGGCGCCATGAGCACCGGCGAGAAGGCCGTGTTCGATGCCTTTCCCGATAATGTCGAGTTCAGACCCATGGGAGAGGGCTTCACCTGGAACACTCAGGACCGTGCGCGTGATATCTCGGCGGCCCGCGCAGCTTGGGAAGAGGTGCAGCGAATGATCGCCGACCCGTCCTATCACATGATCCTGGCCGACGAGCTGAACATAGCCCTGCGTTATGACTATCTGCCTCTCGACGAAGTGCTGGCGGTTCTTACCGCGCGCGATGAGATGAAGCATGTGATCGTCACCGGCCGTAATGCGCCGGAGGCCCTGATCGAGGCGGCTGATCTCGTTACTGAAATGACCATGGTGAAACATCCCTTCCGTTCTGGCGTGAAGGCACAGGCGGGGATCGAATTCTGAACGAGGATCCGCCCCTTTTCGATGCGGGTTTCGCCGATCGCTTCGAGGCGTTGTTGCGTTGGCGTCGCGACGTCCGGCATTTCGATCGCCGCGCCGTGGCGGAGGAGGAGATGCTTGGGTTGCTCCGCTGCGTCGCATTGGCGCCTTCGGTGGGTAATGCGCAGCCCTGGCGCCTGGTCCGGCTGCGTTCGCCGGCTATCCGTGAGGCGCTGGCCGTCCATGTCGATGGTGAAAATGTGCGAGCTGCCGAACGATATTCCGATCGGGCGCGGCGGGATCATTATCGTTCGCTCAAGTTGCATGGACTGCATGAGGCGCCGGAACTGTTGGCTGTCTTCTGCGATGAAGAGCCGGAGGCGGGACATGGCCTTGGCATCGCCACGATGCCGGAAATGCTGCGCTATTCCTGTGTTCTGGCAATCCATACCCTGTGGCTCGCGGCACGGGTTCGCGGAATCGGCGTTGGCTGGGTGTCGATCCTTGATCCATCCGAAGTGAGCGCGATGCTCGACGTGCCGGCGCACTGGTCGCTGATTGCGCTGCTGTGCATTGGTTATCCTGCGGAAATCTCGGACATACCCGAACTGGAACGGCGCGGGTGGCAGTCGCGTGAGCCGTGGAACGACCATGTGTTCGAACGATGACCTCATTAGCGAAGGATGAAAGAAGCATGCTGACGCCAGTCGATGACGGTCCTGCCGTCGTGGCCTGCAATACCTGCCGCCACAGCGCAGCCGAGCGCGAAGATCAAACGGGTGCGCGCGGCGGCGCGCGTATGGTGGAGGCGTTGCGCTCGGTTCAGGAGAGTGACACCCGCTATGCCGGGATCGCGGTGCAGGAAATGCCCTGCCTGTTTGCATGCACCGAATTCTGCACGGTTCATTTGCGCGCGCCGGACAAGGTCGGATATGTGCTTGGGCGGTTCACGCCGGGTGAGGAGGCGGCAGCCGCGATCCTCGACTATGCGGTGCACTATGCGGCCAGCGAGCATGGCCGGGTGCCGTTCAAGCAATGGCCGCAGGGCGTGAAGGGGCATTTCATTACCCGCACGCCGCCGCCGGGCTTTGTCGCAGAATGAACCGTTTCGCTTCTATCGCCGCGTTTGAGGCAGCGCTTGGAGCTCTGCCTGCGCCGGATTCAGGCGCCATCGCCGCTGCCCGGGCGCGGCAGGATCAGTTGACCAAGCCCGCCGGTTCTTTAGGCCGGTTGGAAGAGATCGCTGTCTTTCTTGCCGGTTGGCAGGGCGATCCGCATCCGGTGATTGAGTGGGGCCGGGCGGCGATTTTTGCGGGCAATCACGGTTTCGTCGTGCATGGGGTCAGCGCCTTTCCCGCCAGCGTGACGGCGGCGATGGTTGGTAATTTCGCTGCCGGAGGTGCCGCGATCAACGCGCTGGCGGGTTCCGCAGGACTGGATCTGAAGGTAGTCGCGCTCGATCTCGATCGGCCTACGGCGGATTTCACGCTGGCGTCGGCCATGGACGAGGAAGAATGCCTTGTCGCTCTATCCGCTGGCGCAGGGATCGTCGAACCGGGTTTGCAGCTGCTGGTTGTCGGTGAAATGGGCATTGGCAATTCCACTGCCGCTGCGGCGATATGCGCGCATACGTTCGACGGCCCGGTTGCTCAATGGGTCGGACCGGGAACGGGAGTCGATAGCGCGGGTGTCGCCCGCAAGATCGACGTGGTGGAACGCGCCCTGGCGCTTCATGCCGTTGCGCCGCGCACTCCCTTTGAGACCTTGCGCCGATTGGGTGGACGGGAGATCGCGGCGATTGCCGGGGCCGTACTGGAGGCGCGCCGCCTGCGTATTCCAGTGGTGCTGGATGGTTTCATAACTTGTGCGGCGATTGCGCCGTTCGCCGCCGCCGTTCCGGCAGTTATCGATCACTGCCTTGCCGGGCACTGTTCCGCCGAACCGGGCCATGCCCGCCTGTTGGAGCATCTGGGTCTCACCCCCCTGCTTATGCTGGACATGCGGCTGGGCGAAGGCAGCGGCGCGGCCGTGGCGGTGACGGTTATCCGGGCAGCATTGGCCGTGCATAACGGCATGGCGACTTTCGCAGACGCGGGCGTGGCTGGCGCTTTGTGACCGATTGTGCACTCATATTGGAAATATTCAGTGTCGGTATCTGTCCTTAGACGAACATTTGCAGCACGAAGAGATTACCAATTTCACCGCGATTATCGCCAAGAAGCACCGTTGACGGACATGCGCCCGTGACCAACTATCGTTCTCCTCTCCGTGTGGCCGCGTTCTACAAGTTTGCTCGACTGGACGATTGCGAACTCGTTCGCAGCGATCTGGCACGCTTGTGCTGCGCTGGGGGATTGAAAGGAACGTTGCTGCTGGCCGGAGAGGGGATCAACGGCACGATCGCCGGATCAGACCATGCGATCGAAAGCGTCTTGGCATTTATCCGGTGCTTGCCGGGCTTTGCGGATATGGAAGTGAAGTACTCGGCGGCCGAAACGATGCCGTTTCATCGCATGAAAGTGCGAGTGAAGCGCGAAATCGTGACAATGGGCCAGCCGCAGGCCGATCCGCTCGCCGGCACTGGACATTACGTATCGCCGCAGGACTGGAATGCTTTGATCAGCGAACCTGGCACGATCGTGATCGATACACGCAACGACTACGAAGTGGCGATCGGGAGCTTTATTGGTGCGATCGATCCCAAGACCAACAGTTTTCGCGACTTTCCCGCTTGGTTCCGGGCCGAGCGCGAGAAACTGCTAGGAAGTCTCGATCATCCGCCGAAGATCGCAATGTTCTGTACGGGCGGCATTCGCTGCGAGAAATCGACCGCGTTCCTGAAGGCGGAAGGCATCGAGGATGTCTACCATCTTGAGGGCGGAATCCTGAAATATCTCGAGACTGTCCCCACCGAACAGAGCCTTTGGGAAGGCGAATGCTTCGTGTTCGATCAGCGCATCGCAGTCGGCCATGGGCTCGAAATCGGAACTCACGTATTGTGCCACGGTTGTCGCAGGCCTGTGAGCATCGAGGATCGGGCATCGCCGCTCTATTTAGCCGGAGTGAGTTGTCCCGCCTGCCACGCTGCGCGCACCAAGATTCAGCAGGCTCGTTATATCGAACGCGACCGACAGGAGCGGCTCGCCAAATCTCGCGGCACATCCCATGTTGGCGCCCGCCTGCCTGAGCGGCGTGATAGATAGAGGTTTGTCGATTTGGTGAAGGGGATAGTAGATTATCCAGCTAGTAATTTTGTTAGAGCATCGATTGCTTTCTCAGCACCAACGCCGATCACACTTTAAGCAAATGCATCAGCGAGAAACAGCAAGGGCGGAGCAACCCACCTTGCAAGCACGCCTGTTCTGCCTTCGCCGAAACCAGGTCGCATACCGCCTTCAACTCAATGAGGACGACCTCTTGTGAATAGGTCGGGGGAAATGGCTCATTGACCCGGTCATCAGCTTGCCATCGTGGCCGGCGCAGTGGCGAGTTCCGCTCTTGCGGCTTCATCGCTTCTTGGATGAGGTCGGGAAGATTGCCTTCGGCTCGCTTCTGGAGATGGTCCAGAGTGCGAAGACCAGCCGCTCGGCGACAGAGCGGTTCTGTGTTGCCGAGAGACGTAGACCTTACCGTCAGAAGCCTGGCTGACGACATACCATTTCTGGATTTCAGGCATGTAATGCGAGAGGGTGACGCTCTCTCTCGGAACTCGCGCGTCCAAGGACCCGGCGTATGGTGGCAGGGCAATTGCCACTTTTTTCGTCGTCCACGGCTCGTCGGCATGGCGCAGAACTTCGCCGGAAACCGAGGTTAAATCAACCTTGGGAAAGGTGGACTGGAGTTTTCCGATCCCCTAAAAACCTAGGTATTATAAATACTTAGATTAAGTTCTGGTGCGGTCGAGAAGACTCGAACTTCCACGGGCTTTCGCCCACAACGACCTCAACGTTGCGCGTCTACCAATTCCGCCACGACCGCTAAATCGACAGGGCTGCGAAGGGCTGCCCTCGGGGTAGGAGCGGGCCATTAGCAAAGCGATCCGGGTGCTGCAAGCGGCGAGTCCGCAATAAATTTCTCTGGCTTATTCCTGGGGGCGTCAGCCAGGCTTCCAGCCGATTTCCGCCGCCCGGGCCGAACGCGGCACGTCGGTGACCGCTTCGTTGATGGTGACAGTTTCACCCGGTGCCAGTTGGCGTTTTGGCGGCACAACTTCCCAGCTGTAGACGATGCGCTCGCGTGCGTCGCGCAGCACGATCAGGATGGTCGGCACCCTACGGCGCGTCTGGCCGACATTCGTGATCGTGCCGCTGGCGCCGAAAAATTCGGTGCCGTTGGGCAGGGTGCGGCGATCCTGCCGGTTGGGCGGAAAATCCAGCACGAGGTCGGGCTGCGCTTCGGCGAAAGTCGAACGGGCGAGAGGCATCCAGTCCGGAAGACCATATGATGCTACCGCAGCTACGGCGCCAAGCGCGACGACCGCAAAGAGCAGCGCCGCCAGCGTCCACATGCGTACCCGATTGCGGCGGGGGCGGAACGGCGGCTCGAATTCGAAGTTCGACCTGCCTTCGTCCGCATAACGGCCCTCTGCGTCGGCGGCATAGACCCTGGGCGCTGCCGGCGGGCCGGCGGCGGGCATCGGCGGTGGCGCGGGCAGGGGATCGGAAGGCGGTTCCGCCTGCGCTTCGGAGACTGCTGCTGCGATAGAAGTGGCTGGCGGCGATGACGCGGGCTCGACAAGGCGCTCTGCCGGCGGACCTTCCTGGAACCAGCTATGGCGGCATTTGGCGCAGCGAACCGTACGCCCGTCCACGCCGATCGCACTGTCTGCTACTACGTAGCGGGTCGAACAGGCGGGGCAGGCGATAATCATGGCAACATCGTTAAACATGGAGCTGTGGTGCGCGGCAAGGGTGCGTCGCCTTCCGCCATGCGCCTATCCCCTTTTTTCCACATGCATTGCTCGCTATAGCCCGGATCGCGTGGCCGGATGGGGGGCCCGCCAGACCGGATCGACATTGTCAGATGAATGAAACAGCCGACGGGGAGATAGCCCACTTCGACAATGTCGGCCTGCGTTTCGGCACCGACAGGGAAGTGCTGAGCGACATTTCCTTTTCGCTTTTTCCTGGCAGTTTCTATTTTCTCACGGGCCACAGTGGCGCCGGCAAGACTTCGCTGCTCAAGCTGCTTTATCTCGCGCAGAGGCCCTCGCGTGGCGGAATTCGCATGTTCGGGGCCGATGCGATCACCCTGCCGCGCGATCGCCTGCCGGAGCTTCGCCGCCGTATCGGGGTGGTGTTCCAGGATTTCCGCCTGGTGCCGCATCTTTCGGCTTTCGACAATGTGGCGCTGCCGTTGCGTGTTGCGGGCATTCCCGAAAAGGAACTGGCGCGGCCTGTCGCAGACATGCTCGACTGGGTTGGTTTGGCTGATCGGATGCATGCGCGGCCGGCCACGCTTTCGGGCGGGGAGCAACAGCGCGTCGCTATCGCCCGCGCGGTCGTCGGCCGGCCGCGCATGCTGGTGGCGGACGAGCCTACCGGCAATGTCGATCCCGATATGGCGGTGAAGCTGCTGCGCCTGTTCGAGGCGCTGAACCGGCTGGGCACGACCGTCGTCGTCGCTACCCATGATGTGCACCTACTGCAGAAAGTGCCGGAATCGCTGATCATGCGACTCGACAAGGGGCGGTTGTCCGATCCTACCGGCGCCTTGCGTTATCCGCCGCGCCGGGCTGGAGGCGGTCCTTCGTGAATACTGTGTGGACAGGCTTTGCGCGCGGCTGGCGGCGCATCTCCGGCTTGGGTGAGAGTCAACTGGTGCCCCAGGCGCGGCTTTCCGGTCCGATGCCATGGGTGATCGCTATCATGATAGCGTTGACGATGATCGCCGCCGCCGCCGGCCTCGTCTTGCGCAACACTGCGCAAAGCGCGGCCGCCGAGCTTGCGGGTGGTGTGACGGTACAGATTGTCGAGGCTTCCCCCGAGGCGCGCGCGCGCCAATCGAAGGCTGCTCTGGTGCGGCTACGGCAGATGCCGGGCGTGGTCTCCGCGCGCATCGTGCCGCAGGCGGAAGTCGATGCGCTGATCGAGCCCTGGCTCGGCGCCGAGAGTCTGGGAGGGGACGAGGGAATACCGGTGCCCGCGCTGCTCGATGTGCGCTTGTCGGGCGCAGTGTCGCCGCAGCGGATAGCGGATCTGCAAACGGTCTTGCATGATGCTGCCCCCACGGCGCGCGTCGATGCGCAATCGACCTGGCTCAAGCCGGTTTTCGCCGCACTGGGGTCGTTGCAGTGGTTGGCGATTGCGCTGGTGGCGCTACTCGCGCTGGCACTGGCGGCGGCGGTGCTGCTCGCGGCGCGCACGGCGCTTGGGACCAATCGCGGCACTATAGAAATCGTGCATCTGCTGGGCGCCACGGATCGTCAGATCGCGCGCGTGTTCCAGCGGTCGATCGGCATCGATGCCGCTGGCGGCGGTGTGGTGGGCGTACTGCTGGCGCTGGTCGTAATCCTCGCGCTTGGCCGGCGTTTCGCTTCGCTGGGTGCAGGAATGGTGCAGGGCGGCGCGCTGGACAGGCAGGACTGGCTGATGCTGACGGCCGTCCCGGTCGCGGCGGTGGTGCTGGCGATGTTGACGGCACGACTGACGGTGCTGCGCACGCTGCGCAAGATGTTGTAGGCGAGGTTCATGTTTCGTCGCATCGCCTCTCTCATCCTGCTCTGCTGGCTGCTGGGTTTCCTGTGGTTTGCGATCGTGCTGCCGTCTCCTCGCGACGGCGGGAGGACGGATGCCGTGATCGTGTTGACCGGCGGCGGCGGCAGGATCGACCGGGGGCTTCATGCGCTGCATCAGGGATGGTCCGGGCGAATGCTCGTTTCCGGAGTCGATCGCGAGGTGCGTCCGCGCGAATTCGCCGCCGAGTACAAGGTCCCCTCCAAGGTGATGGCCTGCTGCGTATCCTTGGGCTTCGAATCGTTCGACACGCGATCCAATGCGCGTGAGGTCGCACAATGGATCGCGGGCAACCGCATCCGTTCGATCCGCCTCATAACCACCGATTGGCATATGCGTCGGGCTGCGCTGGAACTGGGGCAGCAATTACCCGGTGACATCGTCGTGATCCGTGATGCGGTGCCTTCCCAGCCGAGCTTCCGCATCCTTTTCCTGGAATACAACAAGCTTTTGGCGCGTGGCGCGGCGCGTCTGTGGGGCGGCTGATGGGGTATTTGCGTAGCCTGGCTTTCTATCTCGCCTTTTATGGCGGGACCGTGTTGTATGTACTGGCTGCGCTGGTGATGATCGCACTGCGGTCGAGCGCCCTGCTGCCGGTCGTCACCGGGTGGTCGCGCTTCCACCGTGCCTGTGTGACCGGCTTGCTGGGTATTCGGGTGAAAGTAGAGGGTGAGCTTCCCTCGGGCGCAGTGCTGGTCGCGATGAAGCATGAAAGCTTCTTCGAGGCGATCGACATGCCATGCCTGCTCCATGCCCCGGCGATCTTCGCTAAGGCGGAACTGCTGCGTATTCCGATGTGGGGCAAGGTGGCCCGTACTTATGGTCTTGTCGCCGTGGAGCGTGACCAGGGCGCGAAGGCCCTGCGGGCGATGCTGTCTGCGGCGAAGCGTGCGACGTCCGCTGGGCGACTGCTGGCGATCTTTCCTGAGGGCACCCGCGTGCCGCACGACACCGAACCACCGTTGCAATCGGGCTTTGCCGGGCTCTACAAACTCGTCGGCCTGCCAGTGGTGCCGATCGCGATCGATAGCGGGCCGCTTTATCACCGCAGGTGGAAGCGGCGGGGCACGATCACGTATCGCGTGGGCGAGGCGGTGCCGCCGGGCTTGTCGCGCGAAGAGGCCGAGGCGCGCGTGCATGGGGCGATCAATGCGCTGAAGGCGTAAGATTGGAATGGCGTCGCGGTGCAGTTGAAAACGAACTTAGCCTGACTTTTCCCCCGTCTACGAGACAGGGCATCACCGCATAGTTAGTTGGTGTTCTCAAACAATAATGCTGTGCACATTGGCTATTTTCTGGACGTCCTTCGACGTCACTAGAAGAACAAATGGTGCCCAGAAGAGCTTTCTGCCGGACAATCTAAGCGATTGATTTCGCAATCAAATCATAGACTTGCGAAGTCGCCGAGAGCAGCATTAGCACGCTTTCAATTCGTGGAAAAGACTGGACGGCGGTGGACGGGATGGTTTGGGTCCAGCCCAGCCAGTCCACGTCCGGTTTGTTGGACAATGCAGCAAGTCTCCTTCTGGACGCGCAATGACGATAGCGGATATCCCGGATGGTAGATTGGCGTCTTAACTCGCACCCCACAGAGCGCGGTCGCCGCTGCCGCGTCAGTCGTCCGACGGCGGGGGCTCGACCCAGGCCTTGCCGTCGAGCCAGTGCTGATAGGCCGCGATCTCCGCTTCGACCCGGTCGATGCCATGGTCGATCACATAAGGTCCCCAGTCGCGCCCCGCGTAGAGCAGCTTCATCGAGGCGCTGGCGACATCAACCGCGAAGCGCGAGGCGAGGCCCGGCTGGATGAGGGCGCCATCGAAAGGATGGCGAAGAAAGCGCAGCAGCCGGTCGAAGAACAAGGCGGCCTGGGTGTCGCGCCCGGCTTCGCTAGCAAGCTCGATGATCGCAGGCCTTGGGGCGGTCCTGCCATCCCACTCATCCGTCAGGAACGCGCTGACGAGGATCGTGCTGCGAAGGATGCAGACCGCCTCGGCCATCTGATAGATCGAGAAGACGGGGTCGCCTTCGTCATCCATGCCCGTGGGCTCGCTGTGATGGGTATCGATGGCCGAGATCAACGTCGGCACCGTCGCACCCTCATAGCCGAACACACCACGAAACACGGGCGGCCCGCCGCGTCGCCCGCCGATCGCCTCGTCGAGATGGCGCAGCGCGTCGATCAACTCACCCGAGGTCAGGTTGGACTTGACCTCGATCACCGCGCGGACGGCTTCGAACGGCACGACAACGAGATTGCCGGCACGAAAAAGCGCGGCGTATTCGAGCTGGTCGTAGATCAGAATGTCGATCTGCCTGTCCGACCCCTCAATGAAGCCGGTCGCGACATGGAAGCGCTGCGGCACATGGCGTTCGAGGAGTGCGCGGAGCAGTTCCTCTCGCTGCCCGCCGACTGTCGGGCCATGGCCGATCAACCGGCCGATCTGCTCGGCCTGCATGCCGATCTCATGAGCGAAGGATGATGCGTAGGACCGGTAATTCTCGCGCTCGCGCCCGATCGCGGACAATGACAGGCGAACTGTGTCGCGCTTGCCGCTCACCTTGGCGACGAACGTACCGTTGCCAACGAAAAGGCGGACAATCCCTTCCGCGTCGCGCGCCGGCAGGCCGAGACCCGAGATACGCTCGAGCGCGTCGGAGAGCTTGAGCTTGCCGCCCGCGTCGTCGATCGCGCGCGCCAGCACATTCTCGACGCGCGGGATCTTCGCATAGCCGACGCTATGCCGCTCTGGACGCACATAGATATCGCCGGATGGCGGTTCGCGAGTGATCTTCACGTCGCCATCCTTGTGCCGCCAATAGGTGAGACGACCCGTATCGTCGATCACGGAAATCCAAGACTGGGCATCCCATGGATCCGTCATCGGCACGAGGATGTCGCGTGAGCGATAGGGTGGATCGGGCGGCGGATGGGTCATGGTTGTTAGGCCTGCTGGCTGCGTTTATAAAGTTCAACGACCCAAGGCGACGGCGCGCCGTCACGATAGACGATGGCGAGTTCCTTTCGCGGGCGGGTCACGCCAACATAGAAGAGCCGGCGCGCTTCGCGCAGCGACCCGGCGGACTGCTCGTCGCGACGGCTCGGGATATCGCCGGCGTTCATGCCGTAGAGGATGACCGCGTCGAACTCGCGGCCTTTGGCACTGTGCAGGGTCGAGAGGCTGACCCGTCCGGTGCCCTCGATCCGCCCGGCGAAGATATTGAGCGGCATGTCCCGCCCGCGCGCCGGATCGGTCTTCTCGACCATCTCGGCGCAGACGTCCCATTCCTGGTGCGGATTGCGCGCGAGCGCGCGCCAGGGAGCGATCAAATCCCGGCACAGGCGCCGGAGCCAGGCCAGGCGTGGGTCGTCTCGCCGCCGTCGATGCCGCTGCGCAGGAACGCGATGAGCTGGCCGGACAGCGCCTGGTTCTCGGCATCGCTGCAGCGCCCGCCATAGACGATCGCCAGTGCCTGCATGGCCAGCCGCGCGAACGGCGGGTCGGCATCGCGCCAGCCACCGGCGACCCAGGCCGCGCAGCCTTCGACGAGGCGCGCGAGCCGCGAGCTGCGCTTGACCAGCGCGTTGCCATCGGTGCGCATATAGGCGGTGCCGGTCTGGTCGAGCGCGCCGGCGAGCTTGTCGCCGAGCCACGCCGCCCGATAGAGGATAGCGATCTCTTCGGCGGGATGGCGTTCTAGCAACTTGGGCAGGGTCTGGTTGGCGATGGCGGATGCCTGCGCGTCGAGATCGCCCTTTACCTTCCAGAAGAACAGGTCGCCCTCGGGCGCGGCATCGACGCCGCGATAGTCGCGCTCCTCGCCAAGCGCCCCCAGCGAGGCGCGGATGATCTTCGCGCCCGAGCGGTAGTTGAACCGCAGCCGGACCTCGCGCACGTCGGGGCGGGCGATGAGCGATTGCAGCAGCTCGGGATTGGCGCCGGTAAAGCCGTAGATCGACTGGTCGGCGTCGCCGACCGCGAACAGGCGAATGCCACCGGCGAAGCAGAGCAGGAGGACGAGTTCGTGGAGCGCATGCCCCAAGTCCTGATATTCGTCGACGAACAGGATAGGGAACCGCGCGCGGATCGCGGATCGGATCCACGCATGATCCCGGATCATGCGGTAGGCGATGAGCGGCATGTCGTCGAAGTCGATCAGGCCACGGCGGCGCAACTCGGCCTCGTACGACTCGATGTAATCGGCGAGCTCGGGATTGCGCCCGCGCCAGTGGGCAAGTGAGCGATCAACCTCGCGCCGGCGCTTTTCCTCGGCGAATTGCCAGCGCGCATGCGGGTCGAACTGGTCATCGAACACCGCGGCATAGGCGACCTCGACCGCCGCGCGGGTTTCGTCGCGCGTCGCTACACGGACCTCGTCGGGGAGCAACCCGGCGAGGCAGCGCGCATAGGGCATGATCACCTGGGTCAGCGCGAAGCTGTGGACGGTTCCGATGAAGTTGCGGTCGCTGCCGTCGATACCGAAGGCCGCAAGCCGGGTTTCAAGCTCGATCGCGCACTCATTGTTGTAGGTGATGCAGGCAACCCCGCGCGGATCGAAGACTTCTTCGGTGAGCACCCGAGCCATCGCGGTCGTCAGCGTCTTGGTCTTGCCGCTGCCGGGCCCGGCGAGGACCACGCAGTGCCCACGCTCGCGCACGGCTTCGCTCTGCTCGGGATTGCCAGTGAGGTCGGCCAAGGCGCGCGACAGGGCGAGATGGTTAGACACGCGCCGCCACGAATTCGATGGCGGCGGCGATATAGGCGGGCGGATGCTGACCAAACGGCAGCTTCTTCGCGAGCTTCGCGCCGAGCCTACCCTTGCCGATGTCAGCGATCATCGCGAGGAGCTGCCCGGCATCGACCGGTGCCCCGGCGCGCCACGCCGCGATCCGCGCGGTGCACACCGAGCCAAACCCTTGCTCGGACAGGATGTCGAGCAGCGCGCCGAGCAACGCCGGGGTGTTGGCGACCGACACTTCGAAGGTCTGGTCGTTCAAAAAGATGCCGGCATTTTCCCAGCCCTTGCTGAACGCTGCGAAATCGGCGGCCGCCCACTGCGTGCGCGCCTCGGGCGTCAGGGCGGCCTGGCCAGTGACCGAGGCAATGGCGTCCCAGATGTCGAGCGTTCGCGCCTTGCCGAGGGGCGGCTTGGTGCCGTCGAGCGGATCCCAGTCGGTCACCACGGCGAAGGGCAGGCCGAGACTGGCGGCGAGCTTCACATAGGGCGTGAAATTGACGCCCGCGACGTTGCAGACGGTGATGCCGAGCCGGTCGAGGCTGTGGCCCATGGCGTCCGCAAAGGCTGGCATCAGCGCTTCCTCGGCGTCGCCCTCGACGAAGATCACGCCGCGCGAGAAGAGCAGTTCCGATCGCGTCGCGGTCAGATAGCGCTCGATGTCCTCCAGCTCGTCGTCGGTCACGGGCAAATTGGCGAGCGAATAGGCCAGCGCCTTGCCACCCGAGAATTTCAGATGGACGATGGCGCGCAGCGGCGCGACCGCAGCCAGAGTCGGCGAATGGCTGGTGACGATCAGCGCTTGGGCAGGGTCGCCGCCGTTGAACAGCTTGTCGAATACGCCGCGCTGGAGCTGGGGATGAAGGTGCGCCTCGGGCTCCTCGATGCACAGAAGCGAGAAGTTGCGCTCGTTCTTGGCGCGGCGCCAGGCGAACTCGGCGAGCTTGAGCGCAATGAGCGCGACATTGGCCGAACCGAGGCTGGCCTCGGCAATGCCACGCCGGCCGTTGTCGATGAACATCGCAATCGAGCGAAACAGCCGCAATGGATCGGCTGGCGCGAAGCGCAGTCGCGCGTCGACGTCGTGCGCCGTGCCGGCGAGATCCAATATTCCCGAGCGCAGCCCGTCTTCGAGCGCCTTGACCGTGGGGAAGGCCTCGAGCGCTTGGGTCGCGCGATCGAGGTCGGCGGCCACTGCGTCGAGCGACGCACGATCGACGCCGGCAATGGCATCCTCGAGCAGCGGCCGTAGTGGCGAGTTGCGCCATGATCCAAGCTGCCCTTCGGCGTCACGTAAGGCATCGAGCATGTCGAGGGCGATCCGGCGCCGCACGCGGCTCGGCACGGATCGGGCTTCGTCGCCACCGCCGAAAACGATGAATTCGCAGTCGGCCGCGGATTGTAGTGGCCCGGCAACCTCAGCCTTCTTACGGAAGATATAGCTCAGCCGCGCAACGGTCGCGTCCGCCGCGGTCCTGAAGTCCGTGAGCAAGGTGGCCTGTGCATCGTCGCCGTCAAAGTCGGCGAGGTCGAGATGGACCTCGATCTGCGGCGAGGCAGCGAGATCGCACCCGTCCCAATAGTCCGAAAGCTTGAGCTGGCGCGCCGCATCCGACAGGGTCGGGTCGAGCACCAGCCGGATCGCGAACAGGAGATTGCTTTTCCCTACGCGATTCTCGCCGAGGAGGACGACATTGCCGCCAAGTGGGATATCGACCGCCTCAAAGTTGCGGAAATTGCGGATACTGAGCTTGGCCAATCGCACGGTAAACCTCTCTCACGCGACGCGTCGGACTATTCAGGCGTCGGACTGCCCTGCCAAATCCGGTGCCGTTACTGCCTCCAGATCTTCTTCCGCCGGCCTCTCGAAAGCACTTGGGTCAACAAACGTGGCGTGCGCCCGGTCGAGGAGCCGTATTCTCGGTAGGTTGTCGAGCAAAGAGAACTCCTCGACCAGATCACGGAATTTCTCACCCTGCGGCGACAGGCAATTATAGAACAAAAGCAGCAGTTCCTGGTCAGAGAGTTGAGCGCGGATCAGCCTCAGATAGCGGGCGCTTCCGACGCCACTTTCCTTCACGAAGCGGATGACATTGTACAGATACCTAAAATAGTGCCCGAGCTCGAGCTGGTGATCGCGCCAGAACTCCCGATAGGCCGCGCTGACCTTCGCCAAGTCCGCTTCACTTCCCGCTGCCGCTCGTGGCGGCTTTTCCTGTATCTCCCGATAAAGCTTCGTCAGGCGGGTGTAGAACACCCGAAAACAATCGCGGCCGGTCGTGACCATTCCGTCCTTGCCCTGCAGGTCGATGGAACTGACGATCGAATTGTGCAGCGTGAGCATCTGGAAAAACGTGGCTTCAAAATTCTGGCGCTCGATCGATCGGTTCTGCGCCTCAAGCGCATCGGCTGATCGCGAGAATTCCTCGCGCGATTCCCGCAGTTCCGTGTGTTGAAGGACGATCGTGATCAACAGGCCCATGAATGTGAGAAATGTCAGGAGCGGATTGAGGACGCCGCCGAAGAAGTCACCGAATTCACCAGGGGTCACCTTTGTGATCATAATGAGATCGGCGATGAGGACGATCATCGTCAGAAAGGCGGCTACGCGGAAAAGCACATAAAGGGCTTCGCGGGGTTCCTCACCGTCGATCAGCTTGAGAAATTGCCGACGCATCGGACCTTTCGGACTGCTCATTCCGCCACTCCCGCTGCAAACAGATCGAGAAACTCTGTGGAGAATTCCACCTTCACGCTGCGTGCTTTCCGGGTGAGACGGTAGGTGCAGACCGTGATTTCGTAGCGTTCAATGGCTTTGACCAGCGCATCCTTTGGCAGCGCGGGCAGGAGGAGGATGCGCCGATGCTGTGCCAGCCTCGGTATGAGCGCCTGATAAAGCAGAAGCTGGCCGACGCCGGTATGGACATCGGCGGCGGCGGCTGCGGATTTGATCTCCACCAGGAACTCATGGCCACCTCCAACAATCTCCGCGTCGACCTCATATCCTCCGGCATGGCGGGGCTTGCCGACATAGAGACCGGCCTTTCTCAGCACCCTCGCCATCGCGACCCAGACCTCGCCCTGAAGCCTTCGCAACTGCCTCTCCGGCAATGCGGGTCTCGCCGGGGAGGTGAAAAGGCCGCCGCGCTCATCCCCACTGCCGATTTCGATGGAGTTAACGGAGGGGTCGGAAACACCATCTCCCGCCGCCCGGCGCGCCGCGGCGCACGCATCCACAAACTGACCGGTTTTTGCTCTGATGCCGTCCGCAGGGATGTCCAGCGGAGTCACTACATACCAGTCACGGAAAATCCGGGAATCACCGTTCGCCACCCTGGCGGACCGCAATCCGGTCAGCTTGGCGAACTCTTCGTAGAGGATCGGTTTCGGGCTGACGGCGTTGGCCGCGAGGCGTCCCTGACGGATGAGAAACGGACGGCCGGCCGGATCGAAGGCTATTGCCGATGTGATGTCGAGATCACCGGGATTCTTTGCTTCGTTGATCTGGACAGCCCAGTCCTTCCCGGTCGGATCAATTCCGAGGGCAGTTCGCGGACCGAGGCGCTGTGACGTCCGCTCATCCTGGTTGCGGAAGAAGAAGCGCTCGACGGGTTGCTCCCACAGCCCATTGCCCCGGGTTGCGTCCCCGAGGATGGCTTCGCGCCAAACCCTGAAGAGGCGGGTGACCCGGCGGCGGTCGCGACTGATCGTCAGCTCAGGGGTTTCCGGAGACGCCGGGGCCATTTGGAAGTGCCTGACGAAGGCGGCGGGCAGCTTGAAGGCATATCCCTGCATCGGGCGCACGGGGCGATCGGAGAGCTCGAAAGGAAAGTATAGCGGCTTGCCAGGGTGGGATTTCCGCAACGATTTCTCGATTTTGTCCAAGGCAATCCTGTCGGCGCGCAGACTGGCCAGCGTTACCGGCTCGGTCAGTTTGCGGTGATCCCTGAGCGGCATGGCATAGCCGGGCACTTCGACAGGGACCGCCCCGCGCTCACGTGCATAACTGCCCCGCGCCGACCAGGTGATCGGCTGTTCGAAGGGAGGGCCTGCAATTACAGATCGCGATGTGATGGCAGCGGCGTTGCCGTCATAGTGGAATACGACGTCGCCCGGATTCGCATCGCGGAAAAGGGCATAGCGCCAGTTTGTGCGGCCTCCGCTATCTGACAGGGGCGCCCGGAGATCCGTACCGATGTCGTCGCGGTCAGTTGCCTCAAGCCAGTACCGCTCGTCCGGAATATCGTCCCACCATCCCAAGTCTCAGCATCCTCTCGCAGCCATTTACCGGTGACGGCATCGATACAGCGGTGGCCGGCGACGATTACGCAGCTGCCGTTTGCAGTCTCGGCTTTCTCGCCTTCGTGAATTCAAGGCACCGGGCAAGATGTTTGTCGACAGCATCATCATCCAGCGCTTCGAATACAATACTGCCGCTGCGCTTGTTCACGTCGATCATGAAATCGACAATGGCCTGATCGTCGAGATCCAGCCAAGGCTCGGCCGCGAGCATTCGGACGATCCCGCGGACCAGCGGCTCGCGGAAACCGGTATTGGCGCGTTCGATAATCTGCATGCGATAGTTCGCTCGCTTGAGCAGCCGGCGGAGCCCCTCTTCGACATCGTCGGGGCAGGCAAGCGAGGCGACATGGGCATTCCACCACAGTCGCCCGATCGCATTGTCGTCTCGACAGCCGGTCGTACCGCTTGCGAAGAAGTGAATGCGCACAAGGTTCGCGTCCTTGTCAGACCCGTTGAGCCATCGGGCGCGCGCAAACGCCAGACATTCAACATGGCAGAGCCGGGCCCACAACCTCTCTTCCCTGGCGAGGGCCGGCGTCATCCCGGCGAGCCCCTTCCATACGATCAGGGAATTGCGCACCTCGGCTTCCGGGGTACCGGACGGGTCAAGCTGGCCGACAATGGCCGGATCCCAGCTGGCAAGACGGGACTCTATCGCCCAGCCATTCTGCTGCGCAAGGTCGGCAAAATCACCAGCGCGATAACGGTCGATGTTGGCTTCAATCTGCCCCGCAAGCTGGTCAACGACCGGTTGGGAGAGAAGCCGGAGCGGCTCACTCATCGTCAGTCTCCTCTTCGTCGAACAGCCGCGAAAGGCCGTTGAACGGCTTGCCCAGCAACAGCTGCGCATCGGTAAGAAGCGATGGTGCCTTGAGGTCGACGTCAAGGAGTTCACTGCGCTTCCGGAATGGCTCGAACCACCGGCAGGAACTGAACTGTTCCTCGCCTGTCATGATCTGCGAGAGGACTTCCATCACCACCGGGACGAACAGCGCATTCATGACCACCGAACGGGTGCTTTCAGTGGTCTGACGAAGTCCCTGCACCAGCGAGTAGGTCGCCTCACCCATGAGAATATTGATGCGGTCTCCAGCCATGTCGATATCGAATTCGCCCTCTGCAACTTCGGTCGATGAAAAAATCTCGAAGATCGATTCGATTGACGGAAGAGGTGGGCGAAGGACATCCACACGCTGCTCGTCGTCCAGCGCGAGAATCTGGCCCGGCTCGATATCGGCCCCGCCGCCAAATTCGCTGTGAGCGCCAGTGGGCCGCCAGCTCTTTATGGGTCGAACTGCCCATATCATCGGCCTGAGCTGTACCCGCCCGAGGAGGGCGCCTGGTGCAAACTGATGCGAACCAGATGGATAACCGAAACGCTGCATGCGCCGGAAACCAGTCGATACACACGTGATAAAGCAGCCAAAAGCTGCATCGCCGTTCTCGATCAGGGTGACAAGATCCGCCTGGTCGAGCTGGACGTGGCTGTGGATGTCGATCTGCTGCGCCGCGCCGTCCTCCCTAAGCGTGAGCTCTGCAGTAAAGGTCGACCCGGCGACATCGCTCGACCATGGTGCAAGCACTGGATGGGGATAGCTGGTCGTCTCCGAAATTTTCATATCAGGCTGCCTCCTCGGCAGGTGTCTCGACAAACCGGACTGCGCTTAGCTCGATCGGCCCGGCAAAGGGGTCCGACAGCGTGACATCGAGCTGGACCCGCTGCCCCGCCTGCACACTGGTCCGCAGACGCCCCTTGCTGACCGTTCCTGCGGAAGCTCCCACAAGATCGAGTCCGACATCATCGGTCAGGCCGGACGCGTCGACCGCAAGGACGATCTCGCCCGAGGCCGCTGGCGTGAACCAGATTGAGCGGATGAGCGGATCGCCGTCCTTCAGCGTCGACCGGATGGCATCAAGGGGGACCGCGCCAGCGGTGCCGGCCCGGCGCTGTGTCCTTTTACTTTCCCCTGTACGTGTCCCGGTCTGTTTGCGGCCAGTGCCGCCCCGCTTCCGCGCCTTGCCCTTGCCGGTTGCGCCGGAAGCCTGTCGCCGCGTGCCGCGGCGGGGTTTCTGGTAGATATACGCGTCAGGGTCCTTTTCCTCATCCTCCCGGCCCTGATCCCGTGTCGACCCGGTGTCGGCGAACATCTCGGAGAGCTCGTCGAGCCTGCTGTTTTCCACGTCCTCGATCTTCGCCACCGTGCGAATGATGCTGCGAACTTCGCTGATCAGCTTCTTGATCTGCTTCCGGGCGGCCTGCTGCGCGTCGTAATTTACGATCCGGTCCGGCTCGAACGCATCATGTGCAGGATTTTCCAGCTGTTTGAGGAGCGCACTTGGCGCGCGACCATTCGCGGAGGGCGCTGGTTCAAGAACCGCGGTAAACTCCCGTGTGCCGGGAAACAGTCTCATCGGTTGCGAGAACTTGGCAAAGTTGTCAGTTATGTAGATGCCGTTGCGCAGCACATGCACCTCACGCGGCAGGTTCTCGCTCACCAGCAGATGCAGGGCGAAGTCGCCCAGCCCGGCGATCGAAATGGAGTGGCGCGTTGCAGCCTCCGACCGGATGCACAGCAGGAGCCTCCTTGCCCGCTCCAGTTCGGCAAGTTCGTCATGCTCAGCGGCCAGCGTTGCGAGAGCTTCGTCGGTCATTACCGAGTCAAGTGACGAGCTGTTGATGGGCTTGCCATCGACCTCGAATTCGATCTGGCCCCGGTCGATGGCAGCGAAGAAGTTCGTGACAAGGGACAGCGTCATTCGCGATGCCCAGTGATCCCGTTCATCAAATCCGATTGCGTGGATCGATGTGCCGATCTCGCTGCGCGCGAGCCAGGACGGTACAGCGGAGGGATCCTCGATCGCCCGGAAATCCTCGTCACCCCAATAGCCCTCGGCCGAGCATTTACGCGCGCCGTCGGTATGGGAAATCAGTCGAAGGCGACCCTGCGCCGCAAAGCACGGATGTTTTCCGGCATCCTCATAGCAGGTCGAATATATGACTGTCTGAAGCTCCGAGACCGCGAATGCGGCATTCTTGCCGATGCCGAATGAGCCCGCCGACGTTTCGTCGGGCTTGTTGGTGATCCCGTCGCCTTTAACGAGCGCGGTGAAAACCGACGCGGCGTCGTCGATTGGCCCGGTCAGCCCGGATGTGTTGATGTCGGCAATACGCAGCACCGTTACGGTCGGTGCGGATATCGCAGCCAGAGCCCGCTGAAGATGCGCTTGCGTCTTTTCGTTCTGGGGCGCCTCCAGACAGCAGCGGATCGAATGCTCCAGCTCGTCGGCAAACGGGATGTCGCCTCGATCCACATGCAGCAGATCAAAGCTCACCTTTACAGGCTTCGATCCACGCGCGGCATCACGGCTGTTCTGCCCGGTCTCGCGCGCGCAGCTGGTGTAGGGCGAACCACGGAAGGTCTCGAAACCGGCATAGGCCAAGCCTTCAACCTTGTTCGCCTCGTTGGTCAGAAATCGGATGCCGGTCACTCTGTGTCTCCTGCTTGAACCGTTCAGAGGCGAAATTCGCCGCCGGCGGCCTCGCCGTCGCGCGCAAAGCGCCCTTTGGCTGTGTCGAGCGCTTTCTGGACCGCGCCGAACATCTTTTTGATGTCGGTCTCGCTGAACTCGTAAGCGGACCGGTTCGAAAGATTTCCGATAAGTTGTAGATCCTTGATCGCTCGATTGACTCTCGCTTCCGCAAGTTCCACAAATTTTTCTCGCTTGGAGCTCACCATGCGCCTCTTAGATTGATCATCATGATCCCATATATGGGAAAAAAGGAAAGATATGTCAATCATATATCGATAATATTCAAGATATGTTGGGCGAATCATCGAACGCATTTCAGGCAAAGTTGCGTATTATCAGCTAGTTATGCTGGGTCTGTCCGGATCCCGTATTCGCGTAGCGGATCACCTGTGCACCTCAGGCGCGGCGCAGTGCGAGCGGCCCTGAGGCATTGCCCTAGGTCGAGATATGGTGAATTGGCCGCTTGGCCGAGGAATAGCCTACAGCAAGGCGCTGGAGCGCCCCACCACCCGGACCATGTCTTCAGCGAAAAGCGAGAGCGGGCGGTAAAGTGCTGTGCCGTTGATATTGACCGCATGACGCCCATGACCGTCAGCCGACACCCGCTGCATCACAGCATCACAGGTCGCGTCCGGCATGTAGATCGCGGTGAAGCCCATTCGCTTGTAGAGCGACATGCGCGACGCGGTCCAGAATTCCTCGGGCTCCTTGAAAAACCCGAAGCCAATGCCCTCGATCGAGTTGGCCGAATAAAGCAGTCGTTCACGCGCCGCCTCGCTCTTCACCGAGATAACGAGGCTGGTTGGAGCGCAGGGAATCAGGATGTCGCCAAGCGCCTGAAGCGTCTGCATGCGTCCCTCGTTCATCAGGACGTGCCCGGGCATTTGCCAGACAGGCCATCGGTCGGACCCGGGCGTCATCGCCGGAATGCCCGCCGAGGCAAGGACTTCGCTGCACAGCATTTCCATGACAGTGCCGCCACGGGCTGCTGCACGTAACGGCCCCGGATTGAATGCCGGCGCACCAGGGTGCTGGATCAGGAAAGCCTGATGGACATTCGCGGCGGTCACCGGCGTGCCGAGCGTCAGTTCGCAGAAATGCACTACTGCCCGCGCAGACGGCGTCCTGTCGACCTGATTGAAGAGGCAGGGACAGGCCTGCATTAACCTGCTGAGGACGGCCGACGGCACACTTGGGGGAAGAGCACGCGGAACACCAGGGTGTGTCGGCGGACCTCCGAAATGCTGATTCATCCAGATGGTCGCCGCTGGCTGAAGTGCTGCGCCCATCCGGACATCCGGATGGGCCAGTACGCTGGCCCAGTCAGGCAGGCCATGTCCGGCCGGACAGTAAGATGAAAACACCGCACCTGAAGGACATGACACAGACGGGTGAGTCGTTTAATCCCCTGCCGGCGCGATGATATAATGGCCGCCGTTCGCCTCGGCCCGATACAGGACAATCTCCGCAGCTGCATCCGGCGGCGTGGCGAGTGATATCCAGACCGGTTCGCCCGGACGGATACTTCTGAGATCCGGCGAAGTCCTGAGCTGTTCCATCATCGCGTCGGGAAGTGGCGCGAGCCTAGTGCTGGCGGCAGGAAGCATTTCCTGCATGAACGGAAGCACATCGTGCTCCCTCCAGAGGCGACGCAGGACCGCGCCGAGTTCAGCGGCGAGCAGATCACTCATCCCGCACTCAGCGGCAGCAGCCGGACATCGCCGATGAAGCTCTCCAGCGTCTGGAGATGCGGCTGCACGGGCTTGGGGAACTTCTCGAACAGGCCCGAAGGGACGACCAACTGCACGCCGGCCTGGGTCATCTCGCGGAACTGCGTTTCGGAAACACCCTCCTGCAAAGTCAGCAGATGCTTTGCCGGAATATGGTCGGCCTCGTTCAGGATCTGTCGCCAGCGGTCGCGGCATGTGGTCTTCACTGCGAGCATGCGGAGCCGATCCTTCGGAAACCCGTCATCGTGATAGGCGGCCGCTGATGGAAACAGGAAGTCGGGTCGCTTGCCCGGCTCGCTCTCCGGCTGATGGGAGAAGTGTGTGCCCTCCACGAGGCGCTCCTCCATGAAGATTGCCCGCGCATGCAGCTCCAGCGAATGACCGGAGCGAGCCTTGCGTCGCTGGAGGATCGTCTGGGCACGCGAAATGAACGCATCGATCGTTGCGAAGCCGGCCGCTATATGCGGCATTTCCACCGCCTGCTCGACGCTCCGGAATATCTCGAACTCGCACTCGCGGCGCCGCAGCAGGCGGCGATCGGGATCAAGTCCGTCGTCCGGGCGCAACTCCACCGCCCGCCGGATGATGTCCGCGCCGCTCGGAAACCGTGTGCGCCATTCGACGGGTATCTCTTCGTCTGAAAGCCAGCAGCTCGCGCGCACCTGAGCCTGCGCAAACAGCCCGAACAGGCCATCCTGCGATGGCGGCCAAATCAGGTATTTGCCCGGCTCCACCGGACCGACACGGTCCTCGACGAGATCCTCCTCGGTCTCGTGCCGGCATACCCAGACATGGCAGTCCGCGATCTCGTTCTGGGGCGTGCGCCGGAATGCGAAGACTGTAAGCGCGCCCGTGCTTTCCGGGTCGAGCAGCGCCGAGGCGCCGCCACCGAAACCCGTGACGCGCGTCTCGTCACGGCCACGCGCCGCGGCGCTGTCATGGAAACGGTTGTTGTACCAGATAGCCCGGACCTCGCGGGCATCGGCATGGGAATCGACATAGAGATTGAACCGCACGTCCGGGTTCTTGATCTCGCGGCGGTTGAGTGTTGGAAATACCTCGAACAGGAAGTCACGCGGAATATAAGGGCCGGCCTGATGGCTGCCGTTGGCAAGCGTGTCGTTGCCCGAGAGGCGTTTGACATACCAGACGAACGCGGGCGCACCGTGCTCCTCCATCCACTCGACCAGATCACCCACCGGCACGGTCCGTCCCCCTCATCTCTCCTGTGCGCGCATCCGAGCGCAGCCAGTCAGCAGCGCCGTTGATCACGGCATCTGCGCCAATGCGCGCCGGCCCCTTCAGAGCGCACTCCCAGACTGTGAGCACGCGCCAGCCGGCGCGGTCAAGCGCCGCTTCAACCTCGCGATCACGCTCGACGTTGCGCCCGATCTTCGAGCGCCAGAATTCCTGCCGCGTTCCTGGCCAGCGGAACAACGCACAGTCATGTCCATGCCAGAAGCAACCATTGATCTGTATCGCGGCCCGCCAGCGCGGCAGGACCATATCCGGCTTGCCCGGCAACAGGTGGTCATGCAGCCGGTAGCGGAAGCCGAGCGCGTGCAGGCCGCGCCGCACGACAAGCTCCGGCTTGGTGTCCTTGCCGCGGATCCCGGCCATCATGCGGCTGCGCGTAGCCGCATCGACGACGTCACCCGGCAAGCGCAAGCTTCCGCTGCAACCGCTCGGGTGCCAGCTCGGCCGGGTCGACCAGCCAGGGCAGCATGTGTTCGGCGACTGCCCGCACAACCGGGACGACGACCGAATTGCCGAACTGCTTGTAGGCCTGCGTGTCAGAGACCGGGATGATGAACTCACGGCCGTTCGGGTCGTCGAATCCCATCAACCGCGCACATTCGCGCGGGGTCAGCCGGCGCGGGTTGCGTCCGGGCTGGGCGACGAGGATTTCCGAGCCGTCCTTGTAGTAGCGTGCCGACAGCGTCCGGGCGACATCGCCCGGTCCGACAAGACCGAACCCGAACCCGTTGCCGGCGGAACGGTGCTTTTCCGCATAGCGCTGAAGATAATCCCACAGATGATCGGTCAGCGTGTATTTCGCCGCCACCGATCCAATGTTGCCGCGCGTGTAGGGCGCATCGATTTCCTCGGTGCCATCCTCGGGATGCAGGATGGAGCCCAGTCTCGGCCCGTTGAGCAGATTAGGCAGGTCGAGGTCATCAAATGTAAAGTCATTGGCCTCACGAAAGCCCACGATGAAGATGCGCTCACGCTGCTGCGGCACGAACGCCTTCGAATTGATCACTTTCCAGTGAACCTGATAGCCAAGCTCCACCGCCAGGGTGCGATGGATAACCTCGAACGTCCGGCCCTTGTCGTGATTGACAAGATTCTTGACGTTTTCGAGGAGGAAGGCGCGCGGCCGGTGATGTTTGATGATCTGGGCGACATTGAAGAACAACGTGCCCTGTGTCTCGTCAGCGAAACCATGGGGACGGTTGAGCGCATTCTTCTTTGACACACCGGCAATCGAGAAGGGCTGGCACGGAAAGCCGGCGAGCAGAAGATCATGCGCGGGTATATCCTCGACCGGCACCTTGGTGATGTCGCCGACCACCTCATGCTCGCAGGCGAAGTTGGCGAGATAGGTCTGCTGCGAATACTTGTCCCATTCACTGGTGAAGACACACCGGCCGCCCAAGTCCTCAAATCCGCGACGCAGTCCGCCGATCCCTGCGAAAAGATCGATGAACCGGAAACTTCCGGACTCGTTTGCCGGGACGTCGCGCCCCTTGCGTGCCATTGATTTCAGCAGGCGAACCGCAGCGAGACGGGGAGCGGCTGTACCGCTTTCCCAGCGATAGACGGTGCGGCGGGAAAATCCCGACTGGTCCGCGAAATCCTCGATACTGATGCCGGCCTTCGCGCGGAGCAGGGAAAATTCGCTATCGACTGACATGGGCCCTCTGGGAATATTTGTGCCATCTTGTCGCAGAGCGTTCCTCAAGGCAAGAACAAATAGCGAATTTCGATGCTCGCGTCCGGCGATTTCCGCAGTCATGTGGGGGCGGCCCCGGAAGCGGAAAATCGACCACGGCGGGGAGCACGACCGTCGTCCGCATCACCGGGCTTAGCCGCTCGTCCAATTATGATGTCTGGCGCGCAGCACGGCGCGGGTGTCAGACAAAGGTCAACGTATACGCGCCTTCGGCTCTGCGCGCGGTCATAATGCGGGCTTCGGGATAATGCTCTATCATCAGCGCTAGTAGGCGATTGCGGAAATCGGCAGGCATCCGCTCGCCAATTATCAATTCCCTGACGCACTCACGCCCAAACGGGCGAAGGATGGGTGCAGTATCGGTGCGGTCTGTCTGCATGAGGAGGCGTCGCTCGCGCTCGTACTGCCATTCCACGGGTTTTGTCGCGAATACCTGCTGCCAGATCTCGCGCATCGTTCGAAGTGCTTCCTCCCCCGACTGTTCGTGCATCGAGATTTCAACAAAAGGTTCCTTCTTGCCTTCATAGCGAAGTCGTTTGGTCGTCTCCTCAATCGCGACATGGCTGTACCAGTCCTGATCCCATGCGATACCATAAATGAAACTGTCCACAACTGGCGGTGCACTGGTATAAACGACGTCAAGCACGTAGTCACCCTTGTGCGTGGCCAGTTTTTCCTCATCGAAGACTACGCAGAATCCGCGCAATCCGTCAGCATAGTGGGACCACATCAACAGATTGTCTCTCTCTGACCCGAAACAGGCAATCCGGACATCCTGCCGCATCGCGTCAAAGGGGGGGACATAGTTCTGACACTCATCGAAATATTCACCTACTGATTCCTGGATTACCTCATCTGCCCTCGCCTCGGCGACAGTGTCGCAGAAAAAGCCCCAAGTTCTCAAAGCTGCCAGATAACGATCCGGCTCTCGTTCTGCGTCGGGTATCCCGACCAGCACCCTTGTCCAGAACTCGAAGGGATCATTGTAGGCCGCGTAGTGTTGGCAGAAAATCTGCCCCTGTTCCAGATTCTGGATCGCGTGAGCGGTTGGGCTGCAGAATTTGAGAAGCTGTTTCTCGCGATCCATTGTTTTCGCTTGATCCTTCTGTCCGAGACGTGTGCTCACCTTGTCCTGACGGAGTAGGACCGCACCTTGATATACCGCGAGCAAGCATGGTGCGACCTAACTGTCTTGTGCGCCGTGCCGACCCAATTACCGACACGGCCGCATTGACAGTCAGCGACGCGCGCCCCTCAAATCAGGCCTCAGCACCGTTCCGCCATAGCGAAGCTTGTCGAGGTATTCTGACAAGTGCTGCACCATCCCCACACGCTCGTCCCAGTATTCGCCGCGGGCATAGGCGCGCCGGACCTGATTGGCATCGACGAGCGTGAGCGGAAGTTCATCGCGCCGATGGAAAGGCCGCGCTCGTCGATCACCTTTCGCAGCCCTTCCGCGTAAGCAGTGGCAGACGACACAGACGGCTCGTGGGCCGCAGGACCGCGCACGCATCGCGCTCGGCGAGGACTATGTGGTAGATTGCTGGACCGGCAAGTTCGGCGTCAGCCGGTGACGACTGGTAGAGGCCGTTAAGCCTGTCGGGAACAGTGCGTACACTATTGAGCAGTACCTCAAGGGCTGAGGTCGGTCAGCTGATCGACGGACTGGATCGCTCGCGTCCGAATTGCCAGCTGATCCCGTCCGCGCGCATGATCCCGGACGCGGTCTTGCCAATGTTCCGGTCGAGCACGTCGCGCCACGGAACCAGCGTGAAATCCAGCGACCTTTCGACCACGGCATAGCTGCCGCTTTCGAGGTCGACGCGCCGCGCGATAACCCCCTCGATCCGCTCACCTGTCTGGGCGGGCTCGAAGTGCTTGCCGAGTTGATTGGCAAGCTGGCCACCGGCACGCTGCAGCTCGCGCTGGCGAAGGGTTTCAAGCGCACCGGCACGCATGCGAAATCTATGCCCGTCACCACCAGCCAATTGCTGCTCAACGAGCCATTGCCGCCGCACCGCAAGAGCGGTGCGGACTTCGCGTCCGAAACCTGTGTCGCGCACCGCGTTGGGAACGCCCGAGGACAGTTCTCGATCAAGCCATGTAGGTGCATCGATCCTGGCGATGTCCGCGATCGACTTCGGCGAAAGTACGGAAAGGGCCACGGGACGGTCGCGATGCTGCCGCTGGGCAAAGGCCTCGGCGCGGGCGAGATGGTCCTGAGGGATGGACCAACTGCCATCCGCCGCGCGCTCGGGGCCCACGCCCGCGCGGCGCATCGCTTCGAGGCGCCGGACATGGCTCTGCGCATAGTCCTCGCTCGCGCCCGGATCGTGGCGCAAATGGAGGTCGCTCGAGTATCGTCCGCCGTTGGCGCGCGCGATGGCGTCCACCGTGCGGTCGACTTGGCTGATCGCTGCCTTCGTCGGTTCGATACGCACGGTCGCATTCTCGGGCACCGTCGCGACAGCATCGCCGCGGCCGATATCGACGTAATGAACGCGGCCGTCGATCCCATCTACGATCATGTAGTGTCGATCGCGGTGCTCGTCGGAGAAGCCCCGGCTTATCAGTCGTCCGACAACCGGCTCTCGGAGCTGCGATGAAACCACCCGCTCCACCCCGGTGCGATCGAGGCTGCGCGCGGTCAGTTCGCGCTGCATGAGGCGGATGATATCGCCCCGCTCGCCCATCCGACGCAGCGTATCCTCAAGCCTGTCAGCAAGCCGATAGCGGCCACCACCGATGTCATCCGCCAAGTCCATTGCTTTCAGCTTGCGCAGCCGACCTGCCGCGATCGACTGCTGGAAGGGATCATTGTCCGCCGGCGACACCGTCCGGTCGCTGTCCATTCTCCTCAGCAAGCGCCGGTCGATCGCGGTCAGCCGCTCCCGGTCAACATCGTAGCGGAGCCGCGCTTCGATTTCGCGATCGGTGCGCGGCCCGAGGTCGAGTGTCACGAGGTCGGACGCGCGCTCGCGCAGGCCATGCGAAATATATTCACGCGCGATGATGAGATTGTCACCGCGATCGTCGACACCGCGCAGGACGACGTGGGTGTGCGGGCGATCGGTGTTGAAGTGGTCGACCGCGACCCAATCGAGCTTGGTGCCGAGATCCTGTTCGACCTGCGTCATCAGGCGGCGGACGTATGGTTTGAGGTCAGAATATTCAGCACCGTCCTCGGCCGAGACGATGAAGCGGAACTGGTGCCGGTCGCCGGCCGTCCGCTTGAGGAAATCGTCGCCGTCGGCACGGTCAGTTTTCGGTCCGTAGAGATCGCCCGGCAGGCCCTCGCGCGTCACCCCGTCGCGCTGGATGTAGCGCATGTGGGCGCGGGCGACTTGGCCGGCCTTGCCCTGCAACCGGATCAGGCTCGCCTTGACCACCGCGCGGCGACCCCGAAATCCGGCGAGCCGATCACGGCTGGAGAGCAGCCGTCCCATGCTCGCGCCGCGCCCGATCCGGCTGCCATCGAACCGGCGCGACCGGACGCCTGTCTTGGTGCCCGCGAGCCGGGCTGCGGCAACGATGCGGCCGCCATATTTGACGACGTGTTTGCCGTCCTTGCCGCGCTTCTGGCCGAGCTTCGGTGTAAAGTCGTCGTCAGACATGACCAAGCCCCGGAGCCTCGTGATTTCGAACAGAAAATGGCGAGTTTCCGCCATTTGCGCGTATCATGTCTCGCGGCGAAGCGCGTCTACCTCTCAAAAAAAGGATGTGCAGACAATCACTTGGGCCGTGTTGCGAGACACTGCCTTTATCTTGTTTCCTCTCTCTCCCCTCCTCCCCATCATCCCGGCTCAAAAAAAGGGGAGAGGCGAACGCCTTCCGACGCCGCCTCTCCCCGTGGACCTTGCTGTGATTAGTGCGCATGGAGCATTGCATCCCGCGCCCTGGCCAGCGACCTGAACAGACGGCATCCCATTATCCCGTGGGCCTGGCCTTCGCCATCCACGAGCATGGTGGCGCAGAACCATTTGCCGTCGAGCCGTCCGCAAATTGCGATCCGATCCAGTTCGAATTCCTCGTCGTCAGGGGTCTCGTAAGCGCCGATCCAGCGCTCCTCGATCCGGGCATCCCAATGAAAATCCGCTTCCTCTGCCACCAGAAACCGATGTGCTAATTCCTCCCCCGCATCCTGCCCAAACTCCAGTTCAAGGCCAGATACCAGCGCCGCCATCACGCGATCCACGACATTGGCCGACGCCGTTCCGATGCTTTGATCCATGTTCATTATGACCTCCAACGCTACCGTCCTCACCATCGAGAACGGCGTCCGAGGGACGGGTGGCGGAGTGGCTGTCAGGGCCGCTGAGCGCAGTGAAGCGCCGCGAAGCGGACGTGGGGGGAGCCGATTTTCGAAGAAAATCGGGGGGTGCCCGCAGGCCTTGAGAGCCGCTCCGCCACCCGTCATGCTGGGTCTATCGAGACGAGCTTCCTTCCTTCCGGTCATGCACGACATCACTGTCCATCCGCACTCGACAGCGCGACGAACAGCGCAGATGACGGTGTATCAGAGGAAGTATCGGGCACGTTGCGCCGTACCGCGAAGATCGACTGCTGCGCCGCGGGCCTCGCAGCCACGATCATACTTTTCGCTGGCGATGGAGCCACCGCAGCAAGGTAGCCCACTGTCTCGGTCGGCAGCGCGCGACGTCCCGACAGATGCTCGGCATAGCGCCCGGGACCGGCATTATAGGCCGCGAACATGCCCGGATAGCCAAAGCGATCGTACATTAGTCGCAGGTAGAACGTGCCCGCCAGGATATTATCGCGCGGATTATCCGGGTTGCTCCCGAGGCCTAGTCGCATGCGCATGTCGGCCCATGTCGCGGGCATGAGTTGCATGAGCCCCATGGCGCCCGCAGACGAACGGATCGGACGGCCATTCCATTGGGTATTGCCGCCGCTCTCGGCGCGCATGACGCGCTCGATCCATTCGCTGGGGATACCGAAGCGCAGCGATGCCTCCCGGATAAATGGCTGCCAGGTTGTCACCGATTCAGCGCGGGCGGGCGTCGCACAGGCGACTGCCAATGCGATGGCGGCGCACTTCAACGGCGCCACAGGAGAGTTGCCTTTCCTATGACGTCGGCGCCTTCGGTGGGGCCGAAGTAGCGACCGTCGAATGACGACGGGTGGTCCATCAGCAGGAAAAGCTGGCGCCCGCGCAGGACAAGGCAGCCAGTCCACGATGGCATCAGCCGTCCCGTTGCATCGGCTGTCCGGCGCTCGGCAGCCCATCGCCCGTTGATGAAGACCTGGCTACCAAGCGCGCAGATCTCGTCGCCGGCATAGGCTGCGACACGCTTCACGAGCGGTACGTTCGACGGCAGGTAGCGACGAGAAGCAGCGAGATGCCGATAGCGCTGCGGGACGCGTGCGATTGCCATGTCGCTAGGCTCGAGCATGGCTCCCGGCTCCACGGAATAGAGGCCGACTGGCGCGCTGGCGCTGGCATTCCAGACGAGACGCGGCGCCGGTGGCAGCATGGCCGAGAGGAGCACCATTCCGATCCCCGCACTCGCCGCAAGGACATGGCGCCGAAGCCGACTGCGCTGCGTTTTTCGAGTGCGCAAAGCTTCGCCCCAGGCCAGAAGCGGCGCGTCATCCGCCAGATTGCGACCCCGGCTCACCGGTCGATTTCCCGTGCGCTATGCTCGCTCGACCACGTGTCGAGGTCGTCGATATGATACTGCACGAAGCGGCTATGGCGGCGGAAGACGGGCCCTTTTCCAGCCCGACGTAGGCGCTTCAGGAGTCGGCTCGACATCTTGAGATAGGCAGCCGCCTGGTCAGTATTGAGGAAGGGCGAGCCGCGCTTGGCGCGGTTCGCCCGCGTGATTTCGTCGTCGGTGTCCATGGGGAATCGGTATCCTTGCAGCCGCGATCGCCTCGTGCGGTCGCGGCACCCGGCTTGCCGGGCAGGACACCGCGTGATCAGTGTCGGAATCAGCGGGGCCGCATTCGACACCGGTGAAGGCAGCCCCGCGCCAAACCGGCGCGGGGCCGAGGCTCACCGCGACCAGATGAGCTTGTGCTCGCCGTTGTCGCCCTGGGTCAGCGTGGCGTAGATTGGTGCGGGGAAGGACGGATCGTCGAGCTTGAGGCTGAGGTATTCCGCTCCAGTCTCGCGCGCCGCCTTGGTCCAGCCTGCGCCGAACTCGACGCTGCCAGCGTTGACCCGGTGGTCCGGAGCCTTGTCGTTCTCGCGTTCCACCGGGCGGATAGTCGCCTTGACGCGGAGGGTCAGGGTGCGGATTTCACCGTTGTAGACGCCGTCTTCGTTGCGGGTGAAGCTGCCGATCTGTGCCATTTGAAGTCTCCTTCTCGATCTCGAAAGCCGCCTCATGCGGCCTCGATGGCAGTCGATCAGGCGGCGATCGGCCGCCGCGCACCGACAGGCCGAAGCGCTAGCGGAGGACGGCCCGAGCTGAGCTTCTTGTCTCGCGAGGAAGCCCGGAGGGCGGGGAAGAAGGTCAGCGAAGCCGTTGCGCGGACAAGGCCGAACGCCGCCAGACCTGCCATGAAGAGAGGCCAGTCGGCGGCTTTGATATCTAGTTGCGAGATCGTGATGGCCGGGATCGGCGCAGCGCTTGGCACATCCATTCAAGGTCTAGCAACGCGATCCGCAGGCCTCAGCTTCCGAACATGTCGTCAAGGAAATCAAGCGAGGCATCACGCGCTGGTACGCCGGGCATATCGTGGACGATGCTTTCGACAATGTTGCGGGCCGAGGTGTAGCGCAGGTGCTTGCCCGCCCGATAATCGTCGATCAGGTCTGGCCTGTCGGTGCGATAGAAGAGCCGCTCGCGCGCATAGACCTGCACGACATCGTTGAGACTTCGAGCTTCGTCAGCCCCGACCACCAGCGTCGAAAGGCGCGGCTCCGTGGTGTATCGCATCGGGATTGCATAGAGCACGGCGAGCCTTGGCGTCAGCGGAGCAAGGATACGAGGTGAATGCGGCGCCATGAAGGGCGAGTTGAGATTGTGGTAGAAGCCGTCGCCGAAAATGAATTCGCGGTCGGGCGAAAGGATCGCAGTCGCCTTGCCACGCGCCCCGAAGGCCCGGACGGCGCGGCGGTGCATGTCCCGCATGTTCACCGCGATCAGGCTGTTGCGCTCGCGCTCTGGCAGCGCCCCCCGTAAGTGCTCGGCGAGCGATACGGAGGATTCGCGGGTCATCGGACTGCGGATGGCCAACGAGACCAGCGCTTCCACCATGCGTCCGAACCTGTCGTCATCCGATGGCTGGGGCAAGAAGCGCTGGCGGTTCGGCCGGCCGATCCGGTTTTCGTATTCGAGGCTCTCAAGCCAGGAGATCACGCCCGGGAATCCATCATCAGCATGTTGGAAAAAGCTCTCGAAGTTCTGGTCCCATGGCGTCGTTTCACCTGGTTCCTTGCCGAGCTTGATATAGTGGCCGTTGCCAATCACGCCGAAGGCAGCAGGCTTGGCGCGTTGCTCGGTGCCATCTGGCCGCAGCCAGTGAACGCCGCCGTTTTCGTCGGCCCAATGCTTCGAGACACATTCGGGCCACCAATGATGTCGCTCGGATTTTGTTTTTCTCATGGGCGACAGATAGGTTTGGAGTACCGCTTCGTCAGCAGCCAAGCACCTGCACCGCTCCGCACCACAAGCGCGCGCCGACGCCGGAACGGCGGAGGCGCACCGATTTTTTCGGGTTCGGTAAACGGGCGGGCCAGGGCCTGCCCGCCTCAAGTCATGCAGCCTCGGCGAATGGTACTTCCATGTCTCCAGCGCCCGGCTGCACCAGTTGATCGCGCGCCGTCATCACCTTGTCGTGGGCCGCGACGGTGCCGACGCAACCTCGCTCCGTGTAGGCGTTTGGCGGGAACTGCATCCATCGCGGCACCCAGTTCTCGACCTTTTCGCGTCCGTCATTGCCCGCCAGATAGTCGGCAATGATGCGCTTCAAGGTCTTTGCCTTCTCGCCAGAATTGGCGCTGGCGACCGTCTCACCAGCCACTTCGCCGACCATTCGCCCTAGAACCTCGCGGTCGCGCAGCAGTGAGAACATGGCGTCATCGGCTTGCCACCAGTCGGCCATGGCGATCCCGATTTCGCTGCCAACCGCCTCGATGGCGGCGCTTCCGGCTGCGAGTGTCTCGCCGATGACGACGGCGATGATCCGGGCCACATCTTCATCGGACAGCGCGATCAGGCGGAGGAATACCCCCACGACGCCATAGTCGTCGCCATTGCCGCCGGTGACGCTCGGCTCCTCGGACGAAAAGCCGAGCAGGTCGAGCGCGACGCGCCGATGTTGGTCGAAGACGGCCTCGGCCCGGCAGGTCTCGATGCTTTCGCGCAGCTCGTCATTGCGCGTCGATTGCGGCTCGGGACGCACAGTCCATAGCTGCGATCCGACGATTGCATGGGCCACCATGAGCCGCAAAGCGACGCCCGGATGGTCGAGCATGGCGGCGCGCACGGCGGCATGGCGGTGCAGGTCGACATAGGTCTGGAGTGTCGAGGTCAGTTCAGGTCGCTGCGGCTTTTGCCCTTCGGGCGCTTCCCCACAGGCCGCACGCCGGGCCTCCTTGCGGGTGATGTAACCCTCGTGGAACGTCACTTCCCCGGTGCCGCGCACATCGGCATAGACGCGCCCGCCCTTGCGCTTCGGAGCCTTTTCATACTCCCACGAATGGAAGTGGTCCGATGGTGGAACGATGACGACATCGCTCCAGCCTTGCTCCAGATAGGCAGAGCGCGCGGCGTCGATGGCCGCATTCTGCGCGGTCCAGAATGCATCGGGATCAGCGAAATAGCGGTCCTCGCCGAACAGGTCGGCGATGGTCGCTCCGGAGAAATCGTCAAGGTTGAACAAAGCGAACCGGGCGGGGATCGACTGGCCCCCGAACAGCCATGCCTTCAACTGGTGTCCGGTCGGCACGTAGCTGTCGGGATCGTCGTAGAGCGCCAGCCATGCCTTTTGCTGGCTCTTGCTGGCAAGGGTCAGGTGGCGGACGGTGGCGCGATCAATCTTTTCCGAGCGGTAGAGGTCACGGATGCGGGGCAACAGGTTGCCCAACGCAAGGACACGGCGGATGGTAAGGTCGGGCAGCCCGAAGGTTGCCGCAATGTCGTCCACCTCGCGGCCTTCCTTGACCAGCCGGGTAAAGCTTTCCCACTGCCGAACCTCGTCGGCATCGAGCCGCGCCATGTTTTCGATCATCGATGCCTCGATGGCGGCGGCATCGTCGCCTGCCTCGAGGATGCCGCAAGGCAGCAGCAGGCCGTCAGGATCGACTTCGCCCGTCGCGCGGCGCTCATTGGCGACAAGAAGGCTGGCATGAAATCGGCGGCTTCCGGCGACGATGCCGAAGCAGCCATCGGCATTGGCAGGGCGGACCAGCAGGGTCTGGATGACACCGCGCGCGCGGATGGTTGGCAGGATGTCCGACACGTCGGGGGCCTTCTGGCGCGCGCGCATGTTCGTCCGGTCCACGAAGAGCTTGTCGAGGGGGATATATTCGAGTTTCATGGCAGTCACCTTTCAAAGGTGCCGGTCCCGTTGTTCGTGCAAGTCTGGCGGAATCTCGGGAGCCATGCCGCTGGCGGCAACACGGCGGAACAGGGCCTCGGCGTGGATGATCGAACCGGCGCGGCGCGACCAATCGGCCCAGGCCGAAAGCGGGTGCGACGTCTTGAAGCCGACGTCGCGCTCGATGGCGAGGCCGAACGGCAGCCGGACGGAGGCAATCTCCGACAGGCTGAACCAGCCAAGCTCGGGGCATCCAAAGCCAAGGTCGGCAAGGCCGAACAGCGCGTCGCCGTCCTCGGCAAGCTCGGTCGCGAGCCAGATCGCCGCGCCGACCGGATTGAACAGCTTGATCACGGGCAAGGGATCGAACCGTTCGCCACGCGCCTCCAAGACGTGCCGATTGGCGTAGTTGGCGCGCAGTGCCAGTTGCAGTTGCGGGGTGAGGAGGCTCATGCCGCGATCCTCCCTTCGGTTTGCACGGCACATGCCTCGCGATGGCGAGCGAGCAGCCAATCGGCGGCCTTGCTCGCGGCGCTTGCCGCCCGGAAGATCGCGCGATTGTCTTCCCGCAGGACTTCAAGCCATGCGCCGATATAGTCGGCATGGCGTACGGTGGGGGAGATGCCGAGCGCGGCGCAGAGAAAGGCCGATCCCATTTCCGCGACCAGTTCCTCGCGGGCGTAGTCCTTCGATCCGAAGGCGTTGACGAGATTGCGCCCCAGCCGGTTGGCGTGACCGGTGGCGTGGGTCAGTTCGTGAAGGCAGGTCCGATAGTAGTTGACCTGCTGGAAGAAGGCGGGCTGCGGCGGGACCTGCACGTAGTCGAGCGAGGGCACATAGAAGGCCTTGTCCCCGCCGATGCGGAAATCGACGCCGGAGGCAGCGATCACCTCCTCGGCCAGTGGCACGATCTCGCGTTCGGGCAGCGGTGCCCGGTCCGAGGCGAGGCCTTCGCGCAAGCCTTCGCACTGCGCGACATTGAAGACAGTGAACCGCTTGAGAAACGGCACCGCTTTGGCCTCGCCGCCATCACGTTCGGCACGCTGCTTTTCGGCCTCGGGAGTGAAGCGGTCGGCATAAACGACGCACTGCCCCCGCTCGCCTTTGCGGACGCAGCCGCCAGCTTCCTGCGCTTGCCGGAAGGTCAGCCACGATTGCGATGGCCAGCCGTTCTCGATGACCACGCCCCACAGGATCAGGATGTTCACGCCCGAATAGGGACGCGCGGTCAGGGCATTGCGCGGCAGGCCGGGACCGATCCCGCCGGTCATGCCCCACGGCTGGACCCATGGCAGGCGTCCTGCCTCAAGCTCGGACACGATTCGTTGGGTCACCTCGTCATAGAGATTGCCCCGGCGTTCCTCCCTTTCCTTCGCAACCTCCCGGCTGGCGCTACGCTTGATATTCCTCGGCATGGCTTGTCCTCCACGCCGCCCTGAAAAAGCCCCATGGCTTTCCCGCAGAGGCGGGGGTGGGCGGCAAGCGCTCCCCGAAAGGCCCGGCTCCAGCGGCCGGTGCACCGCAGGGCGAAAGGAACTGGAGCACCCCGAGCACAAGCGAAGGGGTTGCACCGGCCGCGACGGGCCTAGCCGGAAGCGCCGCCCGCACCCGCCGATACGGGAAGGCCACCAGCAACGCCGCCGCGCCTAGCGGCGACCATCAGCCGGTCACTTGACCGGCTTACGCCAGGGATCGAAGCCGAATGGACGAGACGCCAAGGCGGCTCGGCGGCGCAGCCGCGAGAGCGCGGTCGTGCGCGTAGCGCTCGAGGCGCAAATTATCTCGCTTCTGCGAGTAGGATCAGTCGGCTGATGTTCCGAAGGCCTCAATTGCTGGCCCGAGACCATCCCCAATGATCCATCGCGCTCGCTCCAGATGAGAACGCCAGCATTGCTCAGCACCTTCGTCCGCTGGATTTAGCTTCATCAGTTGCGTTGCAGCGTCACACCAATGCATTCCGGCCGCACCCGCATCTACCAGCGCTGCGTAGAGAGCCAAGTGATGCTGGTCGTACGAAGTTACGTCGCCGGTGGGAGCTACAGGCTGAAGCATAATATGCCATTATGACTTATATAAAGGTCCTAACGACCTATATATGAAGTGGGCAAAGCAGGCGCAAGCGGGCTCAAACTCCGCTATGTCGAGCCGAGAAACGCTTGCCCGAAATTTGCGCATATTGAGGGTTGCAAGAGGACTGTCGCAGGAGGCTTTGGCTGACGGTGCGACAATTGCGCGCAGCTATGTGAGCGCGTTAGAACGCGGGCAATCGAGCGCAAGCGTCGATCGTCTCGACAGGCTCGCCAGAGAACTCGGGGTAGAGACTTACGTCCTGCTGATGAAGGACCTACCTCCTGAGGCACTGAAGGCGTAAGTTGGTCGTGCAATGGAGTGGCACACCCGTCACCCAAACAATTCCCGATAGCTGCCCGCCGCCATGTCGCGCGCCATCGCGATCAGTCGCCTGCACTGGGACTTGAGTGCCTCCCCCGCCCATTCTTCGTGGACGCGCCCGAGCCCGAAGAGCATTACGCCAACGTCGCGAATGCTTGCGCCCGCGATAAGCGCGTCATGAACGCGAAAGGCCAGAACCTGCCGCCGCAGGCGCTGGCCGACAGGTGGGATCGCCGGTAGCTGCCCCGTGCGCCGAAATTCCAGAAATCGACGAAGCGCGGCCAGCTTAGGCTCAAGGTCCACGACTCCAGCGAGGTCGTGCATCAAGGATACAGGCCCTTCCAGCAACGAACCGCCCGCTACGTCGAGACGAATGGTGCCAGCGCCAGAGCCAAGCAGAACATGCTCGCCGTACTCCCCACGGACGACTGTCGCCGGGACCGCACTGCGCACGAGATCAAACGGCTCCGTCTGCCGGTCCATGACAGGCAAGGCCACGACCTGGAGGACGGAGGCATCCACCGCAGCACTCCACAGGACCGGGGCTTCCGTCCACCCCAAGCCCGCATCGGGCATGGCAAGGCAGCCCCAGCGGCCCGTGCAGTCGGCGGGCGCGGGCTCGAGGAGCGTCACGTTGCCAAGGGTAATGGCAGAAGTACCGGCCACCGCCTGATAGGCGGGATCCCGCCGCAGCCATTCCCAGGCAAGCCCCGCTGGACCGGCATGGTCGAGATAGCGATAGGATGCGGCGGCCGGCCAGGCATCCGGCAAGGCCGCCGGCATCGCGCATCACCCAAGCCCCTCCGGCCTCAGCCCATCTCGCCCAGTTGGCCGCGAACGAAGGCGGCGACGGCGTCCTCTTGGTCGGGCCGCAAGGCATCGACGGCCGGCAGGCAGTCCGGCAGGTCGCCGCGCAGCAGGATCGAGGGACATTGCCCCTCGACGTTGCCGAGGTTCGGTCGGTGCTGGGCGTAGCCAACCAGTGCCGCCAACTCAGGCGAAAATTCCCGAGCAATGACTGGCGGATAGACGAGCCACTGTAACTCGAAGGGCTTCAGCCAGCCAAGGCAGTAACTGACGATAATGCCGCGTCGCGGCGCCTTGCTGGTATTCCCGCCGCCGCCATGCAGGGTCGAGCCCAGGAAAACCAAGGCATCACCTGGCGACAGGCGGGGCACGATCGCTTCCGCCTCGTCCAGGCCGACGGGGTCGGGATCGACGTGGCTGCCCGGCCAGAGCCGGGTCCCGCCATTCTCCCGGGTAAAGGGCTCGAGCGGCCACATCACGTTGACGAGATATTCGAGCGTGCCCTTGGGGCCGGCCCACATGTCCTGGTCGCGATGCGGCAGTTGCGGCAGCGCGCCTGGATGGATCTCGATCGCCTGGGTGAGGTTCAAGGCGATCCTGTCGCACCAAGGCAGGAGTGCGGCTTCGACGATGGCAAGAACGCGCTCGTGCATGACAAGCCGTGCCATGTCGGGCGAACGGCGAAGCAAGGCCCCGAACCGCTTGGTACGAGCGCCGTAGAATCCGCCGTGACACAGTGGTGTCGCTCCAAAGCGGGAATCCAGTCCGGCATTGATGCCCGCAACCAGTTCCGGATCGATGGCACGCTCGAGGATGCAATAGCCATCGCGCGCCAATGCAGCGCTCTCCCGGTCGACGCGCGCGCTCATGCCGCCACCGCCTGGGTCGTGCCCACGTAGGTGCCCGACCAGCGCAGCCGATCAGGCGTATCCTGCCCGATATGAGCGGCGAAGGTGCCGACCAGGCCGCTGTCGACGCGCACCGCCGGGCCAAGGGGCTCGGCGGCCCAGCCCATGGCGAGAACTTCCTTGCGGAAGGCCTCAGGCAGGACCCCGGTGAGGCAGGTGATCCCGCGCTCCAGTGCGAAGTCGACCATGGCCGAGATCAGGCGGTTGCGAAGCTCGCGCCGCCGCGAGGCCCCGTGGCGCGGCGGCAGGCACAGCCGCGTGCTTTCCCAGATCGTCGGCCCTACCGGGACGCCGAGCGGGCACAGGTGTGCGAACAGTTCTCCGAGCATGTGCGGGCGCGTCGATGGCATCAGCCGGATCGAGGCCTCGTGTTCGCCGTTCGCG
>DASWWL010000117.1:0-43131 GCA_036400975.1 Novosphingobium sp. | reverse complement strand
GGCGAGATCAAGCACTTCCCGCTGGCCCACTTCGACATGATCATCCAGATCAACCTGATCGGCACCTTCCGCTGCATTGCCAAGTCGGCTGCGGGCATGCTGACGCTGGATCCGCTGGAAGACGGCGAGCGCGGAGCGATCGTCAATACCGCTTCAGCAGCTGCCGAGGATGGCCAGATCGGCCAAGCCGCCTATTCCGCCTCAAAGGGCGGTGTCGTCGGCATGACGCTGCCTATCGCACGTGACCTGATGAACGAGGGCATCCGCATCAACACGATCCTGCCCGGCATCTTCGAGACGCCGCTGATGCTTTCGCTGCCCGAAAAGGCGCGCGAAGTGCTCGGCCAGTCGGTGCCGTTCCCCAAGCGCATGGGCAAGCCCCAGGAATACGCGCATCTTGCACTGACGATGATAGAGAACTCGTACTTCAACGGCGAGGACGTGCGCCTCGACGGTGCCATCCGCATGCCGCCCCGCTGATCTTCCGGAGCGATGGCCGAAGGCGACCTCACAACGACCCCGGGGGCCAGGACGCAGCTCCTCGAGACGGCGAGCGCGATCATGCGCGAAGGCGATGTCATCGACATCTCGCTATCCGAGCTGAGCCTGCGTTCAGGCCTTAATTCGGCGTTGGTGAAATACTATTTCGGCAACAAGGCGGGCCTGCTGCGGGCGTTGCTCGACCGTGACTGGCAGGCCATCGTCACCAGCGTCGATGCGCTTCTGCAGAAGGACGACTGGGGGCCTGAGGCAAAGTTGCGCCGGCATATCTCCAAGGTCGTCGATACGTTCTATCAGGTGCCCTATCTGAACCGGCTGACCATGCGGCTGGTGCGCGAAAGCGACGAGGCAGAGGCGCGTCGTATCGCAGATTGCTATCTCAGTCCGATGTACCGGGCCTACGATCGCCTGATTAATGAGGGCGTGAAGGCCGGAGTCTTCCGCCCGGTCGATCCGCAGATGTTCTATTTTACCGTCACGGGCGCAGTCGATCGTTTCTTCTCGGCGCGGCTCGTGCTCAAGCATTGCTTCGATCAGGACACGTTGACCGAGGAACTGCGCGACCGCTATCGCGAACACACCGTAGATATCATCATGGCAGGCATACTTGCGCGCTGAGAAACCGGATAGCTGGCATATCGGCGTGATCGGCGGATCGGGCCTTACCGATGGTATCGAACTCGACGACGCTCAGGAGATTGCGGTTGCCAGCCCGTTCGGTGAGCCTTCCGGTCCGGTGACGACCGGCAGGCTGGGCAAGGTGCGTTTTACGTTCCTGGCGCGCCATGGCACGGGACACCGCATTCCGCCGGCCAGGGTCAACTACCGCGCCAATATTGATGTGTTGAAGCGTTGCGGAGTTACCGACCTGCTGGCTTTGTCCGCCATCGGCTCGCTGCGCGAGGAACTGGCGCCGGGCCATGTCGTCGTGCCGGACCAGTTCATCGATCGTACTGCCGGGCGGGAACAGAGCTTCTTCGGCGAAGGTTTGGTCGCGCATGTCTCGCTGGCTGATCCGGTCTGCAAGCGGCTTTCGGATTTCACCGCCTCTGCGGCCGAGCTGGCGGGGGCACGCGTGCATCGCGGCGGCTGCTACATTGCCATCGAAGGGCCGCAGTTCTCGACCCGCGTCGAAAGTGCGCTCTACCGCCAATGGGGCGCGGATGTGATCGGCATGACGGCCATGCCCGAGGCGCGCCTCGCCCGTGAGGCGGAACTGCCCTACGCAGTGATGGGCATGGTTACGGATTATGACAGCTGGCGTGAGGAAGAAGCAGGCGTAGAGGTGTCGGAGATCCTTGCGGTGATGCATGCCAACGCGAAGCTGGCACGTGAGGCTGTGCGGGCGCTGGCGCGGCTGCTTCCCGCGCGCCGTACGCCTAGCGTGATTGATACCGTGCTGGATCACGCGTTCGTTACGGCGGACTCGTCACGCGACCCGCGGTTAATGGCGATGCTCGATGCCGTCGCGGGGCGTGCGCTGGGTCAGGAAAGGCCTTAACCGCCGCCCTTTGCCGGACCGCCGCCGCCGAAGGCGTCGGAGATCGAGCAAGCCGCCGGGCCGAGGATAACGATGAACAGCACCGGCAGAATGAACAGGATGAGCGGTACCGTCATGATCGCGGGCAGGCGTGCTGCCTTTTCCTCGGCGCGCATCATGCGTTCGTTGCGGAATTCGGCAGAGAGTACGCGCAACGCGGAGGCAAGCGGCGTACCATAGCGCTCGGTCTGGATCATCGTCGTGACCACACCTTTCACCGAGTCGAGATTGACGCGATAGGCGAGATTCTCGAATGCCTGGCGACGTTCGGTGAGGAACGAGAGTTCGATGGACGTCAAGGCGAACTCGTCACCCAGTTCGGGGAAGGCGCGGCCCAGTTCCTTGGCGACACGATTGAACGAGGCATCGACGGTCAGGCCCGCTTCCGCGCAGATGACCAGCAGGTCGAGCGCATCGGGCAGCCCCTTGCGGATCGCGTCGGTGCGCTTGCTGACCATGTTCTGCACGAAGAGGTCTGGCGCCTTGTAGGAGATCACGGCGGCGGCCGCGAAGGCCATGAACTTCTTGAAACTGCTCCATTCGGGAAAATAGTTTACGGCATAGATCATTAGCGCCGCCGCACCGCCGATCACCAGCGGCAGGACGAGGCGACCGAAGATCACCGCGACCGCCCATTCCTTCTTGCGGATGCCTGCTTGCGCAAGCTTCTGCTGCGCTGCGGCGACTTGGCTATCCTGCAGAACTTTCAGCGCTGACAGAGCTTCTCGCATCCTGTCGGTCGTTTCGTTCTTGCGGACAATGCTGGCGCGCTTGCGGGGAGCGGTAACGATACCCGCCTTCAACTGCTCGCGTCGTTCGTTGAGCGCCTTCACGCGCCGCGACATGGGATCGCGCACGGTGACCGCCGTGTAGATCGCGAACATGACGGCCAGCGCGGCGATCGCTGCGAGGATCGAGCCGATCCAGAGTACGTCGAAGCCGAGGAGCGTTGGGCCGGGCGGAGTTTTAAACATGATGGAGCCGTTCCCCGATCAGATTTCGAAGCTGACCATCTTGGCCATGATGAAGCCACCGATGCTCATCCAGACAAGGCCGCCGAGACCGGCGATGATAAGGCGATCTTCAGTGAAGAAGCCATGGAGGTAATCGGGGTTCACCCAGTAGACGAGGCCGAAGACAATGAACGGCAGCGAGCCGACGATATAGGCCGACGCTTTCGATTCCGAACTCATCGCCTTGATCTTGAGTTTCATCTGCGCGCGCTTGCGCAGCACATCAGCCAGATTGGACAGCGTTTCGGCGAGGTTGCCGCCGGTTTCGCGCTGGATCGCCAGGGTAATGCAGAAGAAGCTGAATTCCGGAGAATTTATGCGATCCGCGGTTTCCTGCAACGCATCTTCCATCGTCCGGCCGATCTTGATGCGCTCTATCACCAGCTTGAATTCCTCGCCGACCGGGCCGGGAATTTCCTGGGCGATCACGCTCAGGGTCTCCGTTACCGGCAGACCGGAACGCAGACCACGCACGAGCAGTTCGATGGCATCCGGAAACTTGGTGGTGAACTGGGTGCTACGCTGGCCGATGAAATAGTTGACGACGAAATGGGGCAGGCCCGCGCCCACTACCAATCCAACTCCCAGCGCGAGCAGCGGCGAGCCGGACTTGATCAGGACAAGCACCGCGACGGTAATGGCGAGGCCCAGCGAGAGATAAGCGTATTGGGCGATAGTCCACTTCTTGCCCGTTCGGTGCAGGCGCAACGCGAGCGCCTGGATACGCGAAGCGGAACCAGCAACGCGATGCATCTTCGGCTTGCGTGCTGCCACGGCTTTGCGCAGTTGCGCTTCCATCCGGTCGAGCGTGTTCTCCGAATGGCGATAGCGCACGGCTTCAAGCCTGCGTGAGCTTTCCTTCGCCGGCGACGGGCCGGTAAACGCCACGATCGCTAAGGCCATCGTGACCATTGCACCGAGGGCAATGAGCAGAAGTGGAGCAATGCTCATCGGGTTAAGCTCGCCTTCTTGTTGAAGCCTTGCCGCCGGTGTCAGACACCGCCGTCATGGCCTACTGGCCACCGGCCTTGGCCGGCGCCTTTTCCTTCTTTGACAGCATCGACTTGAGATCGATCTTGCCCAGCAGGGACTTCTTCACCGGCGCAGCTTCTTCGTCATAGGCCGCGTCGCTGGTTCCGATGACTTCCTTTGCGAGATCACGGATGATGCCAGCCGCCTTGGTCGTGCGATTGGCCTCGGTGAAGCTCTGGCCGAGCTTGGCGGCATTGGCCGCCGCCTTGATGTCATAGGGGATCGAGAAGTTGACCTTGCGCTCGATCGAGCTTTCGAAATCGGCGCGGCTGATTTCGGCGATGCCGTTCTGGACCTTGTTGACGACTACCACGACTTGCGCGTGTGCGGCATTGGTCTTCAGCCAGGACAGGAGCCGGATGGTATCACGTGCTGCTGCGAGCGTGAATTCGGTGACGAGTACGATCACGTTCACTTCGCTGAGGAGCTGGGGGAAGTTGATCAGCATGTTGCGTGGCAAATCGACCACTGTCATCTCGAAAGCGTGACGGAATTCCTCCTCGAGTTGAAGGAACGCTGCACCGTCGGTCATCAGCGGCATGCTGATGGGCGCTTCGGCGGAAAGCAGTGCGAGATTGTCGTTCGCCCGGATCATCGCGCGTTCGATGAACAGCCCGTCGATACGACTCGGGTTCTCGATTGCATCGGTAAGGCCGCGTCCCGGTTCGAGATCGAGCGAGAGAGCGCCGGTGCCGAAATGAATGTCGAGATCCAGCAACGCCGTCGGGTGCTGGCTGTCGTTGCTGAACAGCCAGGCGAGCGAGGTGGCAATGGTGGATACGCCTACGCCGCCGCGGGCGCCGATCACGGCCGTTGCGAGATGTTTCTTTGCCCCGCCATTGCCTTCATGCACTTTCGGCGCCGTGAACACCGCTTGTGCCTGCACCAGCGCGTCACGCAGTTGGCCCGGCGAAAACGGCTTCAGTAGATAGTCGTGAATGCCGCTGGCGAGGAGATCGCGATAGAGGCGCACGTCGTTGACCTGGCCAATCGCAATGACCACCGTGCCGGGTTCGCAGACTTCCGCCAGTGCGTTTATGTCGTTCAGCGGATCGCCGCTTTCCGACAGATCGACTAACAGAATATTCGGGCTTGCCGAAATAGAAAGGGATTGCACTGCGTTCCGCAGACCGCCCTTGTTACATTTTTCGGACTGCCAACCCATCTCGACGACGACTGGACGCAGCACGTCGAGCGAAGCCTCGTCGCAAATGAAGGCGGCAAACGGATCGCGATTGCCAGTGGTGCCAGGTTTCCAAGGTGCGTTCATGGCTTAGTTCCCGCTTGTCCCTTCGGTTTGCAACTTGCCGGAGCCTGTGGTCTTGGCTTGGCGATAGGCGTCGATCGCCTTGGTCGAGCTCATCACGACTGTGTTGCTGTCGCTATGCGCGCCTTTCAGCAGATGCTCTGGATCCGCGACCATCGCGGCGATATTGCTATTGGTGGCACAGCCGAAGTTGCTGCTGGTGGCATTGTTGAAATTCGTATCCGAATTCGCCGACCAGTCCGGGCACCCCGGAACTTGCGCCTTGGAGCGAGTTATGACGATCCGCGCAGAGCCTGCGTTGACATAGCCGGCCGTTGTCGGCGCATCCGTGCTGACGAGCAAGCCATAGCGGGAGGCGAGCGCTTCGATGCTGGTGCGTGTCGCGTCGCTCTGGACCGGATCGTCGATCGATATGCGGTCGCCATAGCGAAGGCCCATTGCTTCGAACCAGCCAGCTACGCGACGCTGTTCGGGATAGGAGAGGCCGCCAGGGCCCGAGGTCACGTCGAGCGTGTAGTTCACGCGTTCGACCACGGGTTGGTGGATCGAGCTCATCGATCGGTTGGTCGCCATGCCGCCACATCCGGCGAGACCGAGCGAGAGGGCGATGGCAAGGCCGGCAGCCTTGGGCGCCGATCGAAACATGGGCTTGATCATGATCACCTCTCTCACTTCAGATTGAAGCCGGGCGCGGGAACTTCAGCGGCGCGATCGCTTCGTTTGGCCTGCTTACGATCGGTTTTCGGTGCCGGTGCTGTGGGCTCGACAGTGCCGACGGCTGGGGCGGTAGGCGTCGTGTTGGCGCTCGGCGCGGCGGTGGCGCCGGGGCGAACTGCTCCGGTCTTGCCGTCGGTCTGCATATTGCCGAACAGGCGCTGCGCCTCGTTTGGCGATTGCAGGCCATCGGTCGGCAACTTGATGTCGCCGTCATTGACCGGATTGACGAGATAAGGCGTCACGACGATGACCAGCTCGGTCTCGCCTTTCTGAAAGTTGGTCGAGCGGAACAGGCTGCCCAGGATGGGCAGATCGGCTACACCCGGCGTTTTTTCCGCCGTGTTGCGCGAATTCGTACTCATCAGGCCTGCGATCATGAAGCTCTGGCCAGAGCCAAGTTCGACAGTGGTTTCGGCGCGACGGATCGTCAGCGCGGGGACGATGTAGCCGTTGAGCGTTACCGCGCCCTCGTTGGAAAGCTCCGAAACTTCGGGGCGGACACGGATCGAGATGCGGCCGTTGGCCAGTACGGTCGGTGTATAGGCAAGGCTGACACCGTATTTCTTATATTCTATCGAAACGGTGCCGAGGCTCTGGGAAATCGGGATCGGATATTCACCACCCGCTAGGAACTCGGCTGTTTCGCCCGAAAGGGCGGTGAGATTCGGCTGTGACAGCGTCGTCACCAGACCGGCGCGTTCGCCAAGATCAAGCGCCGTCGAGATATCGAGTCCGGCAAGTTTGCCCGCAAGACCAAGTGTGCCGAGGCCGTTCGTATTCTGCGTCATCGAATAGGCGGTGCCGCCCGCGATGAACTGGCCGGTTTGTGGATTGAAGGGGAGTCTTACCGAGCCCGCAGGCAGGTTATACTGTGATGAGGCATCGACCAGCGGGAAGTTCGAAGTATCGACGGGCCCGATCGTACCGAAATTGCGGCCGCGCGCGAAACCGAAACGAAAACCGCCGGTCAGGTCTCGTGTAAGCAGGTTTGCGCCCATTTCCCGCACCAGCGTACGGCTGACCTCGGCGAACCGCACCTGCAGATTGATCTGCAGCGGTGTCGCCATCTTCAGGCGGCTGACAACGTTGGCTTCCTTGCCAACGAAGGCCTGTACAAGGCGCTGTGCCTCGGCGGCATCCTCGGGCGAAGCAATCGTGCCAGTCAATAGGAAGGTGTTGGTGCCCATCGTCGCGACGCTGATCTTGGCGTCCGGCATGGCCAGCGCCAGCATCTGGTCGAGGCTGTCGATATTGGAACCGACCCGAATATTGGCCGACCAGATCACGGCGCCGGCGGCATTGCTGGCGTAGACCGTGGTTTCACCCGCGCCCTTGCCGAAGACATAAAGTTGGCGTGACGATTTTACCTGGACATCTGCAATGTCGTCTTTGGCGACGAAGACGTCTGTCATGTTGCCGGGTACGGTGACGAGCTGGCCACGGCCGATCGACAATACAACGTCGTTAGCGGGGCGTTGCACTGACTGGGCATAAGCTGTGCCGGCGGCCGGCAGCATCGCCAGCGGTGCGACAGCGCAGGCTGCGGTCAGCAGGGTATGGATCAGGCGGCGTTTCATGCTTTTGCCCTTCAGAATGTCGCTGGTTTCGGCAATGTGCTCGCGCATCTCAATTCCTCCCCACGGGAACTGCGCTGGTTTCCTTGCCTCGCGTTACGCGGACGATCGGGCCCATCGAGAGGCCGGAGGCGGGCGCTGTTCCCTGCGGGCGCATCGAAGCAGCATAGCGCTGCGCTATCTGGGTGGCATCAAGCGGTACAGTGCGGCGCTGGAAGCGTGATACGTCGCCGCCGGTGACGAAGCTGGTTGAACCTTCGATTGGACGGTTCATAGCCTGGTGGAGGATGGTTTCCTCCTCTTCCTTGGTGCTGCCTTCGGGCACTTTGACGTCGCCGTTGGCGATCGCGCGCTCGAGTTCGGACTGGTTGTCGGCGATCGATCGGAGCGACAAACTAAGTGTGCCGATAGTCTGCGCAACCGCGACCTTTTCACCGATGCGCGGAGTTACCTCGAGCGTGACTGTGCGGAATGCCCGGACGACGGTCTTGCCATCTGCGGTTTCTGATTCCGTCGATTGGTCGGTGGCGAGAACGCGGAGGTTGCGAAGGATAGTTTCTGAGGTCTTGAGGGGCATGCCTTCACCCTTGACCGACTGGGTCAGCACGAGGTCGACACGGTCGCCGGGGAAAACGAAGCCGCCGACGCCGGTCTTGGCGGAAACCGGAATGGTGACGGCGCGCATGCCTGGGCCAAGCGCCGCAGCCAGGAAGCCGCGATCGCCGGGAGCAACCAGGGCGCCCTGGGTGACGGGCTGGCCCGCGGTGATGGGGAAACGCACCACAGTGCCCAGCAGCTTGCTCATGTCGGCTTCGCCGTCGATGAAATAGGCGTCCTGCACCATATCCTTCGGCCATGCCTGGAAGGCGATGGAGTCAGCCGATATGATCGTGCCGACCGGCAACGCACGCTGCGCGACTAGAACCTTCGGGCCTTTCGGCGCCTGCTGTGCGGCCTCGACCGGCGGCGTGGATGCGCCGGTCAGAATCGATCGTGCACCGAATGCCGTGACGATGGCGATGACGAGTGCGCCCATCAGCAGCAGCAGCTTTTTCTTGTCCATGGCTACACGAGCCCCCTCGAAATGTTCCCCAGGTCACAGCAGGAGATGGATCAAAATGGTTAAAATCAGGTTCACCCCAACGCGGAGCCTGGAAGCATCGCGCCAGATTGACCGGCGATGACCCAGAGACCAGCGGCGGAAATGGCAATTCCATATGGTATGGCGATACGATCACGGCGCCGTCTGGCGACATGCCAGGCTCCGAAGACCAGCGTCAGCACCCCTCCGAGCACCGACATGACGAGCAGGAGCTTGGCGAACCAGAGAGGCTCTATCCACAGCGCCAGCGCCGTCAGAAGTTTTACGTCGCCGCCGCCCATGACGCGGATGGCGAAAAGTACGGCACAAATAGCGAAGGTGGCGGTAGCCATGGCGAGCTGGTAGCCGATCTCCACCAGCGATAAACCTGTGCTTAGCCAGAACAGGGGCGCACCGAGTGCGATGATGCCGTTAAGCCAATTATCGATTTCGCGCCGGCGCAGGTCGGTAAATGCTGCGATCAGCAGCGCGATTGCCAATGCCGTGAGTAAACCGTAGGAAAAATACCCACCTTGCATTGAAATGCCCCTATCCCCCAGGACATGTCTAGCGGTCAGGGATTACCAAAAAGTAACCAATCCCGAGGAGGCGAAATTAGCCAAGTGACCGCAGTCAGGGATGCAACCATGCCAAAGTTCGACCGCCGCGCGATCCCTGCATCCGCGCGCGAGAGTTATTGGCGGGCAGTCGATGGATATCCTGTGCGCCGCATCGACTGGCCTGCGGCAGGTGCTGCGGCTCGTGGTTCGCTGTTGTTCATGCCTGGCCGCGCCGACGCCTATGAGAAATATTTGGAGACGCTTGACGGCTGGAGTCGCCAAGGCTGGCGGGTCACGGCCATGGACTGGCGCGGGCAGTCGGGGTCGGGTCGGTTGGGGATCGATGCAGTGACCGGGCATATCGATGATTTCGCGATCTGGGTCCAGGATCTTGCCGCGTTCTGGGGACAATGGAAGGAAGAAACGCCGGGGCCACATATGCTTGCAGGCCATTCGATGGGCGGCCATCTCGTGCTGCGCACCGTGGCGGAGATGATGATCGATCCCGATGCGCTGATTCTGTCGGCGCCGATGCTTGGTCTGAATCCGGACTGCGTGCCCAACTTTCTGTTGCATGGTCTGGCGCGCCTGATGGTGGTGATGGGGAATCCTAAGCGTCCGGCTTGGAAATGGAGTGAAAAGCCCGGAGCATTGCCTGCAGAGCGATCGACGCTGCTCACGCATGACAAGCTGCGCTATGCCGATGAGCAGTGGTGGCGGGATGCTCGGCCGGAGCTTGTCATGGGGCCGGGAAGCTGGGGCTGGATCGAGCGCGCGCTAGCTTCGATCGAATTGCTCGAAAGGCCTGGCATGCTCGAACGCGTAATGTTGCCGGTGCTGATTCTGGCTACCCGGCATGACCGGCTGGTTTCCTCGGGTGCGATTATCCGCGCTGCCCGGCGGATATCTGGGGCTGAACTCATATTGTTTGGCGCCGAAGCATATCACGAGATCTTTCGTGAGGAGGATGCGGTGCGCGATCGGGCGCTTGCCGCGATCCGCGAATTTCTTGATCGTGTCACCCTTCTTGCAGATTGATCGTGAAGTGACCGATTGTTTTGACATAGCTATCGTTGGCGCAGGTATGGCCGGTGCATCGCTCGCCGCGCATGTTGCGCTGGGCGCAAGCGTTGTGATCATCGAGGCGGAGGATCGTCCTGGCTATCATGCCACGGGGCGTTCGGCTGCCTTCTGGACCGAAAGTTATGGTGGTCCGCTGGTACAACCTTTGACGAGCGCCTCGGGACCAATGTTACGTGAAGGTGGCTTTCTCTTGGAGCGTGGCGCGTTGACGATCGGGAGATCGGGGCGCGAGGCCGAGGTCGCCGCTTTCGCGCAGCGCTATGCCGCGCTTGGCGTTCGTGTCGAGCCACTGGGCCGGGAAGAACTGGAAGCGTATATTCCCGGATTGCGCCCCGAATGGAGGGCGGGTGTATTGGAGCCGGATTGCTGTGACATCGATGTCGCTGCGTTACATCAGCATTATCTTGCTGAAGCGGGCACTGACGGCGCCCAGCTTTATTGCCGGGCCCGGGTCGTGTCCATAAATGCAGAAGGGAAGGGGTGGCGCCTGCGGTTAGCCGACGGGCGGGAGCTTCGCTGCGGTATTCTTGTGAATGCAGCGGGTGCGTGGGCGGATCAGATCGCTGCGCTTGCTGGCGTCGCGGCAGTGGGTGTCGCGCCGCTGCGTCGGACTGTCGTGCAACTCCACGTTGATCCGCCAGTTCATGCGACATTGCCACTGGTGCTGGACATAGATGAGGGCTTCTATTTCAAACCCGAGACAGGCCGGATTTGGCTGAGCCCCCATGACGAGACACCCAGCCCGCCTTGCGATGCGGCGCCGGAAGAGATCGATGTCGCGTCCGCGATAGACCGTCTCGAAGGAGTGGTTGATTGGCGTGTAAGGCGGGTGGAACATCGTTGGGCAGGACTACGCAGTTTCACGCGCGATCGGTTGCCGGTCTTTGGTTTTGATCCAGCCGCTCCCAAATTCTTCTGGTGTGCAGGTCAAGGGGGTTTCGGCATTCAGACTGCACCGGCTTCGGCGGATCTGGCTGCGCGGTTGTTGCTAGGTGAGCCAGCGGGAGAGGTTGATCCCACGCCTTATGGTATTGGCCGTTTCCGTTCGTGATCATTCTTCCATTTGTCCACTCGGGTGCTAGGATGTCCTTGGGAGCAGCAGTAAAAAGGAGGATGTGATGGCGCATCGATTTGAGATCAGGAAAAATAAGGCGGAAGAATTTGTCGCTTATTTCCTGTATAATGCCGAAGCGATCTTCTGGACAGAAGGCTACAAGAATAAGTCTGGAGCTCAGAATGCGATCGATTCCATTCGAAAGAATGGGCCTTCCGCCGAAGTCGTCGATAAAACTGCAGGCTAGATCAAGCTTGATCGTCTGGATTCAGAGCTGCATTGCTGGCAAGCCTGTCGGCGCGCTCGTTTTCGGGGTGACCGTTGTGCCCTCGGACCCACTGCCAGTCGATGCGGTGGCGCTGCGCCGCTTCGATAAGCAGGTGCCATAAATCGGCATTACGCACGGGTTGCTTGCTGGCATTAACCCAGCCGTTGCGCTTCCAGCCGGCAACCCACTTGGTGATGCCGTCGATGACGTAGCGGCTGTCGGTGTATAGCGTGACTTCGCAGGGTTCGATCAATGCGTTGAGCCCTTTGATGACGGCGGTCATTTCCATGCGGTTGTTGGTCGTTTGTGAATCGTGGCCCGACATTTCCTTCTCATGACGTCCCATGCGGAGGATCGCGCCCCAGCCGCCTGGGCCGGGGTTGCCTTTGCAGGCGCCGTCGGTGAAAATATCTACTTTTTTCAAGCTCAATTGATCATTCGCCATGGTTGAAGATGGTTGCATTGGCCGGATCGGCATAAAACTCAAGCCGCCGGGCAAAGGCCATAGGGTCTTTGCGGGTAACGATCGCATCGGTGGGCGTGTTCATCCAATCATAGGCACGGCTTGAGAGAAAGCGCATTGCCGCACCACGTGCCAGAATGGGAAGGCTCTCGCGCTCTTCTTCCGAGAGTGGACGAACGGCTTCGTAGCCTGCGAGCAGTGCTTGGGAAAGTTCTGGCAGGAAGCGATGTCCGTCGCTGCTGAAGCACCAGGCTGCATGTGTCACCGCGACGTCATAGGCGGTGATGTCGGTGCAAGCGAAGTAGAAGTCGATCAAGCCTGTGACGTGAGTGCCCAGCATCAGGACATTATCGGGAAAGAGATCCGCGTGAATGACGGAATGCGGCAGATTCTCTGGCCATGCTGCCTCAATCGCCGTAAGCTCGCGCGCTACGAGATCACCAAGTCCGGAGCCGATGGAGTCTAGTCCGTCATGGCTACAGGCAGTGACAAGACGATGCCATTCGGCCAATCCCATGCCGTTCTGACGTGTTCCCTTGAAGTCCTGGGCTGCAAGGTGGATCTGCGCCAGGGCGGCGCCAACGGCGCTCGTCTGTTCGGGGGACGGATCGCTGACCGATACTCCAGGTAGGAATTCGATCAGCGCCAGCGCTTTGTTTTCGTGGAAGCGGAAGGAACGGCCATCGCGATCGTGGATCGTGCGGGGAACGGGACACCCTTGTTCGGCAAGGTGATCCAGCAGCCCGAGAAAAAATGGCAAGTCTCTGGTATTAAGGCGTTTTTCGTACATTGTCAGAATGAAGCGAGCGCCGTTCCCATCGAGCGAGTTCGTTTCGATCAGCCAGTTGCTATTGGAAACGCCCTCTGCGATGCCTTTGGCTGAAACCAGCGTTCCGACATCGAACGCCTCTATGATCCGTGCAAGTTCTTCCGCGCCGAGTTGGGTGTAGACCGCCATTTTCCGGAACCCTCAGACGAGTTGGCGTGGCAGCTTGAAGGTGATCCGCTCTTCCGCGGTGACAACTTGCTCCTCCGCAATGGTGCGGAATTCGGCAAGCCGAGCGACAACTTCGCGCACCAGCGTTTCGGGGGCCGAGGCGCCGGCTGTCAGTCCTATGGTTTTGACATCGTCGAGCCAGGCGGCTTCAACGTCGGTGCCGCGCTGGATCAGATGGGCTGGCGTTCCGGAGCGCACCGCCACTTCGGCAAGTCGCAGCGAGTTCGAACTGTTCGGAGATCCGATGACAAGCAGGAGGTCGCACTGGTTCGCAATCGCCTTCACTGCCGCCTGACGATTTGAAGTGGCATAGCATATGTCTTCGGCCTTCGGGCCGGCGATGCCAGGGTATTTATCGCTCAGCGCGTCGATGATCGCTGCGGTGTCATCGACGGAAAGCGTTGTCTGGGTGAGATAGGCCAGTCGTGTATCTGCCGGAAACGAGAGCGCGGAAACGTCCTCGATTGTTTCCACCAGCGTCATCGTGCCTTCGGGAACCTGCCCGAATGTGCCTATGACTTCCGGATGCCCCTTGTGTCCGACGAAAACGATGTGGCGCCCGGCTTCAATCTGGCGTTCCGCCTGGCGGTGAACCTTGCTGACCAGCGGACACGTTGCGTCAAGCCATTCGAGGCCTCTTGCGGTTGCTTCGGCTGGAACAGATTTCGGGACGCCATGTGCGCTGAAGATAACGGGAGCCCCGTCGGGAACCTGATCGACTTCCTCGACGAAAATGGCTCCTTTCGCCTTCAGTCCATCTACGACATAACGGTTATGGACGATCTCGTGGCGTACATAGACCGGTGCCCCATAGCGCTGAAGCGCGCGTTCCACGATTTCGATTGCACGGTCTACGCCAGCGCAAAAACCGCGTGGAGCGGCGATAAGCAGGCGCAGTGGGGCGCGTTGGCTTGGAAAGAGTGCATTCATGCAGCCGCCTCTAGCGCTTTGCCGCGCGCCCGGCTAGGGCAGCGTTGGGCCAAGACCCATCTTGCCAAGGATGCCCCGAATGAACGCACGCCTTTCTCTTCTTACTGTCTCCGCCTTTGCGGCCGCACTTGGCGGATGCGCTTCGAAGGGTGAGATCGTGGTGGACGAAAATGTCGGCATCACGGCGGTACGCAGTGCTTGTCCTGCCGTTGGCGTTCCGGATTATACCGGCGATATAACGCTCTTCCGCTCCCCCGGAGATCGCTCGGCGGCGAATATCGATGTCGTGGCTGCGCTCACCAATGTGCGTAGCCAATGTAATGACACCGGGGAAAAGGTTCTGGCGACGGCCACATTCGAAGTGCTGGCCCGTCGTGGCGATACTCGGGGCGCGCGCCAGGTAAGCTTGCCTTATTATGTGACTGTGTTGCGTGGCGGTAGTGCGGTCGTCACGAAGCGTGTGGGCACGATCAATCTGAGTTTTGCCGATGGCCAAGAGCGCGCGCGCGCCAGCGCTCAGGGTTCTGCCTATATCGATCGTGCTGAAGCGACTCTGCCTGCGGAAATTCGCGAACGTATCACACGCAAGCGCAAAGCTGGCGATTCCGATGCGGCGGTGGATCCGCTATCAGAACCTGACGTGAAGGCCGCTGTCGCACGGGCAAGCTTCGAATTGCTCGTCGGTTTTCAGCTCGATGAGAGCCAGTTGCGCTATAATGTCACGCGTTGATCCTGCGCAGCGCGCAGCCGTGCGTCAATTGCGGTATAGGCATGGCTTGCCATAACTTTCCGGTTTCGAAGGGTGTCCTCGGTTAGTGCCGGCAGAAAATGCAGGGTGACTTTGACCGGTTCGCTTCTTGCCAGAATGCGCAGGAAGTTGTCGATGCCGGGTTCATTGCCGACCCATGCGATGCTGCTGGCTTCCAGCCCATAGTCGAGCAATATCGGCCTTACGCAGATGCCGGTAGGTGGCGGCACGAGCGCGGATAGAAGCGAGGACTTGAACGGCAACAGTTCCAGTCCGTTGCCGGTCGTGCCCTCCGGGAAGATCGCCAAGGCGCCGTTTTCGCGCAGAGCCTCGCGGATTTGAGAAACCTGACCAGTCACGCTGCCACGATCATGACGCGCAATGAAGACAGTGTCGTTCATCGCACAGAGCCAGCGCATGAAAGGATTGGCGGCAAGACCATCATGGGCGACGAAGGCTGCGCCTGTTGCACTGGCAATAACGGGAATGTCCATCCAGCTCACATGGTTGGCGAGTAGGAAAGCGCCTGCATGTGTCTGCGTCTTCTCCGCGTGCACCTCAATGCCTGCGATCCAAGTCAGCCCTCTCAAAAAGAAGCGCGGCCATGGGTTGCGCTCAAGAAAGCGACCGGTCTGATATAGGATTATGCAGAAAAATAGCCACAGAACCAATGCGGCGAGTCGTACGACAATCCTGAGGTGCTCCGTACTGGAGAAGCCGGACGAACGCTCAGTTGCGGTTGCCATTAATCGGAGGAACCATCCTCACGGCCAAGGCGTACGCCGTAAAGCTCCATGCGGTGATCGACGAGCCTGAAGCCGAGCTTCTCAGCGATCTGCCGTTGTAGTGCTTCCAGTTCCGGATCGACGAATTCGATCACTTTGCCTGTTTCGACATCGATCATATGGTCATGATGTGCTTCGGGGGCAGCTTCGTACCGGGCACGGCCATCACCGAAATCATGACGATCGAGGATGCCGGCTTCTTCGAAAAGGCGCACGGTACGATATACTGTGGCTATGGAGATACCGGGGTCGATGGCGGTTGCGCGCTCATGCAGCTTCTCGACATCCGGATGATCGTCGCTTTCGGAAAGGACTTTCGCGATTACGCGTCGCTGATCGGTTATTCTTAACCCGCGGTCCGCGCAGAGGGCTTCAATGTCGATTGGTTGGTGCACAGTGAACTCGGTGTAAAAAAGAACCGCGAACGACTATCTAGGCCGGCGCGGCTCTTTCTTCAACCCGATGTCGGGGCTTGTCCTCAAACCTTGGGTTTGCGACCGCGCCTTGCGCCGGGCTTGCGGCCAAGTCCGATCTTCTTGGCGAGTTCGCGGCGCTTCGCGGCGTAATTGGGCGCGACCATCGGATAGTCCGCGGGAAGATTCCAGCGTTGGCGATACTGTTCCGGAGTCAGGTTATAGTGCGTCATAAGGTGACGCTTCAGCATCTTCAGTTTCTTGCCGTCTTCCAGGCAGACGATGTGATCGGGCTTTACCGAAGCGCGAATAGAAACCGCAGGCTCGGGTGTCTTCTCAACCACAACCGGCGCCTGACCGAGGCCAGAAAGCGCACCATAGATGTTAGTGATAAGCGAAGGGAGTTCATCCACCGAAACGCTATTGTTGCTGACATGTGCGGCAACGATGTCAGAAGTAAGCGTGATCAGCGTTTCATTCATGTCGATCTGCGTGTTTTCCATTATTGCGTCCTTGGAATTTGATGCGACCACACTCTCTATTGTCCTGCCCGACTGGCATTGACTTGATCCCATTGGACCACTCGTGATGAGATGACAAGGTCCATTTTGGATAAATTTTGAGAGGGCGCAGTCTTGATGATGTAGTTCGCAATGCCTTTACTACGGCATAACTTGCTACGATATATACATCTTAGCGCTTAATCGGGCAAGCGAAAGTGATTGCATCAAGCCGCTCGCCGTTCCGGGCGCGATAATAGCCGGGTCGTCGACCAATCGGTTCGAAACCGAATGCGCGATACAATGATTCGGCGGGATTGTTGTGCCGCATTTCCAGCAATAACCGTTGTGCGCCACGGTTCCGGGCGGCGGCGGTAAGTTCTTTGAGAAGAGCGCCGCCAAATCCTTTACGACGGAAATCGGGATGGACAGCGAACAAGAGCAGTTCTTCTTCCTCGTATCCCGTCCGCGATAGAAAAAATCCGGTCGCCGATGTGCTGTCGCTCAAGCACAGGCCATTTTCGTCGATTATGTGATAGTGGCAATTGCCGATAAGCAGGGCGTCTTCGACCTGACGGCGAGTCCAGGCTTCGCCGTAGGCAGGATCGAAAGCCGCGATCATGATCGACATGATGCGATCGAGATCGTCTGATGGAGACGTCATGGACGCGTTGCAGGAAGCCGTGCATCCGGCGCCCGGCCATATAGTGGAGCGACCTCGGAAGTGATGGCGAAAGCCGGCAGGCATATGAATTCGCGTGCGTCGGGCCAGATCGTCAATGCTTCTCCTGCGCGGAGGGCGGTAACGCATGCTTCTGCCTGGCTGCCGGCAATCAGTGCTTCACAGTGTTGTCTGACAACTTCTTCGGGGCGCAGGGAGGCAAGCGGCGAGATGGCCGTACCATCCGCGGCAAAGGATTGTACGAACCATTCGCCGTGTCCGCCGGTGGCGGCGAAAGTTACCGGCTGCGGTCCTCGCTGCTTGCGAGCGATTGCGGCGACGAGATCTGCGGAGGGATAGCCTGTCAGTTCCGCTTTCCAGGTGAAGGCGAGCGCGCGGGCGGCCGCGAGGCCGACGCGCACTCCCGTGAAGCTGCCGGGGCCCAAAGCCACGGTAATGCGATCTGCACGGCCTTGTGCGGGTAAGGCAGCGATCATCGGGACCAGACTTTCGGCATGACCCCGCCCAAGCATGCGAAAATCACCCGCAATGAGAGCCGTATCGTGGAACAACGCCACCGAACAGGCTTCAGTCGCGCTATCTATCACCAGTGTGCGCATCGGATGTCGCAGGGAGGTCAGGCGGCGCGAACTTCGGTAACTTCGGGAACGTAGTGCTTGAGCAGGCCTTCGATGCCTTGCTTCAGTGTGGCCGTCGATGACGGACAACCAGAGCAGGCGCCTTGCATCGTCAGGTAGACCACGCCTTCACGGAAGCCGCGATAGATAATATCGCCACCATCATTGGCCACTGCTGGGCGAACGCGTGTTTCGATCAGCTCCTTGATCTGCGCGACGACATCCGCATCGGCAGGATCGTCGGCCAACGCATCATCTTCTTCGACGCCAATGGAAATGGCGCTCGCATCGCCACCTGCGAACAGAGGTGCACCCGACACGAAGTGATCGAGCAGGATAGAGATGACCTGCGGTTTAAGCATGCTCCAATCGACACCAGGACCTGCCGTAACGGAAAGAAAGTCTCGACCGAAGAAAACACCGGCCACATCGCCGAGACTGAACAGTGTTTCGGCCAGAGGCGAGGCGGCCGCCTGTTCGTCAGAAGTGAACTCCCGCGTGCCTGCCACCATGACTTGCTGGCCCGGCAGGAACTTGAGCGTGGAGGGGTTCGGCGTAGTTTCGGTTTCGATGAACATGATGAATGGCATGTAGGACATGCGCGATGGCGGTCAAGGGCGCGCATGCGCGAAGCGGATTGACCTTGGCGTCCGGGCTGCGCAGGAGGGTGAGGCGAAGGAGACGGGCAGATGGCGCGATCAGTTATTGTTACAGGTGGTTTTGGTGTTTTGGGTCAGGCAGTGGCGCAGGCTTTCGCCGCAAAAGGCGACAAGGTGGCTCGTATCGATTTCGCTCCTGCCGCCCAGGTAGCACTTGCGGGTGCGCTCGACATCGGCGGTGTCGATCTTACCAACGCTGACGCGACGGCTGCTGCGTTGGGCAGAGTGGTGGAGGTACACGGCGGCATCGATGTTCTGATCAATGTCGCCGGCGGTTTTACATGGGAGACGCTCGAAGGAGGAAGCCTCGCAAGCTGGGCAAAAATGCAGGCCATGAACCTGACCACTGCCGCAACGATCACCCAGCTTGCTTTGCCCTATCTCAAGAATTCGCAGGCGGGCCGGATCGTCAACATCGGGGCCGGGGCTGCGATCAAGGCTGGCATGGGGATGGGTGCTTATGCGGCATCGAAGTCCGGCGTCCACCGCCTGACCGAGGCCTTGGCCGAGGAACTGGCAGGCAGCAGCGTCACCGTCAACGCTATCCTGCCGAGTATCATCGACACGCCCACCAACCGTGCCGACATGCCCGACGCGGATTTTTCGCAGTGGGTCCAGCCACAGGCGATCGCTGACGTGATTGCTTTTCTTGCGTCGGACGCCGCTCGTGCGGTGACTGGCGCCCTCGTGCCGGTGACGCGGGGAGGTTAGGGGCGCAGTGATAGCCGCCAGGTGATCGAGAAGCGCCACTCCGAATTGTAGGTCGGATAGGGGGCGTCGATCGTGTTGGCGGCTTCCAGGCCCAAGGCCATTTTCTCTCCATAGGACAATCGTATGCCGCCGCCGGCCGAAGCGAGATCGAAATCCAGGCGTCGGGGGAGGCCGGGCCGTGTCAGTAGGCTGACCGTTGCGTAATCCACGAAGCCATAGATTTCGGTCTGGCCGAACCGGCCGCTCGGTATCGGTCGGAATGCCGCCTCGGCTAATCCGGCAACGCCACGATCGGCGTTGATCAGGCCGTTTTCGAAAGCCCGTCCGAATTGCTGGCCTCCTACGGAGAAGCGCTCGACCGCTGGCAAGGCGTCTCGCGTCCATTGGCCGCTGCCATTGAACCTCAGCACTGCGCGCTTGCCGATGGTACGGTTGAATCCGGCACGGGCGTTGAACTTCAGGAAATCACGCTTGCCTGTATTGCTGGCGATCTCGGCGCCAAGGATATCGAGGCCTTTGCTGACGGTCGCGCCACCATTCAGCATGCTGCGTGGACTGGTCTGCACATAGCCAAGCGCGAGGCGGACGGCCCGGCTCTTTTCCGTGGCGATCGTCGATCCGAATGCGGTGTTGTCGCTATTCACGCCATCAAGCGCCAGTGTGGTGGTCAAGTTGCGTTTGTATGATCGGATCACGGGATAGGAATATGTGAATCCAAGGGTGTCGGCCGCACCCGAGATTATCGTTCGGGCCGGACGTGTTTCTAGATGCCCGTAGTTGAAACCGAAGTTGCCGCCTTCAGTGCCGATTGGCGTGGAATGGGAAAGCCCGATATAAAGGAGATCGTGAAAATTGATCGAAGCCAAGCCCGTCAATTCCGTACGATCGCCCTCGCGTAACATACCGAAGGCTCGCGCCCGCGCTTCGAATTGACCATCCCTGACGAAGCGGCTGGTCCGGTTATCGAACGAGAACGTCACACGAGGTTTCTCGAAATCCAGTTTCAGCACCAGACGTACTGCCCCTGTTCCTTGGCCGAGTTCGAGGCGGGCGTCCGTTTTGAGGCCCGGGATGTCGCGGATCAGTGAAAGGTATCGCTCCAGTCGGCGGCGACTGGTGGGACGTTCCTTGGTCAATTTGTCGGCATAAGCGCGGATCAGGGCTAGTTTGCGATTTTCGACTTCACCTTGCAGTATCACCTGTTGCAGATATCCTTCGGCGACCCGGACCCGCAGATGGCCGTTCGATAGATCCTGGCGAGGGATGACTATCGTGAATAAGGCGACATCCGAACGAGCGTAAGCCTCCGACATCGCCTGAACCAGCGCTTGTAGGTTGGCTTTGGAGGCGGGCTTGCCGATGAAGGCTTCGGCTGCTCGGGCAACGACTTCGGGAATAGCGGTATCCAGAAAGTCGATTGCCCGAATGTCAGCGGCGCTGGCATCGTCCGTGTCGATTTCAGTCGCTGCGGAGGGAAGGGCGCCTTTGCTTGTGTTTTCTATCGCAGGTGACGACGTGGCCGGTGCGCGATCCACACGATTTTCATCTAGGGGAGTACTGGTCTGGCCCCACGCGGGCGTCTGTGACGCCAACGTGAGGCCAAAGATCAGAACGGCGGCGCGGCTTGCCGTCGCAAAGGCGGCGGTCTGTTGCTTGGCGATCATGGTTTGCCCCCGTCGCCGCTGTTAGCGCCGGCCTCCCAGGCCGCCTAGCAATCCGGTGACACCACCCACGAGGCCGCCAACGGCACCACCAGTTCCACCAAGGAGATTGCCGCTATCAGGAGTGGGGGTTCCACCACTTGGTGCGGGTTGCGCAACAGCAGTTACTCCGCTGATGGTATCCTGTACCGTGCCGACGACGCCTCCCACGATGCCGCCGACTACTCCTGTGGAGCTGTCACCTGTCCCGCCAAGCGGAGTGTTGAGTGTAAGCGGTTGATCACCGGAAGCTACGCCGAGCGTCAGGAGTTGGCCGGTATTCTGCTGTCCGGAAAGCAGGCTTGCACCGATAAGGCTGGAGTCGCTTGAGGTGTTTGAGGCCAGGCCGGCGCTGATCAGTTCGGCGCTCGATTGGCTGCCCGACAGGAGGCTGACGCCCACAAGCGTCGATTCCGCGCCGCTGCCGATGCCGCCAGTCCCGTTGAGTGCGAGTTGTACGACGTCGCCGGGGGCTGCGGTAAGACCATCGATGAGATAGCCTTTGCCTTGGCCGACGTCGATCAGTGTCTGCCCTGTGTTCTCGACCACCTGGACGACCTTGCCGACCAGAGCGGTATCGCCTGGCAGGGCGCCATCAACCAGTTGGGCGACCATTTCAGTCTTTCCGGCCAAGGCTGTGGTTGTTGCCCCGGTAAGGACGAGAACGCCCTCGACTACGGGGGCGACGTTGCCCGGATTGCCGGTATTGGCCAGAAGCCCGGTTCCGGCGATACCGCTCGGTCCGACAAGTCCGCCTACAGCGAGGATGTCGGCGGTATTGCCGAGGGGGTTGCTACTGCCGGCGGGACCCTGAGGTCCAGCAGGACCCTGAGGTCCGGCTGGGCCTTGTGGGCCGGCGGGTCCTTGAGCAACTTGTCCGTTCGATCCGTTGGAGCCATTTGAACCGCTGGGGCCATCGGATCCGGGTGAGCCAATGCTGGATATGCGTGTGCTTCCCGTGGAATCACAGGCAGCCAAGAGAAGGGCCAAAATGGAGGAAGATGCGATTGCGGCAAATCGGCGATTTGTATTGGACATAACGTAATCCTTTACTGTCAGATCCCACCATATACCGCCATCATATTGTTTATTTGCGAGTTTAATTTGTTTTTATTGTTTTGATGAATAAAGAATTAAATATGATTTTCTATTTATCATCATGATAAATGCGAGTGTGTGACTATTCACTGGTTCTTAAGGAAACGGCGCCCTATATCCCTTGCATGAATTCGCTGAAGCGCGTTGCCCGTTCGCTTGCTGTCGTTCCTCTGTTGCTGATTGCCGCGCCGATGGTATCGGCGAAACCTTCAGGGGAACCGGTGCCCTGGCTCTATCGTGGCAGTGATGTGCCGCGCGACAAGGAATGGGTATTTGGCGAGCTTCCCAACGGCCTACGATATGCGGTGCGGAAGAATGGCGTGCCGCCGGGACAGGTTTCGATCCGCATCCGTATCGATGCGGGCTCTCTAAACGAGCGTGATGACGAGCAGGGCTATGCCCATCTAATCGAGCATCTGTTGTTTCGTCAGTCGAGATACCTGGGCAATGGTGAGGCGATACCGACCTGGCAACGCCTCGGCGCCAGCTTTGGCAACGATACCAATGCGGAAACGACGCCCACGCAGACCGTTTACAAGCTCGATTTGCCGAATGCGACGCCGCCTTCGCTTGAGGAAAGCTTCAAGCTGCTCTCGGGCATGGTCACCGCTCCTACGCTCAGCGAAGCCAACGTGCGTACGGAAGTGCCGATCGTTCTGGCTGAAATGCGCGAGCGAGGCGGGGCATCCATGCGCGTGCAGGATGCGATGCGACGCGTTTTCTATGCTGGGCAACCGCTCGCTGAACGTGCTCCGATCGGCACGGTGGAGACTTTGCAAGGGGCGCATCAAGATGCGGTTCGCGCTTTTCATAAGCGTTGGTATCGTCCTGAAAATACAGTAATTATTGTGGCAGGCGATGCTGCTCCCGCACAATTGGCCGAACTTGTGCGCAAGTGGTTCTCGGATTGGAAGGTGCCTGGCAGACCTGTACCTGCGCCGGGTTTCGGTGATCCTGTCGCGCCCAAGGACAGCGACCCGGCAAATCCGGTTGGCGAGACGCAGGTGCTGGTTGAGCCAGACCTGCCGCGTACGATCAACTACGGGATTCTGCGCCCGTGGCGCCAGGTCAATGACACGATCGTCTACAATCAGGGGCTGATGATTGACGCCTTGGCTCAGCAGATCATCAACCGTCGCCTTGAATCACGCGCGCGGGCTGGCGGCAGTTTCCTTGTCGCGCAAGTGACCCAGGACGACATTAGTCGTTCGGTGGACGGCACTTTCGTTACCGTGACTCCGCTTGGTGAAGATTGGAAGGGGGCATTGAAAGATGTGCGCGGGGTCGTGGCTGATGCGCTTACGACACCTCCCAGCGAGGAGGAGATCGATCGTGAGGTTGCAGAGATGGAAGTCGCCTTCCAGGTTCCCGTCGAACAGCGCCGCCTTCTGCCGGGTTCAAAGCTGGCTGACGATCTCGTAACCGCGCTGGACATTCGTGAAACGGTCGCGGCGCCTGAGGCCGTGCTCGAAATCTTCCGTAATTCACGGCCGCTTTTTACCCCGCAGGCGATCCTTGAGCACACACGCAAGCTGTTCGCCGGTGCGGTGACGCGAGCTATTCTGATCTCGCCCAAGGCTGGTGAGGGCGACAGTGGCGCCTTGCGGCAGGCATTGCTTGCGCCGGTTTCCCCCGATGCGAACGTGCGTCTTGCATCCAAGCCGATCCGTTTCGATGACATGCCGCCGATCGGTGTATCCGGACAGGTCACCGGGATCACGCCGGTCGGTCTTCTGGACATCGAGCAGGTCGAATTTGCCAATGGCGTGAAAGTATTGATGTGGCCTACGCAAGATGAGCCCGGTCGTGTTACCGTGAAGGTGCGTTTCGGCGGCGGCTACCGTTCGTTCACGCCTGGCGATGCGCCGTACATCGCGCTTGGCGAAATGGCGCTGGTGGGATCGGGTGTCGGCTCGCTGGGGCAGGAGGAACTCGACCGCATCTCGACTGGACGTAAGATGGGCTTCGATTTCCAGATCGAGGACGCTGCGTTCGAGTTCTCGGCCGATACACGCCCTGCCGATCTTGCGGATCAGCTGTACCTTTTCGCGGCGAAGTTCGCGATGCCGCGCTGGGATGCCAATCCCGTCTTGCGGGCCAAGGCTGCTGCGCGGTTGCAATATGAAGCTTATTCGACTTCGCCGCAGGGGGTGCTCGATCGGGATCTCAAGTATTTCCAGCGCGATCGCGATCCACGCTTCCATGCTCCGACACCCGCCGAACTGGAAAAAGCGACGCCTGAAGGCTTTCGCCAGGTCTGGCAGCGAGCGCTCGACAGCGGGCCGATCGAGGTCCAGCTCTATGGGGATTTCGATCGCAACGCGGCGCTCCAGTCGTTGCAACGCACTTTTGGCGCATTGAGGAAGCGTGTCGCCTTGCCGGCCAATATCGTGGCGGAGACGGCTCGCTTCCCCGCCGCGAACGCACAGCCTGTCGTCCTGATGCACCGCGGTGATGCCAACCAGGCTGCCGCGGTAATGGCCTGGCCGACGGGAGGGGGCTCGGTTGGCATCACCGAATCCCGTCAGATCGAGATTCTCACGCAACTATTCAGCAACCGTTTGCTTGATGCGATGCGCGAGAAGACCGGTGTGAGCTATGCGCCCTTTGTCTATTCGACTTGGCCACTGGACCTGAATGCTGGCGGTTCGATCACGGCGATGGCGCAGCTCCAGCCCGATGACGTGCCAACATTCTTTACCACGGCCAGGCAAATTGCCGCGGAACTCGCTGCAAATCCGGTTTCTGCCGATGAACTCGCCCGCGTGATCGAGCCGCTGCGCCAGCGGGTGACCCGGGCTTCCACCAGTTCGGCCTTCTTCATGTACCAGCTTGAGGGCGCGACTGCAGACCCTGCCCGCATTGCGGGCGTGCGCACGTTGCTTGCAGATTACACCGTCACCACGCCCCAGGCGATGCAGGCCATGGCGAAGCGCTATCTGGCGCCGGACAAGGCATGGCAACTCGAAGTCATGCCGCAGCCGGCAGGTTCCTCGGCTGGCGCGGCGCGCTGACGGACGGTCGATCACAGTATCCGGGAATCCAGCTTTTGCATTTGTCGCGCACCGTCGCTATGTCGCGCGCCTTGCGAAAGGATAGGAAAAGTGGCGAGTAACTGGACACCCGAGGGCTGGAAGGCGCATGAAGCACGGCATCTGCCGGCTTATGGCGATGCTGCCAAGCTTGGCGAAGTCGAGGCTACGCTCGCCAAGTTTCCACCCCTTGTCTTCGCTGGTGAAGCACGCGCGTTGAAAGCCGATCTTGCCGAAGTCGCCGAAGGCCGCGGCTTCCTGCTGCAGGGTGGCGACTGTGCGGAGAGCTTTGCCGAGTTTCACCCGGACAATATTCGCGACACCTTCCGCGTGCTGCTGCAGATGGCGGTGGTGCTGACATTCGCGAGCAAGCAGCCGGTGGTCAAGGTCGGTCGTATGGCCGGCCAGTTCGCGAAGCCGCGCTCCTCGCCAACGGAGAAGATCGGCGACAAGGAATTGCCAAGCTATCTTGGCGATATCATCAATGGCATCGATTTTGACGATGGCGCGCGCGTCAACGATCCGGATCGCATGGTCCGTGCCTACAGCCAGTCGGCGGCGACGCTGAACCTGTTGCGCGCTTTCGCGAACGGTGGCTATGCCAACCTGCGTCAGGTTCACCAATGGACGCTCGATCATATCGGTCGCAGCCCCTGGGCGAAGAAGTTCGGTGAAACCGCGGATCGCATCAGCGAAGCGCTGGACTTCATGGCGGCCTGCGGAATCGATCCGCAGACGGTCCCGCAACTCCAAGGCACCAGCTTCTACACCAGCCATGAGGCGCTGTTGCTGCAGTATGAGCAGGCGCTTACGCGAAGGGATTCGCTGACGGGTGACTGGTACGATTGTTCGGCTCACATGCTGTGGATCGGCGACCGTACCCGCTTCGAAGGCTCTGCACATGTCGAGTTCCTGCGTGGTGTCGGCAATCCGATCGGAATGAAGTGCGGCCCGAGCCTTGATCCGGATGCGCTGTTGCGAATGCTCGATCTGCTGAACCCCGCGCGTGAGGCGGGTCGCATGACGCTGATCAGCCGCTTCGGTCATGACAAGGTCGAAGATGGTTTGCCGAAGCTCTTGCGTGCCGTGAAGCGCGAAGGTCACCCGGTGGTCTGGTCGTGCGATCCGATGCACGGCAACGTCATAAAATCTGAAAGTGGCTTCAAGACCCGCCCGTTTGATCGAATCCTTTCAGAGGTGAGAGGGTTCTTCGCTGTTCATCGCGCCGAAGGCACTCATGCCGGCGGCATACACATCGAGATGACCGGTCAGGATGTGACGGAATGCACGGGCGGGGCAGTGGCGATCACTGACGAAGCTTTGGCCGACCGCTATCACACGCATTGCGATCCGCGGCTCAACGCGGCGCAGTCCATAGAGCTGGCCTTCCTGCTCGCGGACATGCTGAATCTCGAAGCGACCGAACGTACGAAAAAGGCCGCCTGACCGATCGGACAGAGGGGATCCGGAATACCGATCCCCTCCCGGCAAAGGCCCGTTTCACACCTCTCCCGCGGAAGCGGGCAGGGCTATATGCGCTTGACCCATCCGCAGACCGCTCTAAGGCGGACACAAAGTTTTAGCAGATGAGGAAACTCTATGGATCTGGCAAAATACGGCCCCTGGGCGCTCGTCGTCGGTGGTTCCGAAGGAGTCGGTGCGGAATTTGCGCGAAAGCTGGCGGCACGTGGTTTCAAGCTGGTCCTGACTGCGCGAAAGACCGAGCCGCTTGAAGCGCTGAAGGCGGAACTGAGTGCGCAGGGAGCCGAAGTCCGTATCCTTTCGGCTGATCTTACGGATGCCGGCGTCCTCGATAAGGTTCGCGTCGTTACCGATGATATCGAGATAGGCTTGCTCGTCTACAATGCCGGTGCGAACAGCGTGCGCGGCAATTTCGTCGAGCTTCCGGTCGAGGTGACGCGTAACATTATCCAGATGAATGTCATGGGACAGGCCGATTTCGCGCGCCATTACGGCAACCTGATGTGCCAGCGTGGTCGCGGTGGCATGATTCTCACCGGCTCGCAGGGGGGCTATACCGGATCGTCCCAGATCGCCGCCTATTCGGCAGCCAAGTCATTCTGCCGTACACTTGCGGAGGGGCTTTGGCTGGAATGCGGTCGCGCCGGGGTTGATGTCCTGCATCTGAATATCGGTTTCACTGCTACCCCCGCCATGGAACGTCTCGGTATCGACATCTCGAAGGCGCAGTCGCCCGAGGAAGTCGCGCAGGAAGGTATCGACAACATCGCCAATGGCCCCGTTTTCATCTGTGGCGGTGAGGCGAACATCGAGCGGGCCCGCAAACGTGTTGCGATCGATAATCGCGGTGATGTCGTCCGCGCCTTCGATACGCCGCCGCGCGACAAGGCGGGCGAGGGTTTCCAGAACGCAGGCGCCAAGGTTTGACCTGTCATCCTGGCTGAAGCGTAACCGGCAGTAGCTTTAGAGCCGAGGCTGTTGTCGGCGGACGAAGTCGTCTGCGGTCGTAGAGCTCGGGATCGCGTGAGGCTACGCTTGCTTAGTCCTGCTTTTCTGTGGGGCCGGGCAGGCTGTAGCTGTCGTCAAACCAGCGCACGAGGTCGCGATCGCGACAGCGTTTCGAGCAGAAAGGCGTGTGTTCGGTGACGCGGGGTTTGCCGCAGATCGGACATTTGCGAGGCATGGTGGTCATGCCGATACCGACTGCGCGAAGCCGGCCTCGATCGCAAGTGCGGAGTCTTCTCGCCAACGTATCGAGCGCCCGGTGCGGCGGATTAGGTCGTCATGCCACTCAGGCCTTATCGCGGCTATAACGGAAGGGTGGGCGGTGATCAGCAATGGGCCAGCGCCTGGCTCCTGCTCGCCACGACGGAGGATCAGGCGCGCGGCTGCGCCGACGGGGTCGCGCTGCAGCCGATGTATCAGTGATGGCCTTTCGAGCCGTGCGACAAGCTGGACGAAGCCGAATCCGTTCATCGCCGTGCGTTCGTGAGGCCAGCCGCTCAGGCCCGCGGCCAGCGCAGCATCGACTGCCCGGCGATCAGTCTTGTCGTCGAGCGTGGGAAAATCGATACCGATCGAGCCCGTGAGATCGAAGCGATGGATCGCGTGCGCCGCCGCCGATGCTCCGGTAAGAGCCAGTGCGCGTGGTGGCAGATCGCCGTCGATATCTATAAGGGTCATCGCCGGGGTGGGGCTGACGCTCAACGCTCCGCCGGTGAAAGTGATTTGTCCAGTCCAGGCGTCGGCTATGACTTCTTCCCACATTCCTTGCGGAAAGTGACGGACAATCCGCAAGCTCTCACCTTCGGCGCGAAGACATTCGGCGAGCGTTGGCGCGGGACGGAGCGCATTCTGCGTCGGTATGGCTTGCGCCCGCTTGAAACGGCCGTGTTCGCTCATCGCCGCTCGGGTTATGAGCGCGCGGAAAGATGCGCCTTCGGCAATGTCGCGCGGTAGGCGGCTGACCAATGCTTCCTCACCCGAAGCGAAGCGTAGGGTGCCGCGTGTGCCGCCGGTCACGCGCGCGATCAGGATGGCGTCCGCGATTTGTCCCGAGCTGAGTTTGCCCGGCCAATCCACCTTTGCTGCGACAACTTCTCCCTTGTCGAACAACAAGGCGCGATGTTCGCCGATACCTTGCTCGATAAGCCAGCCCTGTAGGATGTCAGGCAAGAGAGAAGCCTGCTGCTTTAAGCAGCGCTCGCGTCTCGTAGAGCGGGAGGCCTACGACGCCCGAATGACTGCCGCCGATCCAGACGATCAGGCTTTCGGCAAGCCCCTGGATGGCATAGCCACCGGCCTTGCCGCACCATTCTCCGCTGGCGACATAAGCGTCGATCTCGGCGGAAGAGAGCGGCTTGAAGCGAACGATCGTTTCCGACAGGCGTTCGCGAAGGGAACCGTCGGGTGAAAGCAGCGCAACAGCCGAGAGTACTCTGTGCCGGCGGCCGGAGATCAGGCTCAGGCACTGGCGTGCGGTGGTCTCGTCCTCGGCTTTCGGAAGAATGCGGCGTCCCAGAGCTACCACGGTATCGCCTGCAAGGATGTGTGTGTCCGCATAAGGCGCGGCCAATGCCTTTTCGCGCGCCATGCGTCTTGCGTAGTCGCGCGGGATTTCGGCTTTGCCGGGCGTCTCGTCTATGTCCGCGGCGACAATGGCCAGCGGCTTGACGCCAAGCCGTGTGAGCAGTTCACGGCGACGCGGGCTGGCGGAGGCGAGGATCAGGCCGGGCGCGGTCATGGGCGCGAGTTGCGGCCGAGGCAGGTCGAAAGGATCAATACGAGCCGGGGCCGCCGCGTCCGGGCATGAAGCGATAGGTGATGCGGCCCTTGGTCAGGTCGTAGGGCGTGAGCTCCACCAGCACCTCGTCGCCGACCAGTACGCGAATGCGATTCTTCCGCATCTTGCCGGCGGTATGGCCGAGGATTTCGTGATCGTTTTCCAGCTTCACCCGGAACATGGCATTCGGCAGAAGTTCCACCACAGTGCCGCGCATTTCGAGAAGTTCTTCTTTCGCCATCGGCGATCTTTGTCCGTTTCGATAGTCTGTTCGGCGCGCGCCATAGCTGTCGTCGCAACAAAAGGAAAGCCTCGGCAATGCGATGCCTTCAATCTGACTATTCGGCCAAGTGTAACGCTGTGTGACAATTTGATACCGGACGTATCTTGCCTTGGGCGCGGGGCTCTCGCATCGGGACGTCGGGAGAAGGGCTTGAAGACGATTTTACGGAGATTGAATTTGCGCCCTGTCGCCTTGCTGCCGCTTGTTTTCCTTGCCGCTCCCGCCTTCGCGCAGGATGCGCCCGTTCCGATCGCCAATAGCGAGGATGAGGAACTGGAAGAGCTCATCCGGCACGATGACGAGATCTTGGTCGTCGCCACCCGCATTCGGGGGCAGGTCGATGCTCCGCAGCCGCCTATCATGACACTGGATGAGGCGGACATCGCTTCGTATGGCGCTGGTTCGCTGGACGAGTTGCTGGCCGCGTTGGCTCCTCAGACGGCCAGTGGCCGTGGTCGTGGTGATGGCCATCCGGTGATACTGCTCAATGGGCAGCGGATTTCCAGCTTTCGCGAAATGCGTGACATTCCGCCCGAAGCTATCCGCCGGATGGAGATACTGCCCGAGGAAGTCGCACTGCGTTACGGTTATCCGGCCAACCAGCGGGTGGTAAACTTCATCCTGAAGGACAATTTCGCCAGCAAGACTATTGCCGGCGAATATCATATCCCCACTCTGGGCGGCTTTTCCGAGAGCGAACTGGAAGCGGGCATGCTGCGGATCAGCGGACCGAGCCGCATCAACCTGAAGGCCAAGATCGAGGACAAGTCTCCGCTGACGGAGGCGGAGCGCGGCGTTATCCAAACGCCGGGCAGTACGCCGACCGTTACGACCGATCCCGATCCGGCGGCTGCGCGTTATCTGATCGACGACGGTCGCGACATCTCGTTGAACGGCACTCTGGCCCTTGGATTGGGTGGAGGACCGAACGCGGGATCGTTGTCGCTGAATGGCACGGTCACGCGTTCTGATACGCGCTCGCTGTTCGGGCTCGATACCGTGCGGCTCGCCGCGCCGGATGGCAGTATTGCGTTGCGCAGCTTGCCGGACCCGCTGGTTCGCACTAGTCGCGCCACGACCGTGCAGGGCGGACTTACTCTGAACAAGCCGATCGGGGGCTGGCAAGTCACGGCTACTGCCGATGCCAGCCATGGCGATACCGTGACTTATGTCGATCGTGCTGCCGATACTTCATCGCTGGTGGACGCCGCCCTTGCAGGAACGCTGGCGATTACAGGTCCTCTTCCGCCACTCTTGCCTGCCGGTCGTGATCGCGCGCAGACAAGGGAACTGGGGCTGACTTCGTTGCTGACCGCATCGGGCGCGCCTTTCCGCCTGCCTGCGGGCGATGCCTCGCTGACTTTCAAGGCGGGTTACGCCTACAACCGCTCGAATAATACCGATACGCGTGGGACGGGACGCACCGCGCTGGACCGGGGAGATTTTTCTACCGGCTTCAACCTGGCGCTGCCGATAACGAGCAGGCGCAACAAGGTGCTTTCCGGTGTAGGCGATATCGCGCTGAACGCCAGCGCAGGTCTCAATCACCTGTCGGATTTCGGCACGCTGAAGGACTGGAGCGTGGGATTGAGTTGGTCGCCGACCGATAAGCTCGGTCTGCAGATCAGCTACCTCGTCAATGAGGCTGCTCCCACGCTGGCGCAGTTGGGCAATCCGGAGATCATTGCGCTCAACACGCCGGTATATGATTTCTCGCGTGGCGAAACGGTGCTGGCGACAATCGTTAACGGCGGCAATTCTACCTTAAAGCGGGAAACGCAGCGCGATCTGAAGATCGGGGCGAACTGGGAACTGCCGTTCCTGAAGAACTCGAACATCCTTGTCGAATATTTCCGCAACCGCTCCGATGACGTTACGCAGTCGTTCCCATTGCTGACCCCTGCGATCGAGGCTGCGTTTCCCGACCGCGTACTGCGGGGCCCTGCATTGCCGGGCGGCTCGCCCGGACGGCTTCTGTCGATAGACCGGCGTCCTGTGAGCTTCAGTGAAGTGTCGAGCTCGCGTCTGCGTTATGGCTTCAATCTTTCGGGCACGATCGGCAAGCCGCAGCCGGGCGACGGCGAAGGGATGAGTAGAGGAATGCGAGGGCTGGGCACGAGCGGTGGTGGGCCTCGTGCCGGCGGGCCGCGTGGTGCAGGCGGTTTTGGACGCGGTCCGGGCGGTTCCGGAGGGAATGGTCAAGGGCGCTGGAATATCTCGATTTATCACACGGTGCGCTTTTCCGAGCAGGTGATTGTTGCTCCAGGCGGGCCAGTGCTCGATCTGCTGAATGGCGATGCGATCGCTGCGGGTGGTGTCGCACGCCATGCGATCGAACTCGAAGGAGGCGGCTTCTACAAGGGCTTTGGCCTGCGCATGAACGGGAATTGGAGTGCGCCAGTCACTGTTCGCTCGACGGGTGCGCCCGACAGCAGCGATTTGCGTTTCGGCAGCGTCTTCATGATCAATGCCCGGCTATTCGTAAATTTCGACCAGCAGAAAGGCATGATTGAGAAAATCCCGTTCCTGAAAGGGGCACGTTTGTCACTTGAAGTCGATAACCTGCTGGAATCCCGCCAAAGGGTGACAGACCCGGCCGGCATTGTCCCGCTCGGTTATCAGGCTGACTATCGTGATCCGCGCGGTCGCGTCATCGGGCTGGATTTCCGCAAGATGTTCTGATCGGCGGAGGCTTTGCCTCTCCCCATCGAGGCCACAATCGCCTATCTGGCCGAAATGGCCCGCAAGCCCGCATCCCCTCCGGACCGTGCCGTCGATCGTTTCCAGGAAGAGCGCGCCGCCTTTACGCTGCGCGGTTCCGAGCAGCCTGACATAGAGGCGGGCGTGACGGTGATTCGCGACACGGTGCGCACGCTGCCGCCGCGCCCCGGGGTCTATCGCATGCATGATGCGCGGGGGGATGTGCTCTATGTCGGCAAGGCGCGGGCGCTGAAGAACCGGGTGGCGAATTATACGCAAGTGGATCGTCTGCCCAACCGCCTGAAGCGCATGGTGAGCCAGACGCGTGTTATGGCCATCGTCACGACCAATTCGGAAGCCGAGGCGCTGTTGCTGGAGGCGCAACTCATCAAGCGCTACCGGCCACCTTACAATGTGTTGTTACGCGACGATAAATCATTTCCTTTCATTCTGTTGCGGGCCGATCACGCTTTTCCTCGTATCATGAAGCATCGCGGCGCGCGACGGGCGAAGGGAAATTACTATGGCCCGTTCGCCAGCGCCGGATCGGTCAACACGACGATAAACGCCCTGCAAAAGCTGTTCCTGCTGCGTAGCTGCACGGACAGCTTCTTTGCCCGGCGCGATCGGCCATGCCTGCTATATCAGATCAAACGCTGCTCGGCCCCTTGCGTGGGGCGCATCGATGAGGCCGGCTATGCCGAACTAGTCGGCGAGGCGAAGGACTTCCTTGGCGGCAAGAGTTCCGTCGTGCAGAAGAAGATCGAAGCGCAGATGCGCGAGGCGGCGGAGGCGATGGACTTCGAACGCGCCGCCATGCTGCGCGATCGTCTGCGCGCAGCGACCTTCATCCAGGGCAGTCAGGCGATCAATGCCGAGGGCTTGGGCAATGCCGACATATTTGCGATGGCGACGAAGGCGGGGCAGGTGGCGGTGCAGGCTTTCTTCATTCGCGGCGGCCAGAACTGGGGGCATCGCGCGTTTTTTCCCGCGCATACCGAGGGCTTGAGCGAGGAAGAGGTGCTGACGAGTTTTCTCGCCCAGTTCTATGAGGAAGTGCCGCCGGCGCGATGCATCCTGATCGATCGCGAATTGCCCGAGTCGGAACTGCTGGGCGAAGCATTCCGTGAAGCCGCAGGCGGGAAAGTGGATATTACCGTTCCGCAACGCGGGGATCGCCGTCGGTTGATCCAGCAAGCCACCCGCAATGCGATCGAGGCGTTGGATCGGAGGCTTGCCGAGACTGGCACCAAGGCCAGGATCATGCGCGAGGTCGCCGAATTCTTCGAGCTGCCCGAAGTTCCGCAGCGCATCGAAGTCTACGACAACAGCCACATCCAGGGCACCAACGCGCTCGGTGCGATGGTCGTCGCCGGACCCGAAGGCTTTCTCAAGGGCCAGTACCGCAAGTTCAATATCAAGACCGCGCAGACCAACGATGACTTCGCGATGATGCGTGAGGTCATGGTGCGGCGCTTCGCTAGACTCCTAAAAGAAGATTCGGCGGTGTCGGAAGATTTCGAGAAGGAGAGCGGCATCTGGCCGGATCTCGTGCTCGTAGATGGCGGCAAGGGGCAGTTGTCCGCGGTGAGGGAGGTCATCGAGGAACTGGGGGTCGAGGACCTTCCGCTGATCGGCGTCGCCAAGGGGCCGCACCACGGGCGCGAGGGGCGCGAAATCTTCCATTTCCCCGACGGGCGCGAGAAGACGCTGCCACCCAACTCGCCGGTGCTGTTCTATCTCCAGCGGTTGCGTGACGAGGCGCACCGTTTCGCCATCGGCGCGCATCGCGCCAAGCGCAGCCGCGCCATCACCGCATCGCCTCTGGATGAGATTCCCGGTATCGGCCCTGCGAGGAAACGCGCGCTGCTTCTGTATTTCGGCACGGCGGGAAAAGTGAGGGCGGCGAGCCTTCAGGACCTTCAGCGCGCGCCCGGCGTATCGGCAGCGGTGGCGCAGACAGTCTACGATTTCTACCATCCCGGCGGTTAGTGCCGCGCGGTTTCAGATAAATACCAGTGCCTCGGTATGGGTGCCCATCAGATCCAGGCATGGGATTATCGCTGCCGGGCGATGAAGTTTCCTCGTCCAGCGGCGGATGAGTTCTACAAAGCCGCTCATCTCCGCTTCGAATTCGATTGCCGACACGCGGTTGTCGTCAAGGATGCGTGGAAGCGCCAGCGGATCGCTTCCGGCGTGTGCCAGCCCGGACTGGCAAGTAGTGGCGCTTTTCACCGCGTTGCTGCGTAGCACGGCTGAATGGGCTTCGGAGAAGCGTCCGCTGGGATAGCAGAAATGTTCCATGCGTCGACCAATCACCGGTTCCACCGCCGCCCGGTTGTCCATGAGCTCGCCATGCGCGGCGGCTGGGCAATCCGGGAAGTGGTGGCGATGCGTATGAAGTTCGATTGCGATGCCGGAGCGTTGCAGGTCACGCGCCTCGTCGGGGGTGACGAGGCTCAGCATGCGGCTTTGCGCGATATGATGGTAATCGACGTCAAGCAGCTCGGCCAGTTTCTGTGACAGCGTGACGCGGCCTGGTTCGTCGAGTTCGATGGCGCCATGAGCATAGATTTGCGCACTGACCCATTCGCGGATGTCCGGCGTGAATTCCAGCGCGCGGGCTTCTGCAAAAGCCGTGATGCCCAGGTCGGAAAGATCGACCGTCCGGCGCGGGGATTTCCAGCACATATAGTCCACCGCGAGCCTGAAGATCGGCGTCGCCTTTTCGAAATAGTAGGAAGTCAGATAGAGTGTCGCAGGAAAATTATATCGTTTCAGAACTTTACGGGCGATTGCGTGAACGCTGTGGAAGCCGTCATCGATGGTTATCGTCACCGTATTGGGCGGCAGCGTTCCGTCGCGCAGCCGTTCGACAGCCTGGGCGAGCGGCAGCACATTGTAACCCTGATTGTAGAGATAGGACATGCGCCGATCCAGGAAATCGCTGGAGACGAACAGGGAATCGCGAAAACGATCCTCATCGTCGAGTACGAAACCGTGATAGCAAAGAATGCGCAAATCCGAACGCGTCAGTCGCCGCGCGAGCGCGAACAGGCCAATCGCTTTGCAAAAGCGGTAGCTGGCAAGAATGTGTCGCCTGCGCACGAAGCCCCCGTTGAAGCGCAATTCGGATACGGCCGTCAGATTAGCGATAGCCTGTAAATAAACGCTGATCGCATAATGGCAGTATGCGGCCTTGAATTGCCGGAATCGTTACAAATTGTTGCGGAGCATCAGCGGATTCGGAATATTTACGATATTTTCCCGAAGACGCTATTCGGACGCGCATGCAATGGCGGTGAATATGGTGGATAGACTGGAGAAATTAACGCATCTTCGCAACGAAATTCGCAGAGAGATCGTCGCTCTAAGCAGTGATATTAGCGCTTGTTTTTCCATAGAAGACTATCTTACCGCCTTCGATGGTCTGCCGGCTCTTTCGCCTTATCATACAGTTCCATCCAAGGCACAGGCGATGATCGCGATGGTTGAGGCCACGGCGGGCGCGAAGGCGGCCGAAGCGTGCAATAGGTTGGCGATGGTCGAACTGATCGCACGCGGCGTGCTGGGCGGCTTTCGGCTGACACCTGAAGTAAGCGCGTTACGCGATGCCGCGCTCGACCGCATCCTAGCCGAAGTCGCCACACCTCGAAAACGCTTCCATCGTCATGGAAACGACTTGTTCGCCAAGGACTTTGCACTGTGTCGGGGCAAGTTGCTGCCGTGCGGGGTCGAGTTCGTCGATATGTATTCGGGCGTACCCCGCAGATTGCTGGCAAGCGGCGGCATGCGACAGCTTGCCGGGACTCTTGGCTTCTTCGCCCGGATGGGTGGATTTCGTCCCGTGTTCGAACTGCATTTCGATCGTCGGCTGGTCGGCGCCTTCGATAGTGCCGGTTATGCCGCGCTCTACTTGCGGATCGCAGGTCTGATGGCCCTCAATCCGCATGTCAGGGGCGTGGTCAGCAGCAGTTGGTGGCATGATCCGCAGCTTGGCCGCATCAGCCCGGAACTAGGCTTTATCGGCCAATATCCCGAAGGTGCTGGCGCCCGCTTGTTCCGTATCGGCGAGAATGCAACCGCAACTACCGATGCTACCCGTTTCGCCGCGCGTCGGATGGAGCTTTACAAGGGTGGAGCCTATCGGCCCTGTGTCTACACGATGATCTGGGCCCGGCGCGACGTTCTTGCATGGGCCCAGAATTATCGCGGCGGACCCTAGCCGATGCCGATGTTGTCGAGCAGTCGCGTGTTACCAAGCTGGAGCGAGGCCAGCACGCGAACGGGACCTGAGATCTCGGTCAGCGGGATCATCGCATCGTTCTCGACAACGGTGAAGTAGCGGATCGTGCCGACGTCGCCGATCATCTTGCGGAATATCGTTTCGAGCGCCGCCACCGAGCGCTCGCCGCCCTTGGCGACATCGTCCACGGCAAGCAGCGCCTTGTAAAATATTGGCGCCTTGACCCGGTCCTCCGGGTTCAGTTGGCCGTTGCGGCTAGAGGTCGCAAGGCCGTCGTCGTCGCGGATCGTCGGTGAGCCGATCACCTCGACGGGAAAGTCGAGGTCGAGCGCCAGGCGTTGGAACATCACGAGTTGCTGCCAGTCCTTTTCGCCGAAGTACATCTTGCACGGGCCGATGCGATTCCAGATCTTGCAGATAACCTTCGCGATGAGGTCGAGATGTGCCGGATCCTCGAGATGCGGCACGTCGCGCGACATCTCCGGCAGCGTCACCTCGGTGATCGGCTTGCGCTTGTAGAGCTCCGAGGCCGAGGGCGCGAACAGGAGCTGGCAGCCGGCCGCCTCGGCCAACGGGAAATCACGCAGCGGATCGCGTTCGTAGCTCATCGAGGCCGTTTTCCAACCGAGGTCGGACGGAGCGCCGCCCCAGAAGAGCATGTTGATGTCGTTTTCCGCCGCGGAACGACGGATCAGCGACAGGTGGCCCTCATGCATTGCGCCACTGGTGCCGACTGCGCCTACAGTCTTGCCCTGGCAACGCGCGGGATCGAGTATGCTGCGCAGTTCTGCGGTGGTTCTGATAATCTGCATTCGATGTACTCCCTGCGCGCCGTTGTCAGCTTTCGGACGCAGCTGCGGCTTCCGCCGCTTCCGCCGCCTCGTTGAGGTTCCGCATGCCTTTCAGGTCCAATTCGGGCTGGGCCTGTCTGCACAACGCCCCGCCGTCGATCTTCAGCTCGATGCCGGTTACGTACTTGGCTTCGTCCGAGAGCAGGTAGGTCGCGCCGGCGGCGATATCGGCGGGCTCGCCAATGCGCGGCACCATGATGTTCCGTTCGAAAGCCTGGCGCAGGTGGGGCGTATCGAGCATCTTCGTCATGCCCGGCGAGCCGTTGAAGATCAGCCCGACGATGATGGTATTGGTGCGGATATCGTCCTTGCCGTAATCGGCGGCAAGTTGACGGGTCAGTGCGTTGATCGCGCCCTTCGAGGCATGATAGGCCGGGCGGTGCGGCAGCGCGAGCAAGGACGAGCTGGCGGAAATATTCACGATCGAACCATTGCCGGCCTTGCGCATCTCGGGGATGGCGTACTTGCAGCCCCAGAACGCACCCCAGACAGCGACGCGCATCACCGCTTCGAAAGTCTCGTTGGTGATCGTATCGATGTGATCGTCCTGCGAGAGGTCTTCCTGCGCGACGGCAAGGTTCACCAGAGAGGTCAGCTTGCCATACCTCTCCACGGTGGTGGCGATGGCGCGCTTGATATCCGCTTCGACGCCGCTGTCCGCCGCGATGAAGCTGGCGGTGCCGCCGCTGGCGGCCACGGCTTCCTCCACTGCCTTGCCGGTGGCTTCGGTGCGACCGGTAAAGCAGACTTTCGCGCCTTCACGCGCGATCATTTCGACGATGCCTCTGCCGATGCCCCGCGTGCCGCCCGTTACCAGTGCGACCTTTCCATCCATCCGGCCCATTCTGTCTCTCCTGAAAGCAATACAGTGCTCTCTATATCGAAGGGCTAGGCGAGCCAAACCGCCGGAGCGATTTATCTTGAGGGAAAGCGGCCCAGGCTCAGCGGGCCGCGCCGAGTTTTCGCAGCAACCGCCAGCCATATGCCTTGGTGAGGTTTTTGCCCGGCCAGCGACGGGTGCGGCCCGGTGAAATGCCCATCTGACGGAGCACCGAATTGAAGGCGCGTGCATCCGCTTCGGCATAGCTCCATTCAGAGCGCCAGGTAATCGAGAGCGAGATCGATGGCTCCGGCCCGTTGCGCACGAAATGAGGCGTCATCACCGGAACGAAGAGCGCCTCGCCGGGGAAGAGCTGGAACTCGCGTCCGCCCACGGCCAGTTCATCGCGCCATTTCAGTTCGCGCGCCCCCCCGGTATGATATGTTTCGTGGACTTCATCCGGCGCATAGACGGGATCGCCGGCCGGAAACTGCGTCATCACCTTGCTGCCGCGGACCTGCAGCAGGATATTGTGCTCGGGATCAAAGTGATAGGGCGTCACCCCTCCGGGCGAGGTGATGAAGATGAAGCCTTGCATCATCAGCATCCGGCCGGTTCGCGGTTCGATTACGGCGCGCAGCTCCTCCAGCAAACTTGTGAGCAACGCGGCGTAAGCCGGATCTTGCTCGACGTTTTTGAGGACAGCCCAGCTCTCGCTGGTGAGGATGTTTCGTATCGTTTCGCCGATGGGAATGCCGGTGGCGGCTGGTTTGCCATCGACGCCGATCGGAAGGTCCGCCTTGTTGTATTCGATCGAAGTGGCGGGGAGCGCTTCGGCAAGCTTGGCGAGAGCGGTCAGATCGAGCAGCGGATGTTCGCCCAGATTGTGGGTAAGCTTGTGGGGAACCTCTGGATAGCCGGAGGAAAAGGCGGCGCGGGCTTCGGGTGGAAAGATGGTCATGTCCGCTCCACGGACTTGCGGCCCAATTCGATGGCGAGAAGACGCGCGAAAGCGGCCCGGCGCAGCTTTCCGCCGATAGCGATTGAGAGGTGTCCTATCGCGCGGCGTTCGCGCCACAGGTGGTCGATCATCGGATGGTCTGCCGCTGCGCAACTGTCGGTCCAGTCGATGCCGGCGCGATTCAGGATCGCCAGGTTCTCGCGCTGCAGCAGCACGCCGGGCGAAAAACGGGCGAAATCTTCGTCGAAGGCGGTTTTGAAGGAATAAGCGCCAGGGGGCGTTAGAAAAGTCGCCAGCATGGCGATCGGTTTCCCATCCAGCGCCAAAGTGAGCCGTTCGAGCCGCCCGCGCGCGCCGGCGCCCCGCAGCCCCTGGGCAAACAGCGTTGCAGTGCGCCGATCGGATGCAAGGGCAGACCCCGCGAGTCCCTTCCAGCCCGCCTTTTCCAGCGCGAGGAATGCATGGATCCAATCTTCGAGGCCCTCGATGTCGTCACGCCGTTCGAAGCTGACATCGCCCAGTTCGGACAAGCGTGAGAACTGGCGGCGCAGTTCCTTCCGCTTCTTGCCGGAGAGCGCGGCTTCGAAATAAGTTTCCGGACTTTCGAATGAATCCAGCAGTGCGCGATCCTCGCGATGCACCTCGCCGCTGGTGCGCGCTTGTTCGGCCAAGACGATATCGAGTGCACTCTTCAGCGGACCGTCGAGCGGGATTTGGGCGAGATGGAGGAATAGGCCAAGGCCTGCATGACCATCCGCCCATGTCAGCAGTGTTCGCCAGAACTCCCGTTCAAGTCCGGCGGCGACCAGCGGCGCGCCGAGGAATGCGTTGTCATGCAGCCAGTTCGACAGGTTGGGGATGGGGTGGCGATAATAACGGCGATTGCGGGCGATCGGCATCAATCCTGCAAGCTCTCCGCCCACCTCGAAGCGCAACAGCCGGATCGAACTGTCGGCATCGAAAGCCCGCAGCGACGGCAGCAGATACCAGCTTTCAAAAAAGGGATTCGGTTCGGCGGCACAGAGGGCGAGCGCATCCCATGCGACGGTGTCGTCCGCCATCGTCCGCCAATCGACGGCCTCGATCGCGAAATCCGGCGCACGGGCATGGGCGACGCGCGCGCGCGTTTCTGTCACGGAAAGGATGCCGGCCTCGCTCGCCAAGCGGTTAACCCTCTAAGGCGGCCCGATGCGCCGCCGACGCCGGACTAGCAGGCGAACGCCAACGAATTGCTAACGCTATAAAAAACAGACCCCGCCCGGATCGCTCCGGGCGGGGCCGTGTTCGCCAGACTGACGTGTCAGACTGCCGCGTGAGTCGCCAGTGCTGCAAGCAGGAGCAGTGCGACGATGTTGGTGATCTTGATCATCGGATTGACGGCCGGACCGGCGGTATCCTTATAGGGATCGCCAACCGTATCGCCGGTAACCGCCGCCTTGTGGGCTTCGGAACCCTTGCCCCCGTGGTTGCCGTCCTCGATGAACTTCTTCGCATTGTCCCAGGCGCCGCCGCCTGAGGTCATCGAGATGGCGACGAAGAGGCCGCCGACGATGACGCCGAGCAAGAGCGCGCCGAGTGCCGCGAAACCGTTGGCCGGACCCGCCACCGCACTGATGACGAAATAGACCACGATCGGCGCAAGCACCGGCAGCAGCGAAGGCACGATCATCTCCTTGATCGCGGCCTTCGTAACGAGGTCGACCGTACGGGCGTAGTCGGGTTTCGACGTACCCGCCATGATGCCCTTGTCGTTGGCGAACTGATCGCGCACATCCTTCACCACGTCGCCTGCTGCCCGGCCCACCGCCGTCATGCCCATCGCGCCGAACAGGTACGGCAGGAGCGCGCCGAGCAGCAGCCCGACGATGACATAGGGGTTTTCGAGGCTGAAGCTGACTTCGAGATCCGGGAAGAATTCCCGAAGGTCGGTGGTATAGGCGGCGAAGAGCACCAGCGCGGCAAGGCCGGCCGAACCGATCGCGTAGCCCTTGGTGACGGCCTTGGTGGTGTTGCCCACCGCATCGAGCGCGTCGGTCTTCTCACGCACGCTGTCGTCGAGCCCCGCCATCTCGGCGATGCCGCCGGCGTTGTCGGTGACCGGGCCATAGGCGTCGAGCGCCACGACCATGCCAGCCAGCGCCAGCATCGCGGTAGCGGCATAGGCGATACCGATCAGCCCGGCGAGCTGATAGGCGATGATGATGCCCGCGCAGATCACGATCGTCGGCAGCGCGGTCGATTCCAGGCTGATCGCCAGCCCCTGGATCACGTTGGTGCCGTGGCCGGTTTCCGACGACTTGGCGATCGAGCGGACCGGGCGGTAGTTGGTGCCGGTGTAATACTCGGTAATCCAGATGATCAGGCCGGTGATGACGAGGCCCAGCAGCGCGCAATAGAACAGGATGCGGCCGTTGTAGGCTTCGGTTCCGATCGGCGTTTCCATGGAGCCCAGGGCATACTCGATCGCGAACCAGATCGCCGGGATCGAAAGCACCGCCGTCACGAGGAAGCCCTTGTACATGGCGCCCATGATGTTCTTCCCGCCGCCCAGGCGGACGAAGAAGGTGCCGACGATCGAGGTGGCGATGCAGACGCCGCCGATCAGCAGCGGCAGCGCCATCAGCGCCGGGAGCAGGTCGCCCACGCCCTTGAGCAGCAGCGCGGTCAGCACCATCGTGGCGCCGACGGTGACGACGTAGGTCTCGAACAGGTCAGCGGCCATGCCGGCGCAGTCGCCGACGTTGTCGCCCACGTTGTCGGCGATCACGGCCGGGTTGCGCGGGTCGTCCTCCGGAATGCCGGCCTCGACCTTGCCGACGAGGTCGGCGCCGACGTCGGCGGCCTTGGTGAAGATGCCGCCACCCAGACGCGCGAAGATCGAGATCAGCGAGGCGCCGAAAGCGAGGGCGACGAGGCCATCGACCACCGTGCGGTCCGTTCCGCCGACGGTGAAGCCGGCAAAGTCCGTAAGATACCAGTAGAACACCGAGATCGCCAGCAGCGCCAGGCCGGCGACGAGCATGCCGGTGATGGCGCCCGCGCGGAAGGCGAGGGTAAGACCGGCCTGCAGACCGGTCTGCGCAGCGGCGGCCGTGCGGACGTTCGAGCGTACCGAGATGTTCATGCCGATAAAGCCGGCAACACCCGAAAGGATTGCGCCGATGACGAAACCCGTGGCCGAAATGGCGCCCAGCGTTGCGGCGATTATCACGGCGACGACCACGCCGACTATGGCGATGGTGGTATATTGCCGACGCAGATAGGCTTGAGCACCTACCTGGATAGCGGCGGCTATATCTTGCATCTTTTCGTTACCGGCAGGGCTTCCGAGCACCTGCCGGCTGGTGATGAAGCCATAAAGTACAGCTACCAATCCCAGACATATCGCGATCGTGACTAGGTTCACGTACGCCCCCTTTCAGTTGTTCCTCTGCCCTGGCCTTTTTTGAGCGGCCGATTGACGGGCGAATGGCTATCACAAGGTAGCCGGTGCGCAAGCCCCATGCGGAAGTTTGCATCAGTCGTCGTTCGGAGGATTTTCGAGAAAAAGCGCAGATGCTTGCTCGATTCCATGGTTTATGCGACATTAACCATATGGAACTGGCAGTCCGGAAATTCTTCGTAATCATGCCGTTGTTATTCGGCATCGGCTTTATCGCGCCCCTGATCGCACAGATCATGGCGGCGTGGGATGTAACCGCGCCGCTCGGCATGAGCAGGATCGCCTTTGGCCTTCTGATCGGAACGCCATGGGGTCTTTACGCCACGCTGAAAGGGCGCTGGCTGTGAGCCGGGCCGATGATGATCTGGTCCTGCAGACTGTAGGGCATGCACTCCGGCGCGATGTCGGTCGTCAGGATGCGTCGGCCGTTCCGCTGGGGGAAGATGCCGGGCTGGACGCTTATACGCGGCGCTCGCTTGTTCAGCAGGAGCGGGCAATCGGCCTCAAATATGCGGCGCACAATGTTCGTACATGGCCGT
>DASWWL010000116.1:0-14830 GCA_036400975.1 Novosphingobium sp. | reverse complement strand
GCGCCCGACTATCTGGCGATCGCCCGCACCTATCATACCGTGATCCTTGTCGGAATTCCCCGCATGGGACCGGACAACCGCAACGAGGCCGCGCGCTTCGTGACGCTGATCGATGCGCTCTACGAACAGAAGGTGAAGCTGTTCGTCACTGCCGACGAAACCCCTGAGAACCTCTATCAGGCGGGCGATGGGCGGTTCGAATTCGATCGCACCATCAGCCGCCTGAACGAGATGCAGAGCGCCGACTACCTGGCGCTCGGCCACGGAGAGGAATAGCCCAGACCTTAAGAAGCGCGCGCCAGCCTAGCCTGCGCCCCTGCGAGACGCCGCATAAGCTTGAGATCCTGCTCACGCAATTGCAGCGCGGCATCGGCCCATAGATCGACGATCGCGTAGAATTCAGACATCTCGATCGGCGAGGAAACCCGCATGGCCCGCCGGGCATTGACCAGACCGGCATGACGCCGTTCGGACTTCGCCAGGAAGTCGCGCACTGCCGTAACGCCCTCGCCCGGTTCCGCCAGTTGATGGACGATCCCCAGTTCGAACATCTGCTCGGCCGTATAGGTTTCGTTCGAAAGGATCATGCGATCGGCAATGGCGGTGCCGACGCGTCGGGCAAGAATGGGATGCGCGCCCATACCGGGAAACAGGCCAAAGGTGATTTCGGGAAGGCCGAAAGTCGATCCGCGTTCAGCGATGATGAAATCGAACGATAATAATGCCTCGAAACCGCCGCCCAGCGCTTGCCCCTGAACAAGCCCCATGGTTACGATCGGCAAGTCCAGACCGTGCATGTTGCGTTTCAGAATCTCGACGCAACGATAGCCATAACGGATCAGACCATCGCGATCACCGGCACGTATCAGCTTGTGAAACAGTTCGAGATCGCCGCCGAAGCAGAACACGCCGGGTGAATTGCTGCCCAGGATGAGATACTTGAGCGGCAGGCGTCCCGGTCCAAAATGCTGCCCGATCAAAAGCTGCCAGTTTTCGAAGTCACCCAGCATGTGAGGCGTGAAGCTTGGCCTGCCATCCGGCCGCATGAAGGTCCACAAGGCAGCGCGATCACCATCATAAAGCACATCAAGCTCACGCAGATTGAAAAGCCTTTCGGGCAAGGCCATCCGCTGAGATGAGCGATCAATCAGATAATCATCACTACCATTTGACAGCATTGCAGGCGACTCCTGCTGCTCTTCATTTCCATTCGACTTGTCCAGATCGCCTGTGAGCCGATCCATATTAACCCCTATTCGCGACCCTACCGCAAACCCCTCTTGATTTTGTGCGGTGATAGGAATCTACGCTAGTCGCGAGTCGCTTGGCAAAGGAAATTTTTGCCCAAAGTGGTTTTGGTTAATGAGATTCATCCAATTCCATCAGGAATTTACCTCAAGCCTGCCATTGACATTGGCCAAAATGCCACATTGCAAAAACTCCTGACAGTCGAATATCGGGATAGGCGGAGCGGCTCATTTCAGACCAATTTGCCCTATCTGGTATAGGATATCCCCAGTTAGGCACTATCAGTAGAACCCTGCAGAGGGTCGTGGCGTGGCGAACGCCTTAACCATACAGTATTCGAAGCGGCGGCTCATATTAAAATGCGTTGCGCCAAAATGGCATAAAAATTCAACCAATAGCGCCCAGGCGGGTCAGCGCCCGATCAAGCATGAGTATCTGCCACAGCAATCGGGAATGATCCCCGCGCCCCGCGATATGGGCATCTGCCACCTGTGAAAGCATATCCGTATCGAACCAGCCGGTCCTGCTGATCGCGCCGCTGGCGGCAATGCTGCGCGCCGTCGCGGCGAGCGGGCCCCTGAACCACTGCGCGATGGGCGTTACAAAGCCCTGCTTGGGACGGTAGAGGATGTTATCCGGCAGGTAACGCCTCATCGTGCGCTTCATCAGCCATTTGCCCATGCCGCCACGCGTACGCATCCCTTCAGGCAAGGTTGCGGCGAATTCGATCAAGCGGTGGTCAAGCAAGGGTTCGCGGGCCTCCAGGCTCACAGCCATGCTCGTGCGATCGACCTTGGTGAGAATGTCGCCAGGCAGCCAGAACGCGAGATCAGCGTATTGCGCGCGGTCTAGCCCGGAACGTGCCGGGGCATCGCGCATCAATGCCTCGAAGGGTTGTTCCGCGCGATAATCGCCGCGCTGTCGCAGGAAGTCCGGCGAGTAGAGCCTTTGGCGCAATTCAGGAGACGTTACCGCCATCGCCCGGGCATAGCCCGCCTCGCTGCCGCCTGCGAGCGAGAGCAATGTCGTCTTGGCTCGAAAGGGACGTGGGGCCCAGTCCGCCTTTGGATAGATCGCGCCCAACCCACCAAAGAGCGCGCCCCTCAGCCCCTGGGGAAGCAATCCTCGCAGACGATCTTCGTTCCGTTGGAAAACATGGCGTCGATAACCGGCGAACGCTTCGTCGGCGCCATCCCCCGAAAGCGCTACCGTTACCGATTCCCGCGCCAGGGCGCAGACGCGCCACGTCGGCAACGCAGAGGCGTCGGCAAAAGGTTCGTCGAACATGGCGACGAGATCATCGATTGCCGAGAAATCATCCGCCGACACCACGCGGCTTCGATGATCGGTGTCGAAACGGCTCGCAATCTGCCGTGCATAATCGCTTTCATCCAGCGCGGCGACATCGAAGCCTATGCTACAGGTCTTTACCCTGTTCCCGCCCAATTCCGCCATCAGTGCGACAACGCTGGAGCTATCCACTCCACCAGACAGGAACGCCCCCAGCGGCACATCGGCTATCATGCGCGACGCCACCGCCTGACGCATGAGGTGCAGAAGCTCCGCCTCGAGATCTGCGACGCTACCCTTGCGCCTTTCGGCGAAGGAAACATCCCACCAGCGCTCTGGACGCGGCATGGGCTGATTATGGCGCAACAGCAGATAGTGCCCGGCGGGCAACTTTTCCACGCCCTTAAGGATCGCTCGGGTATCCGGGACATAACCCCACGCAAGATAATCCTCGATCGCAAGCGGATCGACTTCGCGCCGAAGGAGCGGATGGGCGGTCAACGCCTTCAGCTCCGAGCCGAATATCAGGCTGCCATCGCTTAACGGCGCAAGGAAAAGCGGCTTCACGCCCAGTCTGTCGCGCGCAAGGAACAGGGTCCGCTGTTCAAGATCGTAGATCGCGAAGGCGAACATGCCATTCAAACGCGGCAGGCAATCGACGCCCCAGCGCTGCCATGCGGCCAGAATGACCTCGCTGTCGCCATCCGTATGGAACACCGCGCCGCTTGCGCGAAGTTCCTCGCGCAGTTCGCGGTAGTTGTAGATTTCGCCATTGAACACCAGCATCGCTCGGCTATCGGCCGACGCCATCGGTTGCGGCGAACCAGCAAGATCGATGATGGAAAGGCGCCGATGCCCAAGACCGACGCCAGCCGCCGTCCATATCCCCTGTCCATCCGGCCCGCGATGAACCATGGCATCGCACATGCCCGCGACGCGGCCGGGATCCACCGGCTTGGGCGTGGAAAGGTGAAAGATGCCCGCGATGCCGCACATGATCGTTCGCCTAGCGGACACCCGCCGTGCGGTCCATCCATGGCCCCAATGGTTGCACGGCACGACCGAAATCCCTGACCGCGTCCGTCGCCGGCATTCCCTGGCGCTCTTCCGCCGAGATAATCAACATCGTGGTAGGTCGGGCCCGCAGCAGCAATCTATCTCGCATGTTTGCAAGCTTGAGCCGGACGTTGCTGCCAGTCAGGAGGTCGCCGGTGCGATACCAGGTCACGGCGAGCCGGCCAGTGCGGGCTTCGGCCAGAAGGCGGTCACTGCGGGCATCCGGAAACGCGGGACCCGGCGAAAGCCAGTCCCACTTGCCGCCGCCGGGCAAGGCGCCCTCGCCGAATCCGCCCGCCTCCCGGCCCTCACCCTGACCCGCGTAAGCCGCGAAAAAAACATCGACAACGCGCCCCTGCGCGTCGGCATAACTACCAAGCAACCGATGTTCCGCCCCTCGTGCACGGGGTTCCCACCAGACGCGGGGCGCATAATGCACGCGATGCCAACCGGCGACGGGCGGCAAGTCGATCTGCCGGGGAAGCTCCGCCGAAAGACGACTTGCGGCGATCGCCCATCCCCGTACACCCAGCGCTAAAAGCAGCACCATCGCCAAGGCAAACCACGCCGGCATGGTCTTTCGGGATTGTCCTGCAAGAAATGGCGACTTCTCGATACGCTTGATGTCCAGTGCCGGAGCCGCCGCCGAACGATCGAAGAAGCGCCAGGAAAGTAGCAGGACGAGTCCTATGACGATGGCGAAGAATATCCAGCCGTAGACTATGTGATCCCAACCGGAAGCTGCCTCCGCCCCTACCATTTGCGCCACATAGACCGTGGCCCAGGCGCGGATTCCGTTCGCCAGTATGGGAACGACAAGGCAAACGAACAGAAACAGCGCGCGGCGCCATATGCTGACGAAGCAGAGATGGGCGACCAGAACGCCGAAGGCCGCCATGGCGATGAGAAATTTCACGCCGGAGCAGGCCTCCGCGACTTCGAACAGCCCGGCGGGAGTATTGATGAACACGCCGTCGATCGCGGCGGGAATGCCGCTGAGATGCACGAGCCATATCGTGATGGCGGCAGTGATCATCTGCAAGGGCGGCACCAGTTCGTCACCGAACGGAACCAGGAACAGCATATAACCGAGCGGAAAGACCAGGCCCGCAGCCACGCGCGGCCCCATAAGCGCCGGCACCGTTCCGATCACCATCAATACGGCCCCAAGCTGGCTTGCGGTGTCGAGCCCGGCGAAAGCGCCAAGCATCCAGAGGAAGGCCCCGCCGGCCAGCGGAATCATTCCGGGCCACCAGGCTTGCGGCACAAGGCGCGCCAGGAACGGCGCCCTTTCCCAAACCAGCCAGCCGACAATCGCGGGGATCAGAAGGATATGATTGTATGTGGAAACGTTCCACCACTGATCGGCCATCGCGGCCCAATCGCCGGCGAACAGGACCAGCAACGCTGCCCAGGCCAGTCCAAGGCGAAGCACCGCCTCCCTCCAGGCAGGAGCCAGCAACAGCGCAAGCTTGCGGAACGGGGCCGCAGTCCCCGCGACGTCAGGCGGCATCGCGCACGGCCCGGCTTTGCCAGCCGATCATCTCCGAGAGGGACGCCAGAGCAGACTGCCAGCTCATTTCTTCCAGGATGAAGTGGCGTGCGGCCTGCCCCATGCTTCGCGCCTGACGCTGATCGCGCAACAGGTACAACACGGCGCCAATCATGTCCGCATCATCTTCGCCGACGGCGAAATGGGTGCCATGGCGAGCCCCAATGCCGGTCGCGGCCTCGGGCGTAAGCACTACCGGACGGGCCATCGCCATCGCCTCTAGCACCTTGTTCTGGACACCGCGACCGATCTCGAGAGGCACCAGTGCGACATCGGCCGCCTTCAACCACGGCCGCACATCATCGACGCGTCCCCAGACGTGACAGCCCTCCTCGCCATGCCGCTCCAGTAACTGCGCTACCGGGTTTCGACCCACCACATGGAAAGTCGTGCCGGGAATTTCTCGACGGATTTGAGGGACGATGCGGTCCATCGCCCGCAGCACCGCATCAATGTTCGGCGCATAGTCCATCTGCCCGGTAAAGATCAGACGCGGGCCTTCACACTCCATCATACGCTTTTCAGGCACTATCAGGGCCGGGTCGAAGTGCAGCCCGTCGATTCCATTGCCCAGCACCTCCACGCGCGCATGCGCGCGCACGGACTCCGGCAAGCGGGAAGCAAAAAGGTCCGTTTCCTGTCGCGAGATCAGCAAGCTGATATCGGCGCGACCGGCGAGACGTGTCTCTTCCGCACGAAGCATCACTCCCTCGCGCGCATCGATCCAGCGCATGATTCCGGTCTTGCGCTTCGCATAAGCTTCGAACTTGGCGGAATCGACATCGACGAAATCCACGACAACGCGGCCTTTGAAGCTGGAAGGAACGTACTGTCCCATCTGGCCGGAAAAGACATAGATCGTGGAAATCGGGCGCGTAGCCAGCACATGCTCTACATACTGGGCAAGGCCATGGTCATGAAAAGCCGCGAGACTGACCGGACGTTTCCCCGCAAGCGCCTGCACGCCGGCCAGGACGAGGGGCTTTATCCTTCGCACCAACTTGTAGCTGCTCGCCAATGCCGCCAGTTCAACCTCTTCGGCAATGTCGAAATCGTCGTCGGCGAAAGTCGCGACGTGCACCGGGGCAAGCCGGGAAAGCCGCTTCAGCACATGGTGCGAACGAATTTTGTCCCCCCTGTCGGGAGGGAAGGGAATACGGTGGGCAATGAACAGGATCTCGCGCATCAGCCCAGTCCCCGCGCGATGAATGGGCCAATCCGATTGGCCACGCCGAGCGGGAGTCGACGCCAGAGATCAATCAGTACCGAATGCCTTGCGCTCGTAGGATCGGCATCACGAAACGCGGCCCCGGGCGCAGTCCAGACGGCGTAATGCAGCGGCTGCGGGCTGAACCCCCAGTTACGCTTGAAATCATGGGCACCGCTACCGGTCTTGGAGCGGCCGAAATCGAAACGATCGCAGCCACGCCGGCGGGCATAGAGCATCAATTCGAAATACATGCGGTCGTTGGCGCGCAATCGCCGGGCATCTGCCGTACCGCCCCCCCAGTAAGGCATGACCGCACCGCGATGGTACAGCGAAAGAACGCTCGCGACCGGTAAGCCTTCGTGGCGCACGGTGAGAATATCGGCATGCGCGCCGAAGGCATCGAGCACGGTATCGAAAAGAGCGCGCGGGAATACCGGCGTGCCAAGGTTGCGGACGCTTTCCGCATAGACCGCATAATGCGCGGCGCGATCACGTTCGCTTGTTCCGACTTCGATCTCCAGCGGATTGGCCAACCCCTTGCGCACTTCGGCACGTTGCTTGCGCGGAATGGAAGCAAGCTGGCTTTCGTCATCGGCGGCCAGAGGCGCGACGAAGCCGCAATGGCTTTCGCTCCGCAAGCGCCAGCCTGCGCGCGCTTGCGGCAAGACACCGCCGCGCAGTTCTATGGTCGGGGCCGAGCGGCGCAAGGCGAGTTCTTCAGTCGCGGCGAAAAGCGGTTCGATATTGATGCCATCGGCCACCAGCAGGCCGCCGTCCACGGCGAATCCGCTCGAAGCCAGCACACGGCCGAACACTGGCGAATGGATTTCGACAAGTGGCAAGTAAGCGGCGATTTCTCCATGGCGCTCAGCGATCAGCGCCATCGCACGGTTGCCGGTCCCGGCCGAAACGGCCTCGATCCAGCGCGGCGCGTGAAAAGGAGTTGCCCCCGGATGCGCGGCAAGGAAAGCCTCAATGCGTCGGCGCTCTTCGTCGTTCCATTGGGTGAGGAGACGGATACGTTCGCGGATCAAGGGGAATGGAGCGTTCATGCGGCAAGCGGCGCGGCGGTCGCCGCCTCCCGCTGCGCCAGTTCGTCCATCCGGCCCCAGGCGAATTCCCCGACAAGCCGACGCAGCTTGTCGGCCATGCCATCGAGGTTGGTATAGTGCCGCAGTCGCGACCGGAGCGGCGCATTAGGTACACGGGGCTGGCCCGGATCGACTTCCCAAGGGTGGAAATAGAAAACCGCCGGCCGCCCATCCCGCCGATTGACCTGCCGGATCGCCCATCGGGAAAAGGCATAGGGAAGCACGCGGAAGAAGCCGCCGCCACCCGCGGCCAGGCGTCGTCCGGCGAAACTAGCCGTAGTTACCGGAATCTCGACGAGCGGAGCCCCCGCCAGCGGCAGGAAGGCGAAGCGCGGCGCCTCGCGCCAGCCATAGTGATCATGCACGATCGGCGCGACGCTGGAACTATAGAGGTAGCCTTGTTCCGCAAGGATCTCGTGCGCCCAGGGAGTGCGGTGATCGATGGAAAAGCTCGGCGCGCGATAGCCACGCACCGTCTCGCCCGAGGCGTCCTCTATCGCTTTCCGGCTGATGTCGAGATCATGAGCGAACTCCTCAGGCTTCATGCGGAACACGCGGGCGTGGTCCCAGCCGTGGCTGGCGATCTCGTGACCTTCGCCGGCGATGCGCCGCATAAGCGCGGGATGGCGCTTTGCGACCCAACCGAGGGTGAAGAACGTGCCTTTCACGCCGGCTTCGGCGAAGAGACCCAGGATCGCGTCGCAGTTCCGCTCTACCCGGGTGATCAACGACGACCAGCTATCGCGGTCGATCACGGTCTCGAAGGCGCCTACCTGAAACCAGTCTTCGACGTCCACCGAAAGCCCGTTGATCGGCGAAGAGACATTCACGAGCGTTTACTCCACAAACCTCAGGCCGCCGCGCGAGGCGGGCTGTCGGCTTCTATCCATTCGATGAGCATGGTCAGGGTGTGACGGATCGCACGCTCCTGCTCGATCATCTGGCCTTCCATCGTATCAATGCGCGCCTGAAGCGCTGCGACTTCAACCGATGCATCAGCGGCGGGCCGGTCATCCGCGGCATTGGCGAGTTCTATCACCGCCTGCTGAAGTTCCAGGATTTGGGCATCACGCAGCGCCAGCACCGCTTCGAAGTCGAAAGCCCGGGAAGATGCCGGCGCAGCTTCGGCCGGCTTCGTTTCCTCTGGCTGCAGAAGCGGCGAACGTTCGACAAAGGCACCATCAGAGCCCAGCTCGGCGACGACCTTGCGCACCATGGCACCATCGATAGCGCGGCGCTGTTCGACGGCTCCGAACAGCAAAAGGCGATTGACGATCTGGTTGATCCGCCGCGGCACGCCGTCGCTCGCGGCATATATCTCGGAAAAGACGCCCTGATCGAGCGCAGGATTGCCTTGCCAGCCGACATGGCGCAGGCGGTGCTCGATATAAGGCTGAACCTCGCTCTGCATCATCGCCTCCAGATGATGCGTCGCGATAACCCGCTGACGGAGTTGCTCCAGTCGAGGATGCTCCAGCAGCGTCTCGCGAAACTCTGGCTGGCCGAGCAAAAGCGTCTGCAGCAGCGGATGCGAGCCGAGCTGAAAGTTCGACAGCATCCGCAGCTCTTCCAGGGCCTCGATGGAGAGGTTCTGCGATTCATCGACGACCAGCAGGCACCGCCGCCCAGCCCGTGCCTCTTCATGCAGGAAACCCTCGATCGCGCCGAGAGCCGAAGCCTTGTCGTGCCCCTGCACCGGCAGCCCGAAGGACTGGGCGACGACGTGGACGAGTTCTTCCCCGCCCAGCTTGCTCGTTACCACTTGCGCGGCGGTGAGCAGCGCGGGATCGATCGTCGCCATCAGATGGGCGACCAGCGTCGATTTGCCCGCGCCCACCTCGCCGGTGATGACGATGAAACCTTCGCCCTGCGCCAGTCCATATCCCAGATAGGACAATGCTTTGCGATGCGTGGCGCTCTCGAAGTAAAACGCAGGGTCCGGGGTAAGCTGGAACGGCTTGCCGGTAAGCCCATAGAATTGATCGAACATCGAGTATCTCCGGCTCAGAAGCTGTAACGGACGCCGACCAGCGCCGACGCGGACCAGACATCCTCCAGCGGATCGGCGCGGCTGATCCCGTCGAGGCCAAGCGCGGCCGTGGCGGAAAGGCGATTGGTGAGGCTGCGGTAATAGGCGGCCGTCGCACCCACGAGCGTCGCGTCGCCGCCGAAGCCGGTCCCGGTCTGGAACCAGTTGGCGTAGACGTTGGTGGAAAAGCTCGACCGCTGATCGATGCGACCGTTGAGATAGGCGGCCAGCCAGTAATTTTCGTCCACCACGCCATTGGCCGAAGCCAGGACGGTACCGGGCGCGGCGATGAACTTGCGCCGGTCGTAGCCAGCGCCGATGCCGGTCTGCAGACGGCCCAGGTCGATGCCATAAGTCGCCATCACGCCGCGCGCCCTGAAAGTGGCCGAACGGACCGAGCCGAGCACGCCCGACAGGCAGTTCCCACCCTCGAGCGAAGCGACGCATCCGCCGATGTTGCCGGTCAGCGGGTTGCGCGTGGCCTGGAAATCGGTCGGCAGGCCCGCCAGCGCCCGGTTGAGCTGGCCGCCGAAGCCCGCGACATTGTCGTAGACCGAGATATTGAGCGCGCTGCGCGAGGTCGGCGCATAAGCGAAGCTGCCGTAGTAGCTCGTGCTGCCATAGCGGCGGCCGACATGGGCTTCCAATGCAGTGCGCTTGCTCGGACGCCAGATCACGCCTGCGTCCCAGATCAGGCCTTCGACGTCGTAGGCCAGGATGCGCGGGCTGGTTTCATCGACGACATAGCGGCCATCGGAACCCACCACGGGAAGGCCCGCGCCGTCACGCAAGGCGTCCCGGCCGGAAATCTCCACGTCCTCATAACCGATGCCGCCCACGAGCTGGACAGTATTGGTCAACGGCACGGCCACGTCGGCACGGGCATGGAAATCCTCCACGCGCTGATCGAGATTGGATATGTCCTCGCGGTAGTATCCCGCCCCCGCGCCAATACCCACGGGCAGCACGTCGCCCGCTTTCACGCCCGCGTGGACGTTCGCCATCTGTGCGGTGCTCTCGTCGAAGACGTCCGCCCGCAAGGGGGCCGATGTGACGCCGTTGTCCGCATCGATCTTGGTGTAGCCGATCAGATAACTGGCATCGATCGCAACATCGCCCGCATGGGTTTTCACCGAAGGGCCGCCATAGACCGAATAAGTGTGGGTCACGGCGTTGCCGTCTGCAATCTGGCTTAGCGCACCGGTTCCGCTCTGATCGATGCTCGTGCGCGCGGCGAGCGCGCCTGCCTCGATCCGCACACCGGGAACGACAGTGGCATAACCGCGCGCGATGCCGCTCACGAAATCGCTGTCTTCCGCCTTGCCCCAACCGAAACGGTGCTCATAACGCACCGAAGCCGATGCCGCGTTGTTGCGCCCGGCTATGGTCGCGTCGAGTCCGGCAGCCAACACCGAATAAGTCAGTACTTCGTTGCCGGGAGACAAATCCGCAGTGACGATCTGCGCCGCCTCGATATAGGGTGTCACTTCCACGCGCCCCCTGCCGCGAGGTCCGCGAGCATCCTTGCCGCGATCGCCGCTTTTGGAGGTTGCGGAATCGCCGCCCGCATCGCCACCCGAACCGACGTTGCCATACCCCATCGTTTGCGCCGAGGTGGCCAGCGGTAATGTCAGCGCGACAAACGCAGAGAGGACGGCGCCCCTGTATGGAAGACGTGACGTCATGGTCATTCCCCGTACCCGTAATATGCCCCAAAGCGGCGACCGCTTGGGCTGAAGCTGGTGCAATTGAGCAGCAGCTGAATGTTCGGACAGCCGGACAGCAACGAGATCGCATCCTCCAGCGCCCCCTGCCCGGTCCTGTCGGCACGGACGACGACGATCGCCTGACCGACATGTTTCGCCAGTTCGGCCGCCGGCGAGGCGGCGAGCACGGGCGGAGAATCGAAGATCACGATCCGCTGCGGCGCGCCCTCGGTCAGCCGGTCGAGCACCTTGGCCGTGCGCGAAGACGCGAGATATTCGCTGTCCGATGTCGTGGCGTTGCCGGCCGGCAATATCGAGAGCCCCGGAATATCCGTCCTCAGCACGAAGTCGGCGACGTCCGCGTCGGCTTGCGTCAGGGCATCCATCAGCCCCGGTCCGCCGGGAAGACCGAGCATCCCCAGTATCGAGGGCTTGGCGAAATCGGCATCGACCAAAAGAACTTCGTTCTCTTTTTCGCCGGAAAGCGACAGGGCCAGATTCACCGCGCAATAAGTCTTGCCCTCGCCGGGATGCGCAGATCCCACCAGCACGCGCTGGGCGACGCCGCCCCGCCCATCGCGGCGCATCAGGCCAACCTGTTCGAGGAGCTGGCGCTTCACGATGCGGAATTCTTCCTGCAGCGTGGTTACCGCTCCCTCCGGGACGAGCAGTCCTTGATCCCGCAAATGCTGGCGATCGATCTGATGGAGGACACCGTTGAATGTCGCGGGAAGCGACACGGGCTTTTCCGTCTGGACCGGGGCCACAACCGACTCGACCGATGCGACAGCCTCGACTGGTTCGGACGGTTCGGTGTGTACGACAGGCTGAGGCGTGACAGGTGGCGGCGTGGCGGGCTGGGGCCGGACCGCTTCAGGCATCGTCGCGCGATAGCGCTGCGCCGGCTTCGGCTGCGGCGGGGCCAAATCCCCAGGCACGGGAGGCGGCGAAAAGGAGCGCAGGTCATAAGCCCTGGCGGCCCGTTCGATCAGGGAATCCGCGCTATCCTGCGGCATCGGGATCTTGCTCTGGTCGGTCATCTCAAGCCACCATGCCGCGCTGCACGAATTCGACGACGAGCAGCAGCAGGCACAGCCCGACGAGCCCGCCCGAACCGGCGAGGAAATACTTGAAGCGCCGGGTGCGCAGCGCGCGCGCCGTTTCCGTCACAGTCTGGGAAATCGCCCCCAGCACCGGCAGGCCGGTCGTCTTTTCGAGCTTCCCGGTCGTCGCGAACGTCGAGCGGAGCTGCCCCATCGCGAAAGCCGCGCCGCACCCCGCGCCGAACCCGACGATCAATACCGCCAGAAGCAGGATCGGACGGTTCGGCGCGATAGGCGCCCGCGGGCTCGTCGGCGGATCGACCACCTCGAACTTCACGGCTTCGCGCTCGGTCTTCACCTCACCGCGAATGCGCAGTTCCTCGCGATCCTGCAGGAGCTTGTCATACTGCTGGCGCAGCACGTCATAGTCGCGGCCGATGCGTTGGGCTTCGGCGGCTACTTCGGGATTGTTGATCTGGCGCGCGGTCAGTTGGGCGATCTCCGCCTGCAGGGACGCACGGCGCGCGCCCAGCGCCTGAACGCCGGCCTGGCGCTCCGCCTTGATCGAGACGAGCGAACTGTAGGCCGGGTTCGGCGTGCCGGCGCCCGGTCCCTCGGCCTGCGCCGCGCCGCGCAGGCCTGCAATCTGGTTCTTGAGCGCGATGACGTCGGGGTGGCTGTCCGTCAGCCCGCGCGCGCGCATTCCGGCGAGATCCGCCGTCGCCTGCGCCAAAGCCCCGCGCGCCCCGCCAGCGCCTGCTCCCGCAAGGCTTTGCGGCGTGCCGGCGAGCTGGCCCGAAATCGCGGCCAGCGCGCTCTGCGCCGCCGCGAGATCGGATTCGACATTGCGCAGCTCGCCGCGCGCGGCCTCGAGGCGCTGAAGGCCAGCCTGGCCGCCCTGAATCATGTCCGGGTTGCGGGCTTCGAAGTCGAGCCGGCGTTTCTCGGCGGTTTCCAGCTCCTTCTCGCGCTGGGCAAGCTGCTGGTTCACGAACTCCATGGTTTCGACCATTTCGCCGCGGCCGCCGGAAAGATTCTCCTCGCGGAAGATATCGATCAGCTTCTGGACGATATCCTGAGCCAGCCTGGCGTTCTCCGCATCCGAGAGGGAACCCGCCTTCGAGACCGCGGTGATCTCGAACAGGTTATCCTGCTGACTGACGACCTTGATATCCTTGGCCAGGCCGATGACAGCGGCCTCCATTTCCTTCGGCGTCTGCACCGCGTCGCCCATCCGGGTCGATCGCACGACCTTTTCCAGGTTGACCGCGCTCGTCAGGGTCTGGCGGATGCGCTCGATGTCGCGTTTGCGGTCGGCGACGCCGATGCCGACCTGCTCGGCCAGGGCATCGTCGAGCTGGATGAATATCCGCGCGCGCGATTCATAGCTGTTGGGGATCAGCGCCACGACCAGCCATCCGAGCAGGCATACGCCCCAGGCCACCGCCAGCGCCAGCCAGCGGCGATTCCATACGCCATGCAGCGCGGAGAGGACTTCGTCGTACAGCGAATTCATGGCGCCGGCTGCCCCCTATCCGCCTCAGAACATGCTCTCGGGGATGATGATGACATCACCCGGCATCAGCATCACGTTGGCCTTGCTTTCCCCCTTCTTGAGCAGATCGCCGAGCCGGAGCGCGAATTCGCGCTGCTTGCCGCTCTCCTTGTCGAAACGGATCAGGCGCGCGCGATTTCCGGCCGCGAATTCAGACAAGCCGCCGACCGCGATCATCGCGTCCAGCAGTGTCATGTTGGCGCGGTAGGGGATCGACGCCGGTTTTTCGGTCGCGCCGACGACGCGCACCTGCTGGCTGAACGTTCCCGCGAACTTGTTGACGATCACGGAGACCAGCGGTTCCTGGATATACTGGGAAAGCTGGAGCTTGATATCCTCGGCCAGCATGGAGGGCGTCTTGCCCACGGCGGGCATGTCGGTGATCAGGGGCGTGGTGATGCGGCCGTCGGGTCGCACCTGCACGCTCGCGCCCAGTTCGGGATTGCGCCAGACGAATACGGTCAGCTCGTCCAGCGGGCCGATGACGTATTCCTCGCCCGGACCTTCCTGCATCGATACGAACGAGGCGGACGGCAACTGCTGTCCGCCGCCCGCACCCGCGCAGCCCGTCAGGGCAAGGCTGGCTATCGCGCTCCCGGCAAGAAGGCGGGACAAACGGTCGCGGGGCATACGCACATCCTCAAATACGCCGGCGATGCGACGCAGGATGGCCATTTACCCCGCGCAGACCGGCTGATTTCAGGCCTGCTATCGAATAAAAGGGTGAATATACCGTTAGCCTTCTAAGATCTCGAAAGCCTTGGTCCTTGGCGCCGCCGAAACGGCTGCGGCACCGGTTCGCTCTCCCACCCGGCCGCCATAGGGTAGTGCCGTTGGGTGGAAGCAGGCTGGTAAGGAACGCAGACATGCGTCATCGCCCGCTGGCGAGGCCGGGTGTGCGCCTGGAGATAGAGAGCAGCGAACGGGCTGTGCGGCCGGCGCTTGTGGTATGTGCCCGGCAGTACGGGCGTGGATGCGTGTGAGTTGTTATGCGAACGGCCGGCAGCATCACGCATGGCTGTCCGGCACGACCCTGAGGTGCGGGGCGCT
>DASWWL010000115.1:0-34632 GCA_036400975.1 Novosphingobium sp. | reverse complement strand
CATCCCGATAGACCTCGATCACACGATAAGTCAGCGGTTCGTCGCGGCTCGCACCGACGTGGTAGAAAATGGTTTCCGGCTCGGCTGCCCGGACTTTCGGCAAAAGATCATGACAAGTGGCTTCGTAAAGTTCGACTTTTTCAGGATGGATTCGTACTTTCGCGACAACGATGATCACTCAGCCTCTCCTTGAGCCCGAATGCGTTCCTCCAGCCGAGCTAGGTCTTCTATCCGATCTACATCGAGCAATACCCGGTCGTCCGCACAATCGAGGAACGCCACATCCGTTCTTTCGCGAAGCAATCGCCCTGCTCCTTCATCGCCGGCAAGGCCTTCGATTTCCGGGAAGGCGCGACGCGACAGGAGCACGGGGTGGCCAGGTTTTCCGGCATGACGGGGCACGACAGCGAAATTGTTCTTCAGCAACGGTGCAAGGCATCCGGCGATTTCGTGGGGCACAAGCGGCATATCGCCCAGAAAGACGAAAACGCCATCGGCATGACCCGCCGCAGCGACACCGGCCTTCAGCGATTGGGCAAGACCACTGCTGGAAAGTTTGAGCGCAACAACATCTGGCTGGCCGTTCCACACACCCATCGGCAATTCGGGCGTATGGACCACGAACACGCTTTCGACCGGCGCGGCGCGGGCAACCCGTATCGCGTGCGCCAGCAGAGCCTCGCCGCGGAACCGCGCGGTCAACTTGCCACCACCGAAGCGCTCTCCGGCACCCGCGGCTAGGACGATCGCGGAAAAGCCCAACGGCCCGCCCTCACCCTGCGTCGCTGACCTCGGATCCCTGATCCCCGAACAAGGGCGCAAGAATCAGACGATCGAGCAGGCCGGCCATTTCTTCGGGCTCATGGAATTCCTCTTGTATTAGCCACCAGGCGAGCAGGTCTATCGTGCCGCCGGTGCCATGGACAATGGCGAGATCCGATGGCAGCCAATTAGGCGCCGGCGGTTGGTTTTCCGCCAGCTTGCGGCCCTGGCGGATGAATTCTTCGCGCAGGATGCCGGCCGCACCGCCGGTCAGAAGCGCCGACCAGAGATTGCGGTGCTCGGCAACGTAGTTGCAGAGCGCCAGGACCGAGCCATACCTTTGACCACCTTGGAGGATGGGCGTGGTAAGGCGGAGAAGGGCGGATATTTCGTCGGAGGCGATGTCGCTTAGCAATGCTTCCTTGGTCGGGTAGTGCCGAAAGAACGTAGCATAGCCGGTACCGGCGCGGGCCGAGATTTCGCGTATCGTCAATTGATCGAAAGGTTTTTGCTCCAGCAGGGAGAGCAGCGCTCCAGTCAGTGCCTTGCGCGAACGGAGCTGGCGTGCATCCGTTGGAGGCGTCCTGTCGTTGCGGCGATCGGGTATGCTCATGGCAGTCATCCGGCAAGGTCGCGATGTAGTATCGATTCGGCCGGAAGTCGCGACATCATTCGGCACTTTCATGATAGAGGTCGGGAGCAAGGTTGCGTGCGGCCACCCCGAATTGCCAGGCGGACAGCAGCAGGACCACGGGCAGGATCAGCAGGGCCAGTGCCAGCGCATGCTGACCATGGGCGATCGAAAGCCAGTCGCTTATCGCTCCAACCAGCAACGGCCCCAGCGAAGCACCGAACAGCGTCAGGCCGCCGAGCAGGCAGGACGTCGCCGTCGCGCGCATCCTCGGCGGAACAATGGCATGCATCGCCGAGAAGGTGGGACCGAGATATGCATATGTCAGCATCAACGGGACGAAGATCAATGCGATTGCCATACCCCAGTGATCGACTAGCAGGGCAGCCATCAGGAAGGGCGCGCTCGCCCCCATCAGCAGTGCCGGTATGCGTAATCGCCAGCCCGGATCCCGCGCAGCCATGCGATCGGCCAGCCAGCCGCTGAGCGGCATGCCGATGAGTCCGGCGGCACCTGTGCCGAGTCCAAGCCAAAGCCCGGTTTCCGCCGCCCCCAAACCATGGCTGCGCATGACGAAAGCGGGAAGGAAGGTGTTCAGCGAATAGCCGACGAAGGAATAGAGTGAAGCGGCGGCAAGCGTGTGACGAAAGCTGCGTCGCGACAGGAGGAAGCGTAACGCATCACCGATTCCCTCTTGTACGGGCGGCGGCGTTTCGACGCGCGGGAGACGCCACCAGGCGAGAAGCCCCAACAACAGTCCGGGCACACCGATGGCAAGGAAGGTGGCGCGCCATCCAACATGCTCGACAAGCCAGCCTCCGAAGGCGAGACCGATCATGAAGCCGACAGGCGTTCCAATCGAGAAGATCGAGATCATCGTTGCCCGCCGTTCGGGCGGAAAATGCTCCGAGATGATCGCATGCGCCGCCGGCGCCAGAGCCGCTTCCCCCGCAGCCACGCCCAGCCGCGCGCCTGCAAGATGGAGAAAACTCTGCGCCGCGCTTCCAATAGCCGTCATCGCGCTCCACAATGTGACGGCACCGGCAACGGTTTGGCGAGCGAAACCACGATCGGCAAGACGGCCCAACGGCAAACCGCCGACCGAATAGACCAGCGCGAAGACTACTCCACCCAGCAGGCCCAGTTCCTTGTCCGTAAGGCCGATGTCTCCCTTGATGGCCTCGGCGAGGATGAAGGGCAAATTGCGGTCCAGCATATTGAGGCAGTTGATCGCCAGCAGCAGCACGACAAGCTCCGTACCGCGCGCGCGACCTTGGCCTGTTCCGACCACACAACTCTCCCCCAGCGTCCTGCTTTGCGCGGACTGGACGGAAAGTTAACAGCTAATTCGAAAGAGACAATCCACCGGATCGGCGGTTTTTCACACCATTGCGATGCGATCGGCGAAAAGCAGCCTGCCGCCTGAAAGATGCCACAGGGCTTCGTTGAAATCGCCAGGCGCCATTGCGAAGCAGCCTTCACTGCGTCCGATCTTGCCCCATTTCGTGATCATTGCCGGATCGGCATACCATGCCGGGTGAATGACTATGGCGCGAGGCAAGGCGAGCGAATTGTCAGCATCCAGCCCAACCAACCTAATCGAGGTCCCGTATTTGCCGTTGTACCATTCGCAAGTGAGGTAAGCGCCGCGCGATGTCGCCTCCGAACCCGGCATATTCGAGAAATTCTTGAGCCAGCCGTCATGCTCGGGATCGGATCCCTTGCCGTGAGCGACAAGGAAGGAGCGAACGGTTCCGTTCTCGAGATTGGCGAAATGGAAGCGTGGCAACGACGAGGGGCGTGCAAAATCGGCGATGCCGGCAAGGTCGCCGCGCCACAGCTTATTGCCGGCACGATCCCGTTCGCGCGCGGCGACCTCCAATACACGGCGTTCGTAAAGGCTGTTCGCACTGACCGTCGCCGGCACCGGCGAATTGGCCGGCGGAGTGAAAGCCTTGTCGAAATCCACGGCCAGCGGATCAGCCAGCAGACGCGAAGGAACTGCCAGCGCCGCGCCTGCCGCAAGCCCGGTTGTCAGAATATCGCGACGTTTAACGCCCTTTGTCATATCGACATCATATAACGCCGCGCGTTAACCGAAGCCAAACGGTTTCCGTCAAAGCGCAAAGAAGCGCGCTTTGCACCGCCAGCGGTCAGGCGACGACCTTCAGCCGCGCGCGGTCGTGGCGTGTCATCCATTCTTCGACGACCGGTGCGATCTTGTTACGCCATTTGCTGCCATTGAATATCCCGTAATGGCCGACTTCGGGCGCAAGAAAGTATCTCTTGCGCGTTTCCTGCAGGTTGGTGGCAAGATACAATGCCGCCTTGGTTTGGCCGATGCCCGAAATGTCGTCGCGTTCACCCTCGATCGCCAGAAGTGCCGTATCGCGGATTGCGCCGAGATCGATTGCATTGCCCCGGTGCACGAATTCCCCTTTGGGCAACGAATGGCGTTGGAACACGTGCTCGATCGTCTGCAGATAGAATTCGGCGCTCATGTCGCAGACAGACTGGTATTCCTTGTAGAAGGCCTTGGTCGCGTCCGCGCTCTCGCCATCGCCCACGATGAGATGCTTGTACATCGCGTAATGGCTCATCAGATGCGAACTGAGATTCATCGAGATGAAGCCGGCAAGCTGCAGGAAGCCCGGATAGACCTTGCGTCCGACGCCAGGATAGCCGTGCGGGATGGACGTGATGACGCTGTGCTCGAACCAGCTCAGCGGCCGCTGCATCGCGATATCGTTGACGCTCGTGGGTGCCTCGCGTGTATCGATCGGACCACCCATCATCGTCAGCGTGGCCGGACGGCAGGGATGATCCGCGGCGCCCATGATCGCGGTTGCGGCGAGCGAAGGCACGGAAGGTTGGCAAACCGCCAGCATGTGCGTGTTCGGACCGATGAACTCAAGGAAGCCGATCAGGTAATCGATGTAATCGTCCAGATCGAAGCGACCGGCTTGAACCGGCACCATCTTCGCGTCGGCCCAGTCCGTGATGTAGACCTCGACACGCTCCACCATGCGCGCCACCGTGCCGCGAAGCAGCGTCGCATAATGGCCGCTCATCGGCGCGACAATCAAGAGTTTCGGCGCATCGGCGGGCAAGCCATCATGCGTGAAACGCAGAAGGTTGCCGAATGGGCGATGCAACACGATTGCTTCGGTCACGATATGCGTCGCACCGTCAACGACCACAGATTCAATATCGAACGCTGGTTTGCCACGCGGCGCCGCAGCATGGGCAAAAACATCGAGCGCCGAAGCGACAAGTGGTCCAAAGCCGAAGTAGCCCATCGGCAACGCAGGATTTGACAGAAGGTCGGCGCCCATCGATGCCCAGGCGCTGGCACCGTTTAGCACGGCGCGCTGCAATTCATATGCCTTGTACAGCATTGCGATCTCCTGCGGGGACGGATTGCTGCAATCCTTCCCTCCATAGTGGAAGCGAATCGCTTTTTGTGCAATGCGGCATTTCGATTGTGCGTTGCGTTAGGGCCCCAACCTTTCACAAAGCCACTCGCCAGCTTAAGTCAGGTGACGTAAGGCGTGCTTTCCCTATCGACGGGAAGGTTGTAAGGGGCGCGGCGATGACAGCCGATACAAGCGATACGACCCACGCGGCAGCTTCCGATGTCCCGCGTCCCGTCCGGAACCTTGGGCCATTGCGGATGGTCTGGAAGCTCACCTTGCGCTATCCGAAACAGATCGTCATCGCATTGCTGGCGCTGCTTACGACTTCAAGTGCGACGATCGCCATTCCCGCGCGCTTCAAGGCGATTATCGACAAGGCTTTCGGTCCTCATGCCGACGTCGCAACGATCGACCACTCTTTCTATTATCTGCTGATGATCGTCGTCCTGCTTGGTGTGGCGACAGCATTGCGTTTCTATTTCGTGTCATGGCTCGGCGAACGGGTAGTCGGCGATCTCAGGCTTGCAGTGCAGGAAAATCTACTGCGCCTGTCGCCGGGCTTCTTCGAAGCAAACAGCCCGAAGGAAATCGCCTCGCGCATGACCTCGGATACAGCGATCATAGAACAGATCGTCGGATCAACCGTGTCAGTCGCGTTGCGCAATCTGATCACCGGTGTTGGCGGGATTATCTACCTGTTCTTCCTCGCGCCGACGCTGACGGCGGGGCTTGTCATCGGCATTCCGCTGGTGGTGCTACCGATCGTCTGGTTCGGCCGGCGTCTCCGCAGCGTCGCGCGGACTAGTCAGGACAGGGTTGCGGACATCGGCGCACTGACGTCCGAGGTGCTTGGCGGTATTCGCGTGGTTCAGGCCTTCAACCAGGAAGGACGGGAGTGGGAACGCTTCGCCGCCGCCGTGGACCGCACATTCGCCACTGCCAAGCGCCGCATCATGATCCGCGCGGCGATGACCGCGACAATCATGGTGCTGATCTTCGGCGCCTTGACCTTGCTGATGTGGCGCGGCGCCTTAGCGATGGCGGCGGGGACGATAAGCGGAGGCACGATCGCCGCCTTCGTCATCACCGGCGGCCTGGTCGCGGGCGCTTTCGGCTCGCTGAGCGAAGTCTACGGCGATCTTTTGCGTGGTGCCGGCGCAGCCAGCCGGCTTAACGAACTGCTCCATGAAAAGCCCGCGATTGCCCCTCCGGCAAGACCCGTAGCCCTGCCGCAGCCTCCGCGTGGGCAACTCGCCTTCGAGAAGGTTACCTTCCGCTATCCGTCGCGCCCCGAATGGGCAGCGCTCTCGGATTTCTCGCTAACCGTGGAACCTGGTGAAACGGTAGCCATCGTAGGGCCTTCCGGAGCCGGCAAGTCGACCCTGTTTCAGCTCGCCGAGCGTTTCTACGATCCACAAGCCGGACGCATCAAGCTTGATGGTGTCGCGCTGGGCACCGCCGATCCTGCTGACATCCGCCGTCGCATCGCGCTAGTGCCACAGGAGGGCGTACTTTTCGCAGCAAACGCCCGCGACAACTTGCGCTACGGCAACTGGAACGCGACGGACGAGGAAATCTGGGCGGCTGCCAGAGCAGCCAATGCCGAAAGCTTCCTGCGCGATCTTCCGCAAGGGCTCGATACGTTTCTGGGCGAAGACGGCGCACGGCTTTCAGGCGGGCAGCGCCAGCGCATCGCCATTGCTCGCGCCTTGCTACGCGACGCGCCGATCCTGCTGCTTGACGAAGCGACCAGCGCCCTCGACGCGGAAAGCGAGCGGCTTGTGCAGGATGCACTCGATCGGTTGATGGAAAGCCGCACCACCCTTGTCATCGCACATCGCCTCGCCACCGTGCGGCAGGCAGACCGAATCATCGTCCTGGACAAAGGACGCATCGTGGAGACTGGTACGCACGAGGATCTCAGCCGTGCCGGCGGGCTCTATGCCCGGCTGGCCTCGCTGCAATTCGATGAGCGGCAAATACTTCCGCTGGAATGAGCTTTCCTCCATGACGGCACGCGACTAGCATCGGCGGCCTTGCGACCGTTCTCGGAGTGCCCATGCCCTTTTCCAGTATCCGCGCGCTTGCCGGTGCTTGTCTTGCCCTGGCGGCAGTAGTCCCCTTGCCTTCACTTGCCGACACGGGGCCGGGAGACTGGGGACGTTTCGGGATCCAGACGCAGTGGATCGATAGCGCTACGAAGCCTGGGGACGATTTCGACCGCTACGTCAACGGCAAGTGGAACGACGTCACCGACATGCCGCCGGACAAGACGCGGATCGGGGCCTTCATCACGCTACGCGACTTGTCGGACGACCGCCTGCATACGATTCTCGATGGATTGGTGGCGAAGAAACCGGCTGACGGCACCGACGAAGCCCGTATCGCAGCAGCCTATTCGGCGTTCATGGATACCACTGGTATCGAGACTGCCGGCATGGCTCCGGCCCGCGTGTTTCTCGACAGGATCAATGCGGTAAAATCCACCGACGACCTCGTCGCCCTATTCGCCGCACCGGGTTTCGCTTCTCCGATCGCAGCCTATGTCGATGCCGACGAGAAGCAGAGTGATCGTTATGCGTTGTACTTCGGTCAGGATGGACTCGGCTTGCCGGACCGCGATTACTACCTGCTCGATACGCCGCAGTATCAGGGTATCCGCGCCAAGTACCTCGACTACCTGACGTTCTTGCTTGGCAAGGCGGGAGATGCCAATCCGCAGGCTAGCGCACAATCAGTAATCGCGCTCGAAACCGAGATAGCCAGGGCGATGTGGGACCGCTCACTCCAGCGCAACCGTGATCTTACCTATAACAAGCTGACGCTTGCCGAACTCGACGGGCTGGCCCCAGATAGGCTGCTTGCGCGCTTCATCAAGAATATTGGCGCAATAGGAGTGACTGACGCGATCGTCGCGCAAATTCCGCCAACCAAGGAAGAACTTGCTGCCGCAAAGTTCACGCCGGAAATGGCAGCCAAGCTTGGGGGTGGTGTCCCCGCCACCCTTCGGCTGATTCCCGCCACGCCACTCGCGACCTGGAAGGCTTATCTGACCGCGCATTTCCTAAGCGATCATGCCGCCTTTCTACCGAAGGAAATCGACGATGCGCAGTTCGCTTTCTATGGCACTATGCTTGGCGGGCAACCGAAGCAGCGGGACCGATGGCGGCGAGGCATTTCGGCGGTCGAAGGACAGATCGGCGAACTCGTCGGCCGTATCTATGCCGACCGTTTCTTTCCGGCGGCGAACCGCGCAGCGATGAACGATCTTGTCGGCAATCTGCGCAAGGCGATGGCGGCCAATCTAGCCGAATTGAAGTGGATGGGCCCTGAAACGCGCAAGGAAGCCGAAGCGAAGCTCGATGCGTTCACACCGAAGATCGGCGCGCCGGTGAAATACAAGACTTATGACGGCCTCGTGCCTGATGCGAAGACACCGCTTGCCAACCAGGTCGCCGCGCAGGAATGGGCGACGAAGGATCAGATCCGCCGCATCGGCAAGCCGGTCGATCGCGACGAATGGTTCATGTTCCCGCAAACGGTAAACGCCTATTACAACCCGACGTTCAACGAGATCGTTTTTCCCGCCGCGATCCTGCAACCGCCCTTCTTCAACCTGAGCGCCGATCCTGCAGTAAACTACGGCGCGATAGGCGCAGTCATCGGGCACGAGATGGGCCACGGCTTCGACGATCAGGGCGCCAAATCCGATGGCGCCGGCAATCTTCGTGATTGGTGGACGCCGCAGGACAAGGTCGCCTTCGAAGCGTTGACGAGCAAGATCGTCGGCCAGTACGCCGCGTTCTGCCCGTTCGACCAAGGCAAAACCTGCGTGAACGGCCAGTTAACACTGGGCGAAAACATCGGCGACCTCGGCGGTCTCAGCCTCGCCTACCGCGCTTACAAGCTGTCGCTGAACGGCAAGGAGGCACCAGTGATCGATGGCTATACCGGCGACCAGCGGTTTTTCCTTGCCTGGGCACAAGTCTGGCGCGGGGAAGTACGCGAAGCCACGGCACGGCAGTACCTTGTCACTGATCCACATTCGCCGCCACAATATCGGATCAACGGCATCGTACGGAACTTCGATGAATGGTATCGCGCCTTCGATGTCAAACCGGGCAACAAGCTCTATCTCGCGCCAGAACAGCGCGTGCGCATCTGGTAGAGCGAACCTACTCCACCTTCTTGACCGTCCTCCCAATAGTAACGGGGCTCCATGGATCTGACTCTTACTGCCATTCTCCTCGGAATAGTCGAGGGTTTGACCGAGTTCATACCGGTTTCATCGACCGGTCACCTGATCCTCGCTTCCGAATTGTTCGGCTATGACGCCGATCAATGGAAGGTGTTCAATGTCGTCATCCAGCTCGGCGCGATCCTGGCCGTGGTGGTGCAATATTGGCGAACGTTTTGGGCGGTCGGCTGGGGGCTTCTACGGCTGGAACCGATGAGTTTCCGCTTCCTGCGCAACATCCTGCTCGGCTTCCTGCCTTCGGCGGTACTGGGGTTGGCGCTGAAGAACTATATCGACATCCTGCTAGGTAGTCCCATTGTAGTCGGCTGGGCACTGATCGTCGGCGGTATCGCCATTCTCGTGATCGAGCGCGTGGCTAGGCCCGGACCGGCAACCGGGGTCGCACAGTTGTCGGCAACCAGGGCATTTGGAGTCGGCCTTGTCCAGTGCATCTCCATGATTCCCGGCATCAGCCGGTCCGGCGCGACGATAATGGGGGCACTGGCGATGGGCATAGAGCGGCGCACCGCCGCCGAGTTCAGCTTCTTCCTAGCCGTGCCGACGATGATGGGCGCAACCACACTGGAGCTGTGGGACAACCGCGTCGCGCTCGCCTCTGGTTTGGGACCGGTCGGTTGGGGCGAGATCGCTGTCGGCTTTTTCGTCTCGTTCATTGTCGCGCTAGCGGTGATCCACGCCTTCATGGCGTTCGTCACCCGGTCGGGTTTCTCGCCTTTCGCATGGTATCGTATCGTCGTCGGAATTCTGGCAGTCTGGTTGCTGTCCCGCTGAGTAAGGAGGCCACCATCGGCAAGCTCAAACGCAAGCGTTACGAGGAATTGCTCGAACCGCTGGAGGAAGAGCTCGTCGCCATGGCACGTTGGGTAGAAGCGAGCGGATCGCGCGTCGTCATCCTGTTGGAAGGCCGTGATACGGCGGGCAAGGGCGGCGCGATCCGCGCTATTTCGGAACGACTCAATCCGCGCCAGTGCCGTATCGTCGCGCTGGCCAAGCCAAGCGACCGCGAAGCGAGCCAATGGTACTTCCAGCGCTACATCGTGCACTTGCCCGCCAGGGGCGAAATCGTGCTGTTCGACCGAAGCTGGTACAATCGCGCCGGCGTGGAACGAGTCATGGGCTTCTGTAGGGAGGAGGAAACCGAATCCTTCCTGCGACACACACCCACATTCGAGAAGCTGCTGATCGACGATGGCATCCTGCTGTTCAAGTACTGGCTGGCTTGCGACCAGGAGCAACAGGAAGAACGACTGGCCGAACGCCTTGCCGATCCGTTGAAGCGCTGGAAGCTTTCGCCCATCGACCTCACGGCGCGTCAGAAGTACCGCGAGTATACCCAAGCACGCGAAAAGATGCTCAAGGCCACGCATACCGATCATGCACCGTGGACACTGGTGGATTTCAACGATCAGCGGCTTGGCCGCCTTACCCTGATTCGCGATCTGCTAGATCGACTGCCGGATACGGCGGTTGAAGCGATCACCATTGACCTCAAACCACTCGAACATTCGCTCGCAAAGGAGAAATTCGGGGTTCTGGACCCGATCGCACCTTATCCGACCAGCTAACCCGCCTGCACCGCTTGACTTTGGACGGTGCTTGTCGCAATGGCCGCTGCCTTGAGGGGCGGCGAGCTTTCGCCGCTCTGCTTGTTTGGATGGCCGCCCGCGCGGCTGAGGAAAGTTCAGGATAGCGCCATGGCGAAGCCCGCAACCGTCAAGATCCGGCTGGTCTCCACCGCCGATACCGGCTTTTTCTACGTCACGAAAAAGAATCCCCGGAACACGACCGAGAAAATGAGCTTCCGCAAGTATGATCCCGTCGTGCGCAAGCATGTCGAGTTCAAAGAAGCCAAGATCAAGTAACGGTTCAGCGCGAGTTCAACGCGGTGACCCTAGGGAGCCGAGGCATGAACCGCATTATACGAAGCTTGACCAAGATCCCTGGCGCCGCCGTTTTGGCGGCGCTTGTCGTTTCTACGCCAATGACTGGCTATGTAGAGACCGCCCAGGCGCAAGCACCTGCAGCTACTCTGGCCCAGGCGGTTTCAGCACTACGCGGCATCTCTACGATGACCGCCGACTTCACACAGACCGATCGCAACGGCCAGCGTGTCTCAGGCGTGTTGACGCTGAAACGTCCCGGTAAGATCCGCTTCCAGTACGAGCGGGGCGTACCCATGCTAATCGTGTCGGATGGCCGTTCGCTCAACATGATCGATTACGAAGTGCGGCAAGTCCAGCGCTGGCCAATCGGCAACAGCCCGTTAGGTGCGCTGCTCGATCCCAATCGCGACGTTTCGCGCTTCGGCACGCTACAACCTACAACTGATCCCAATGTGGTGAGCATCGAAGTTCGCGATCGCGCGCATCCAGAATATGGCGTGATTACCCTCATTTTCGTGCGCAATGCATCGGCTCCAGGTGGGCTGGAACTGACCAGTTGGGTGGCGCTCGATTCGCAGAACCGGCGCACGACGATTCGGCTTTCGAACCAGAGATACGGCACGGCTGTTGCTGACAGCGCCTTTCGCTGGAATGATCCCCGCTCGCCATCTCGTCGATGAGAAAAAACGGGTCGTCGCAGCTTGTGCCCGGTGAGCGACAAGTTGCGACATTCCTGACCCTCTCGTTCACTTGGCAGCAAGCACGGACATACTAAATAGGTCTGGTCAAGACGACTTGAGGCGGGTTTCCCCCCTGTTGCCCGCGCCTCCTGGTTGGTCGTCCTGACAAGCGTGACGAACGCTCAAAGGAACCCTCGTCCCTCTTGCCCCCGGGACGAGGGTTTTCTTTTCGCGATACGAATCCTTGTGAAGGCATTGCACGCGAGCTCTGCGTTAGGATTATCTATACCGCTGGTCATTAGGCAAATCTGATGACCCTGCCGACACCCGGTTTCCTGACTACATGCCATTGCTCGGCATCATGAATTCACGCGGCCAGCCCGATGCGGTAGAGGTCGAACTCATTCGCAGCCTTTTCTATGCTTTTGTTCCGGCTGCGATCATGTCGGTGGGATTCGCGCTATGTGGCGCACTGATCGTATGGAAGACTCGCGATCCGCTCCTCTTCTGCCTGCTCGTGAGCGGCCTTTTGGTATCCGCTACTCGTCTCGTCGTGACTCATTTCGCGGCATCGTCCATCAGACGCAAAGACCTGACGATCGGAGAAGCCCGCAGGATCGAGGGCCGCTTTGCGCTGCCCTATGTGGGTTTCGCCGCATTGCTCGGGATGTTCGGGCAACGGACAATGGCATTGCCTTTTCCAGCTATCCATATGCTGCTGATGTGCATGTTGGTCGGCTATTGCGCCGGAGTTGCTGCAGGCATCGCATTACGGCCGAAAATTGCGATCCCCAGCATGCTGGTCTCCATTGTTCCCGCCGCGCTGACAGCTCTGGCAAAACCGGATGCTACGTACTGGACCATGAGCCTGTTCGTGCTGGCATTGCTTGCGGGAGGGATACATAGCATGGGCCGGCGGCATCACCGCGCGATCCGCAACACCGGGCTGCGCATGACGTTCGCCGCGCTTGCCCGCAAGGACGGATTGACGGCATTGCCCAATCGGCTGGCGTTGCGCGAATGGTTTGACGACAATGTCAGCTATGCCCATGCCTATGGCGCTATCGCGGTGCATTATCTCGATCTCAATGGTTTCAAACCCATCAATGATACCTATGGTCACCCTGCAGGCGATGCACTGCTCACTGCAGCCGCCCGCCGCATCGCCCACACGATCCGCGACAGCGACATGGCCGCGCGACTGGGCGGCGACGAATTCGCTATCATCCAGCGCGACATTGCCCATCCCCAAGAAGCAGAACTGCTTGCTCGCCGGCTTTGCGCCGCAATCGCCCGGCCTTTCAAGATAGACGAACACGATTTGAAAATCTCAGCAAGCATAGGCTACGTCGTCAGCAACGACCGCGCCCACGACCTCGAACACTTACTAAGCCTTGCCGACAAGGGGCTTTACGCGAGTAAGCGCGGAGATCGCGGCATTACCGGCTTCAGTCTGGACGACGACCAGCGCGCCGCCGCCTGATCGGGTCAAGTATCGCTGCACCGCTCTCGCAAGCCTGTATGGTCTTGTCTATGGTCGCACGCCAGCAGAGTCGTTATCGGCCAGGCCTGCGACCGCGAGACATTTCGGGAGAAGACATGCGAAACTACACCCTCGACCAGTTGCTCGTCGCTTATGAGCTTGAACAACGGCTTTATGATTTCGCCGAAGAGATCGACATCAACGGCGCGGGCAGCGTGGGCGAATTCTACACCGAGGACGCTGTGTTCCATGCAGGCCCGAACCAGATTCGCGGCCGCGAGGCGATCGTCCAGTTCTATCGCACCCGTAATGAGAACGTGGCCAAGTATCAGAAGGATGGCGCACGCACCGGCCGCCACACGTTCCTCAACGTCCGCGCCTTCATCAAGGACGAGAATACAGCGACGCTGAAGTTTCTCAACGTCAACTATGCCGGTGAAGGCAAGCCACCGGTTCAAGGTCTCAAGGGCCCGTCCGCTGTCGCCGACTGCCGCATGGAATGCCGCCGCGAAGCCGACGGAGCCTGGCGCTTTACCGAGTTCGCTCCGTTCCAGGCGTTGATGGGCGAAGACGACTTTCTGCGCCTGATGCTATCCTTGGCGAAAAAATAAGGACCAAGAAGGCGATCTAGCAGTTACCGGAACCTGTCCTGGATCGCCCGCAGGCTTCAGGCCGCATCCATCGAGTAACCCGCGGCACGCACGGTGCGGATCGGGTCTGTCTCCCCATCACGATTGATCGCCTTGCGCAAACGGCGGATGTGCACATCGACGGTGCGCTCGTCGATGTCGGAGTCCATGCCCCAGACCCCGTCAAGGATCTGCTGACGCGACAGCACCCGGCTCGGGCGCTCCATGAAATAGCGCAGCAGCTTGAATTCGGTAGGGCCGAGGTGCAACGCTTCCCCGCCACGACGCACACGGTGCGAGGATGCGTCCAGCTCAAGATCACCGAATACCAGCACATCGCCGGCCAGCGAAGGTCGGCTGCGGCGGAGCAACGCCTCGACGCGCGCCATCAACTCACGTGGGCTGAAAGGTTTGGTCACATAGTCGTCGGCGCCGGTCTTGAAGCCGCGGATGCGGTCTTCCTCCTCGCCGCGGGCGGTCAGCATCAGGATCGGCACGCGAGCCGTGGCCTTGTCCTTACGCAACTGACGACAGACTTCGATGCCGGGAACCTGCTCCACCATCCAGTCGAGAATGATCGCATCAGGCGCTTGCTCCCGCACCATTAGCAAGGCCTCCTCCCCATCTCCCGTACTGCGCACATCGTAGCCTTCGGCACCGAGGTTCCAGGTCAGGAGTTCGCAAAGCGCGATGTCGTCTTCGACGACCAGGATCGACGGTTTCATCAGATCACCTTCACATCGTCGCCAGGCTGATCACGTTCGGAGAAATAGAGGCCTGTCGCAGCGAAATAGACCATTTCCGCCACGTTCGTCGCATGATCGCCGATACGTTCCAGATTGCGCGCGACAAACAAGAGTTGCGCGGCACTGGAAATCGTCGCCGGATTTTCCATCATGTAAGTGACGAGGTTGCGGAACAGGCTGTTATAGAAATTGTCGAGCTTTTCGTCGCGGGCGATGACTTCGACAGCCAGAAGCGAATCCCGGGCACCGTAGGCGTTGAGCACATCGCGCACCATCCCCTGCGCGATTTCGGCCATCGCCGGAATCAAGGTAAGCGGACCGATCTTACCGCGGCTTTCAACCTCGCCGACGCGCTTGGCGATGTTCTTCGCATAGTCGCCGATACGCTCGACCACGCCCGAGATCTTAAGTGCGGCGATCACATCGCGCAGATCGTCGGCCATTGGTGCCCGCAGCGCAATTATGCGCAATGCCAGCCGATCCACTTCAGCCTCCAGCGCATCAAGCCGGGCATCATTGGCGACGATCTGTTTCGCCTTCTCTTCGTCATGCCGCGCCAACGCGTCGATCGCGTCGCGGATTGCGACTTCGGCAAGCCCGCCCATTTCCGCGATGAGCCCGCGCAGCTGGCTGATCTCGTTGTCGAAGGATTTGACTGTATGTTCGGCCATGAGATTCCCCTGTCAGCCGTAGCGACCGGTGATGTAATCCTTGGTGCGCTCTTCGCGCGGATTAGTGAAGATATCGGAAGTATCGCCGTATTCGACCATAGTGCCGAGGTGGAAGAAGGCCGTCCGCTGCGACACACGGGCCGCCTGCTGCATCGAGTGAGTGACGATGACGATCGCGTAGCGTTCCTTGAGCTCATCGATCAATTCCTCGATGCGCGCGGTGGCGATCGGATCGAGCGCCGAACAAGGCTCGTCCATCAGGATAACCTCGGGGCTCACCGCGATCGCTCGGGCAATACAGAGGCGCTGCTGCTGGCCGCCCGACAGCGCGGTGCCAGCGTCGGACAGGCGATCCCTCACCTCATCCCACAAGCCAGCGCGGCGTAGCGATTTTTCGACGATGGCCTCCATCTCTGCCTTGTTGGCGGCAAGCCCATGGATTCGGGGACCGTAAGCGACGTTCTCGAAGATCGACTTGGGAAACGGGTTCGGCTTCTGGAAGACCATGCCAACGCGGGCGCGAAGCTGCACAGGATCAAGACGCGGTGCGTAGATATCCTCGCCATCGAGGCAAATCTGCCCTTCGACGCGGCAGCTTGCAATCGTGTCGTTCATGCGATTGAGCGTACGCAAAAACGTCGATTTGCCGCAGCCTGACGGGCCGATGAAGGCGGTAACGCGGCCGGTATGGATGTCAATTGAGACATCGTTGAGCGCCTGCTTCTCGCCATAGAAAACCTTGACGTTGCGGGCAGTGATCTTGGGAGGTGTGGTCATAACTACCAGCGGGTCTCGAACTTGTTGCGGAGGTAGATAGCAAGGCCATTCATCGCCAGCAGGAACACCAGCAGCACGATGATGGCCGCCGATGTATTACGGACGAAAGCCTGGTCGATCTCGTCCGACCAGAGGAATATCTGCATCGGCAGCACGCTGGCGGGATCGGTAACGCCGCCCGGTGGGGTTGTGACGAAGGCGCGCATGCCGATCATCAACAACGGTGCAGTTTCGCCCAACGCACGCGCCATGCCGATAATCGTGCCCGTGAGGATGCCTGGCAAAGCCAGCGGCAGCACGTGATGGAACACCGTCTGCACCGGGCTAGCGCCGATCGCCAGTGCCGCATCACGGATCGACGGAGGCACCGCCTTGATCGCATTCCGGCCCGAGATGACGATGACAGGCATCGTCATCAGAGCCAACGTCATACCACCGACCAGAGGAGAGGATCGAGGTAAATGCGCGAAGTTGATGAACACCGCCAAGCCGAGAAGACCGAAAATGATCGATGGCACAGCCGCAAGATTGTTGATCGATACCTCGACCCATTCGACCCAGCGACTACGCGGAGCGAACTCCTCGAGATAGATCGCCGCCAGCACCCCCATGGGGAACGACAGCAGCAGCGTGACGATCATCGTCAGCAACGAACCCTTCACCGCTCCCCACACGCCGGCCACGTCCGCTTCGGTCGAATCCGAACCGCTGAGAAACGACCAATCCAGTCCACCGATGCCGTTCCTCAGCATGGTGAACAACAAGAATACCAGGAAGACCATCGAGATCACGATGGCCAGGAAACCCATCGCGCGAAAGCGACGCTCGGCAGCATGCCGTCGCTCAATACGGCGCGCCATCTGTGGGGATTGCCAAGGGTCAGTCATAAGCTTCCCGGAACCGCTTCACCACGCGAAGCGCCACGATATTGAGAACGAGAGTAACAGCAAAGAGGACAAGGCCGAGCGCGAAGGCAGACAATGTCTTGGGACTGTCAAATTCCTGATCACCAGTAAGCAACTGAACGATCTGGTAAGTGACCGTCGTCATGCTCTCGAAGGGATCAGCCGAGAGACGGGCGGTAGCACCCGCTGCCATGACGACGATCATCGTCTCACCGATGGCGCGGCTGATAGCCAGCATCACACCGGCGACGATTCCAGGAAGCGCAGCGGGAAGCAAGACCTTCTTTATCGTCTCGCTTTCGGTCGCGCCCATCGCCAGCGAACCGTCGCGCATCGCCTGCGGAACTGCGGCGATCGAATCGTCTGCCATCGACGATACGAAAGGAATTATCATCACCCCCATCACGAGGCCGGCGGCAAGCGCGCTTTCAGTGGAAGGGTTGGCTTTACCCATCATGCCAGCAAAGTCCCGGATCATCGGGGCAACGGTCAGCGCGGCGAAGTAGCCATAAACCACAGTCGGGATGCCGGCCAGGATCTCCAGCACGGGCTTCAGCACCTTGCGCAGACCGGGCGTTGCGTACTGCGTGAGGAAAATGGCGCTCATCAGGCCCAGCGGGATCGCCACGATCATGGCGATGATCGCGCCGATGAAGATCGTGCCCCAGAACAACGGGACCGCGCCAAACCTGTCGCCCAAATTGGGTCCGAAACCCTGCGGCGGGCTCCAGTGCAAACCGGTCAGAAAATCAATCGGCGAAACGTAGGAAAAAAACAGCGCGCTTTCAAACACCAGCGAAGCAATGATGCCCACGGTGGTCAAGATGGCAATCAGCGAGGCAAGTAGCAGCGCCAGCATAACGCCACGCTCTATCCGTGTACGGGCCGGGAACGTGGCGCGCACGCGGGTATAGGCATAAGCGCCGCCGGCAAAAGCCACGACAACTACAAACAGCGCACCCAACAGATCGAAATAATTGCGCGCCGCCCGATAGGGCTCGACCAACGCGGACGATTGCTCATGGAAGGCGGAAGCTGAAGGATCATTCGCCAGGGTAACGGCCTCAGCAAGGATCGCGTGCCGCTCCATATCCATCGCCGGCAAATGTGTGGCGGCCGGATCAGCGAGAACAGCCGACTGCACCAGACCGGGCGAGACTATCGACCACAACACCAGCGCCAGCAGGGCGGGAGCAACGATCCATATCGCGGTATGCGCGCCATGATGCGCAGGAACCGCCGCGAGCGAACCGCGCCCGGTATAGAGCAGGCGCGCCTTCGCTCGCGCGCTGAACCAGCCGGCTAGGCCGAGGCCCAGCACGGCGATGAGGAGAAGCGGGGTAATCATGACGCGAATTCGCGTCCAATCACTTTAGAGTGGTGGGATCGAGCGGCGTCATCTTCGCTGCGATATCTGCGTTCTTCGCCCGAATATCATCCGGCGCGATAACCATGCCCTTCTGCTTAAGATAGCCTTGCGCCCCCCATGCCTTGACCCATTCGGCAACATAGTCCGAGAGGCCCTTGATAGCCTTAAGGTGTGCTGCCTTCACATAGATGTAGAGCGGGCGGGCGCCAGGATAGCTGAAGTCCGAAATCGTCTGGTAGGTCGGCTCGATGCCTGACATGGACACCCCCTTCAACTTGTCCATATTCTCTTCAAGGAACGAGAAACCGAAGATGCCAATGGCCTTGGGATTCTGCGAAATCTTCTGAACGATCAGATTGTCGTTCTCACCGGCGTCGACATAGGCACCATCTTCGCGCACTTCAGTACAATAAGCCTTGTGCTTGTCCTTGTCGCTGTCCTTCAGTGCCTTCATCGCCGGATCGGTTTCGCAACCCTTGGTGAGGATAAGTTCGGCCAGCGCATCGCGAGTGCCCGAAGTCGTCGGCGGGCCGTAGACGGTGATCGGAATCGCCGGCAGCGAGGGGTTTACGTCCTTCCACAGCTTCGCCGTGTTCGGCTTGCCGAAGGGATTGGCAGCCAAGGCCTTGTAAACATCGACGGGCGTCAGCGCCATACCTGGCCCTTGCTTGGCTTCGGCGAAGGCGATGCCGTCTATGCCGACCTGAATTTCGACAATCTCGGTCACACCGTTCTTCTTGCATTCCTCGTATTCGGAAGCCTTGATCCGGCGCGACGCATTTTCGATATCGGGATGCGCGGCGCCGACACCGGCGCAGAACAGCTTCATACCGGCACCCGTGCCGGTCGATTCGATGACGGGAGACTTACCGCCAGCCTTGGCGGTCGCTTCAGCCACGGCCGTGGCAAAGGGATAGAGCGTCGAGGAGCCCACCCCCCGGACAAAGTCGCGCGCGCCTTGCGCGGTATTGCCCGACCCTCCACAAGCGGCGAGAGCGATCGACGAGATCGCGGCAAAACAGAACGACTTAGCAATACGCATTGTATGAGCCCCTGAGTCGGTTGGTTGAGGAGGCTCTATTCGCGGTCCATGACGGTTCTATGACATAATATGACGTCTGCATGACAATTATGGCCTTTGCGGCTCCCGGAGCGGGAGCATGAGCGAGGCTGTCGTTCCCTCACCCTGGCGGCTGGTAATGTCAAATCGGCCACGATGTCGTTCAACGATATGCTTCACGATGGAAAGCCCCAGCCCGGTGCCCCCGGCAGCCCGGCTGCGGCTTGTGTCGGCACGATAGAAGCGCTCGGTCAGGCGCGGCAGATGCTCGGGTGCAATACCATCCCCTTCGTCTTTTACCGCGATCGACACCCAGCCAGTCTGAGTAGCCTCCACCATGACTTCGACCACCGCGCCGGATCGACCATATTTGCGCGCATTCTCGATAAGATTCCGCAGCACTTGCGCCAGTTGGCCTCGATCCCCGGAAATTCCGGCCGCTTCACAATTGGCGGTGACGACGACTGGCGCGTCCTCACGAAATTCGCCGGCGACCTCGCGCACGAGCAACACCATATCGACCTCGGTAGCAGGCACTTCGTGCTTCACCGCCTCGATTCTGGATAGCGACATCAGATCTTCGACCAGGGCCTGCATTCGCAACGCTTCATGTCGAATAATGCCAAGAAAGCGCTCCCGGGTGGTAGCGTCTTCTCCGGCTTTCGGAGACATAAGGGTCTCGACATAGCCAAGGATGGCCGCCAGCGGCGTACGCAGCTCATGACTTGCATTGGCGACGAAATCGGCATGCGCACGCGCAACGCCAACCTGCACCGACAAGTCGTAAAGCGTCACCAGCCGCGTGCCCTTGGCGATGATATGACAATCGACCTCCCATACGCTACCACCTACGGAAAGGTCGCTGACGCGCACGGTGCCACCCGCATCGCCAAGAATGCAGGCAACCGCGTCGGGATTGCGGATCGCGATCCGAACATCCTGTGCGAGAATATGAGAGCCCAGCAGTGCCATGGCCGCGGCATTGGCAAAAGAGACCTGCCCGTTCGCCACAATAAGCGCCGGCGTCTGAACGTGCTCGAGCAAGGAAACGCCGGATAGGGCCATGCCATAATAGTTAGGCCGCAAAAATGACAGTGGGAAGTCATCTTCATGACACGCCAGATCCTTGGTCTTTTGCAAGGACGGGAATAACCTCTTTCACACCGCCGGGCTTGGCCAAGCGCAGAAGCCTGATATGCTGCATTTGCGAGAAACGCGATAAACGATCGTGCAGCGAAGGAGAATAGGCATGCGCAATCGACAGCGAAAGACCAGAATGTGAGCTTCACAGCTGATCGCCTGCTGCTCTTTGGCGCTACGGGCGACCTCGCCAAACGCATGTTGCTACCTTCACTTTGCGCACTGGATGCTGATGACCTGCTTGACCCCAAACTGGAAATCGTCGGCACCGCCCGCTCCGACCTCGACAACCAGGGGTTTCGCAATCTCGTTCGCGAAGCCCTGGAGAAATTCCTGCCGTCCGATCGCCGGGGCGGGGTAGCCACCTTTCTCAACCGCTTGAGCTACCAGCCGCTCGACGCCTCCAAGGCCGAGGGATTTGGCGAACTCGCGCGAAAGGTCGGCACCCCCGAGCAAGGGCTAGCAATTTTCCTCTCGACAGCTCCCAGCCTCTTCGAGCCGACCATTCGCGGCCTTCAACATGGCAGATTGACCGACGAGAACGTCCGCATGTGTCTAGAAAAGCCGCTCGGCACCGATCTCCTGTCAAGCCGACTTATCAATGACGCCGTCGCCACCGCCTTTCCGGAAGAGCGGATCTTCCGCATCGACCACTATCTAGGAAAGGAAACTGTACAGAACCTGCTGGCTCTGCGGTTCGCCAACATCATGTTCGAACCGCTGTGGAACGCCACGCATATAGATCATGTGCAGATCACGGTAGCCGAAACCGTCGGTCTGGAAGGCCGGGTCAGCTTTTACGACGATGCCGGCGCGCTGCGCGACATGGTGCAGAACCACATGCTGCAACTCCTATCGCTGGTGGCGATGGAACCACCCGCGAGCTTCGATGCAACGGCCGTGCGCGACGAGAAGGTCAAAGTACTGCGCTCGCTTCGCCTCATCAGCCAAGACGAAACAGTGACCGGTCAGTATCGCGCCGGAGCCATCGCCGGACAGGCCGTACCCGGCTACGATGAAGAACTCGGCAAGAATTCGGACACGGAAACTTTTGTCGCGATCAAGGCTCATATCGACAACTGGCGCTGGAAGGGCGTGCCCTTTTACTTGCGCACAGGCAAACGCCTGCCGAACCGGGTGACCGAAATCGTCGTGAAATTCCGTCACGTTCCGCATTCAATCTTCGCGGGCAAAGGTGCGCGATCGCAACCGAACGAACTCGTCATTGGTATCCAACCCGAAGAGAACATCACGCTCTCACTAATGACCAAGGTACCCGGCTTAGACAGGGACGGTATCCGGCTGCGGCAAGTGCCGCTCGACATCTCGATGCCCAATGCATTCGCCGGCGCCCAGAAGCGCATTGCTTACGAGCGGCTGCTACTCGACCTGATCGAAGGAGACCAGACACTGTTCGTTCGTCGCGACGAGGTCGAAGCCCAGTGGGATTGGGTGGACGCAATCCGCACCAGTTGGCACGAACATGGCCTCATTCCCAAAACGTATACGTCGGGAAGCTGGGGTCCTTCGGCCGCTATCGCCCTTGCCGAGCGCGACGGCGTAACCTGGCATGAGTAATCGACCCAGATAACATGCGGACAACCGAAACACGCCCGGCACGAAACGCCTCGAACTGAAATAGAACGACCAGAAAGATCAGGAAGCATAACCATGATCGCTCTCAATTCCACCGTGGCACGTGTCACCGAAAGAATTTCAGGGCGCTCCCGCAATAGCCGGCGGCGCTACCTCGATCTGATGGAACGCGAAGCCGAACGCCATGGCGGACGCGAAGCGATGGGATGTTCAAACCTCGCCCACGGCTTTGCCGCCGCACTGGAAGACAAGGAGGCTATCGCCATATCGCGTGGGCCGAACCTGGCCATCATCACCGCTTACAACGATATGCTTTCGGCGCACCAGCCCTATGGCCGCTATCCAGAAGCGATGAAGCTCTATGCCCGTGAAGTGGGCGCCACCGCACAAGTAGCAGGCGGTGTTCCGGCGATGTGCGACGGTGTTACGCAAGGCCAGGAAGGCATGGAGCTTTCGCTGTTCAGCCGCGACATCATTGCCCTCTCCACCAGCGTCGCCCTGAGCCATGCCATGTTTGACGGAATGGCCCTACTCGGCATTTGCGACAAAATCGTTCCAGGTCTGGTGATCGGCGCGCTGCGCTTCGGGCATCTGCCGGCAATCTTCATACCTTCAGGACCGATGCCGTCCGGCATCGCCAACAAGGAAAAACAAAAGGTCCGCCAGCTCTACGCCGAAGGCAAGGTCGGCCGTGCCGAACTACTGGCCAGCGAAAGCGCCAGTTATCACTCGCCCGGAACCTGCACATTCTACGGCACCGCCAATTCCAATCAAATGATGATGGAAATGATGGGTCTGCACATGCCGGGGGCAGCATTCGTTCCACCCAACACGCCGCTGCGTTCCGCGCTGACGCGGGCAGCAATGCATCGTTTGGCCGCGATAGGCCGCAAAGGGGCTGATTATCGCCCCATAGCTCGAGTGGTGGACGAAAAGGCAATCGTCAACGCATGCGTTGGCCTGCTGGCCACAGGCGGTTCCACCAACCACGCGATCCACCTGCCGGCGATGGCTCGCGCGGCAGGCATCATGCTGGACTGGCAGGATCTCGACGAATTGTCCGCCGTCGTCCCGTTGATCGCACGAGTCTATCCAAACGGCTCAGGCGACGTGAACCACTTCCATGCCGCGGGTGGCATGGGATATGTCGTACGCGAGTTGCTCGGCGCCGGCCTCGCTCATGCCGATATACTCACCGTGGCAGAAGATGGGATAGCTGCCTATGCTGGTGAACCACGTCTCGAAGGCGATTTTCTGGAATGGTGCACGATCCCGGAGCAGAGCGGTGACGACGCCATGCTGCGTCCCATCTCCAGACCCTTCATGGCCGATGGCGGCATGCGGCTCGTAAAAGGCAATCTCGGTCGCGGAACGTTCAAGACGAGCGCAGTCGATGGGGCCCGCTGGACCATTGAGGCTCCAGCCCGGGTTTTCGACACGCAAGAAGCGGTGACTGAGGCCTTTAAGGCCGGCGAACTGGATCAGGACGTCGTAGTAGTAGTCCGTTTCCAAGGGCCCCGCGCCAATGGGATGCCGGAACTGCACAAGCTTACCCCGCCTCTCGGCGTGCTGCAAGACCGGGGATACAAGGTGGCGCTAGTCACTGACGGGCGGATGTCGGGGGCCTCCGGCAAAGTGCCGGCCGCAATCCACATCACTCCAGAGGCATTTGGCGGAGGGCCCTTGGCACTGGTTCGCGATGGTGATCAAATACGCCTCAGCGCCGAAGAGGGAAAACTCGAGGTGCTCACCGATCTTTCAGGGCGAGAGCCTACCTTATCCATTGAAGCGCAATTCGGCACCGGCCGCGAACTGTTCGCTATGTTCCGACATTCCGCCGGTGGCGCCGAGCAGGGCGGCTCCGCTATGCTGGAGCTTGCAGGCCTGTGACCCGCATTGTCGTTGGAGACATCGGCGGGACCAACGCCCGCTTCGCTCTTGCTGAAGTAGACGAGGGGCGCGTCATTTCACTTGGCGATCCCGTGATCCTGTCTACTGCCGAATATTCCGGACTATCCAGCGCCTGGAAAACCTATGGCGAACTCATCGGTAAGCCGCTGCCGAATCTGGCTTCCCTGGGTCTTGCCGGACCTGTAACCGGCAAACCCGTGGGTTTCCTGAACTCACACTGGGTGGTCCATCCCGATACCATCGAGCATGATCTTGGCCTCGACAAGGCGCTGCTTCTTAACGATTTCGGCGCGATGGCCTATGCTGTCCATGCACTGGATGAAGATCAGTTCGCGCACGTATGCGGACCGGACGTACCGTTACCTACATATGGCTCCATTTCCGTCCTTGGTCCGGGCACCGGTCTCGGTGTGGCTGTGCTGCAAAGAACGGATAAGGGTCCCATTGTGCTTGAGACCGAAGGGTCGCATATCCATTTCGCCCCGCTGAACGAGACCGAACATTTCGTCAGCGAGCGGATCGAGGCAATACATGAACGCACCTCAATAGAGCGCATAGTCTCTGGTCCAGGTTTGGGCACCATAACTCGGGCCTTCGCGCCCGAAGACAAGCGGGATGATCCGACTCTATGGAAATATGCAATTGAAGGTGAGGAACCCTTGCTGCGTCAGGCACTCGAACTGTTTCTGGACAGTTACGGCGCCGCGGCAGGCGATCTTTCTCTCGCGCACGGAGCGCTCGGTGTCGCACTGACCGGCGGGCTCACCAACCGGCTGTTACACCTTATTCCCCGCAGCGGCTTCCACGCACGGTTCTGCGACAAGGGCCGCTACCGTCCACGTATGCAAGACATACCGGTAAAGCTTGTCATTCATCCGCAGCCTGGCCTCTTCGGTGCGGCGGCGGCATTCGCCCTGGAGCACACTAGATGAGCCGCATCGAACAGATCATGTTGACGGCGCCGGTGATCCCGGTTCTGGTCATCGAGGATATCATCCACGCCGAACCCATCGCACGAGCGCTCGTCGCGGGGGGGCTTCCCGTACTTGAAGTAACCCTGCGTACAAATGCCGCACTAGAGGCCATTCGCATCATGAAACAGGTGCCCGGCGCGATCGTCGGCGCGGGTACAGTCCTTAATCCGGCGCAACTCGATGCGGCGCTGGAGGCGGGATCCGAATTCATCGTTTCGCCGGGCCTTACCAAAGCGCTGGGAAAAGCGGCGGTCTCCTCCGATGTACCCTTCCTGCCCGGCACGGCGAATGCCAGCGACATCATGCTGGGGATGGATCTAGGGTTCGACCGCTTCAAGTTCTTCCCAGCGGAAGCTGCGGGCGGCATCTCCGCGCTCAAGGCTATTGCCGGTCCCTTCGTCAATACCCGCTTCTGTCCGACAGGTGGGATCACGCAGGCCAGCGCACCTCAGTGGCTTGCGCTTGACGCGGTCCTCTGCATCGGCGGAAGTTGGATAGTGCCCAAGGGCCAGCCCGATATCGCCGCGATAGAAGTGGCCGCCCGGACGGCACGGAGCCTCGGTCAATGAGCGGAGTCGATGACCTCGACCGCCGTCTTCAGACGCTTCACGCGCGCACCAGTGAAACCCCGCTATTCAACCCCGTTTTCCAACTCGGACTCGAACTTTCACGCCAGCTGGAAAGCGGTGAGCTGACGCTCGATGGCGTGGACGCGCTGGTCGCCGAACTTGAATGCGAGGGCCTGCGCGCCCGTGCCGCGCGGCTGAACCGTCTGGTTTGGCCGGTCGATCCTCAAGCGAATCATGACGCCCTGAACAAAGTGACGCAAACGGAGGACGATTTCACCGCCTTCGCTGCGCGCTGGCAACGGCCACTTGTGCACATCGTTTTTACCGGCCACCCAACTTTCCTGCTGACCCGCGCCCAATCCCAGGCGGTGGCCATGTCGGCCTCATCGGGCGACATCAGCGAAAGCGCAGTTTGTACCGCGCCGCACGTACGCGATATCATCACGCTCGATTACGAACACGATGCCGCGATAGCGGCTATGGCCCGTGCTCAGATCGCGCGCGACCGGATCAACGCCCAGCTTTTGGAAACGGCGGCCGCGCGCTGGCCGAAACGCTGGCGCAGCTTGCAACCGATGCCTATCCGTCTTGCAAGCTGGGTCGGCTATGACATGGATGGTCGAACCGACATCGGTTGGATGACTTCGATCCGCTATCGCCTGATGGAAAAGGCTCAGCGGCTGGAAAGTTATGCCGCAAGCCTGGAAAAGGGTGCACCCGAAATCGCCGCGCGTCTTGCCCGCGCTGCTGCCCACAGCAGAGAAATGGCGACGAATTTCGAGAAAGATCTATCTGACCCAACCGAGGTTTCGAAGGTAGCCAACACCCTCACCACCGATCATCCAGACAAGCTTATCAGCCTCTCCGCGATCGTCACCGAACTGGAAGCGGAGGCGAAAACCGCAGATTCCGATGTCGCCCGCATAATGCTGGTAGCGGTCGCCGCGATGCGCGCGGACGGTCTTGGCATGGGCTGGATTCATTTTCGCGTGAACAGCTCTCAACTCCAGAACGCGATCCGCCGCCGCATCGATCCGGAGGGCAAGCTTGACCTCGCGAGCCAGGCTGCGCTGGTGCGGATGCGCGAACTGCTGGCAGAAGCGAAGCCGCTGCGCTCGAATTTCGCCGCGCTCGCCATCGAAAACAGCACGGCGATACGCCAGTTTCTCGCTATGGCGCAAATACTTGCGCATATCGACGCCGACGCGCCGATCCGCATGCTCATCGCGGAATGCGAGCAGCCGACCACAGTACTCGCCGCGCTGTATTTCGCGCGCCTGTTCGGCATCGAGGACAAGGTCGATGTCTCACCTCTGTTCGAGACTGAAACCGCCCTGGAGCACGGTGGCCGATTTCTCGATGCGGTACTCGCGGAAGACGCCTATCGTAATTACGCTCGCCGCCGCGGCCGCGTTTCGATCCAGACCGGCTTTTCCGACGCCGGGCGCTTCGTAGGCCAGATTCCGGCCGCGCTCGCCATCGAAAGACTTCAGAGCCGGCTTGCCGAAGCCATGGTCTCGAACGGTCTTACCGACGTCGCGGCATTGATCTTCAATACCCATGGCGAAAGCATGGGGCGTGGCGGCCACCCGTCCAGCCTAGAGGACCGCCTTGTCTGGCCGCTGACGCCATGGGCGCGGCGGCGCTTCTTGCGCGCAGGCATCAAGCTGGAGCCGGAGATCAGTTTCCAGGGCGGTGACGGATACCTTTTCTTCGGCTCCGAGGAACTGGGGCTGGCAACGCTGACACGCCTCGCCGAAATGCCCGTCTGGGAAACCGATCCCGATGCGCCGGCCGATCCATTCTATCGACGTACCGACCTCAGCCTCGATTTCTATCGCGCCATCCGTCACGTGCAGCAGGAACATCTCGCCAGCGACACGTATTCCCGCGCTTTGACCGCCTTCGGACTAGGCATGCTCAACGACACCGGTTCGCGCAAGTCGCGCCGCCAGTCGGATCTCGCTGCCGATCGTGGGATGAGCCTGCGTCAGATTCGCGCAATCCCGCACAACGCCATTCTCCAACAGCTCGGCTATCCAGTGAACGTCATCGCAGGTGTCGGCACCGCCGCGGAAGGCAACCGCGAGGAAATCGCAGCGTTATTGCGCGACAGCGCGCGCGGACGGCAACTCGTAAGACTGCTGCGTGCGGCGAATGCCCTGTCCAGCATCAAGACGGTCGCCGCCTATGGCGAACTGTTCAATTCCGCTTATTGGGCCAGCCGCCCTTATCGCGGCAACGAGCAACATATCTCCGACGCATGCCTGAAACTAGCCGAGTACCTGACCAAGGACGACCGTGCCGGTGTTTTCCGTCGCTTCGCCTCCAGGCTGCGGGTCGATTCCATGAAGCTCTATCGCCTGCTGGCGCAGATCCCCGATGAAGCGCCTTTGCCTGACCGTGAACAGACGCGCCGCAGCCTCGGCGTGCTGCAGTCGATCCGCATCGCTCTGTTCAAACACATGTTCCTGCGCGCAGTAATGGTGCCTTCCTTCAGCCGGGCCAATGACATCAGTCGCGACGACGTGATCGAGATGATCTTCACGCTGCGCATCGACGACGCGCTGGCCCAATTGCGCCGCGCCTTCCCAACCAGCTTTCCTTCCATCGACGATTTCTCGGTCAGCGAGCTCTCCGATTATCCGGATGAAGGCGCTACCAGTTATTTCGCCATCCATCGCGACTTCATCGACCCGATCGCAAGATCGAATGATCTCGCGCTGCGCATCACCACCGCCATCGCCAACGAGTTCGGTGCGCACGGCTGACGCGCATTAACATTTGCCAAGACATGAGTCCCTCACTGGAACGCCGGCAAAGGGTTGCTGGCGTTCGAGGAAACCTTTCGCAATTATGTGGGCGTAATGGAATCGAGAGATACTACGGTGCCAAAACTGCTAAGCGGACGGAAATTTCTGGGAATCGTGATCGTAGGACTTGCCGCGCTGGCAAGTGCGATGATGATGGACCGGCAACCGCCGTCCTCCGATCAGGAAGCTCGGGCGGCTGAACTACCTGCCCCCAAGCCGCCACTAACCGTTACTCCTGCACCGTCGGCAGATGCTGCAACAGTCGATGATCGCTTTGTCATCAAGCGCATCCTACCGATCAACGGCCCGATCCGTTACGGCGAATGGCATTGGGATGAAGCCGATGTTCCCGCCGGTCCCATCGTGATCACCGTCGATCTCGACGCCCGCGTCCTTTCCATCTTCCGCGGCGGGTACGAAATTGGCGCTTCCGCCGTCCTGCTGGGGAGTCAGGAAAAACCTACGCCACTCGGTGTCTTTCCGATCACGCAGAAAAAGCGCGATCACACATCGAACCTCTATGACGCCCCAATGCCCTATATGCAGCGACTGACGAACGACGGCATCACGCTGCACGCGACGAAAGTCGAGCTCGGCTACGCCAGCCATGGCTGCATCGGAATGCCTGAAGCTTTCGCCAAAAAAGTGTTCGAAGCGACTAAGCTCGGCGACAAGGTCTACATTACGCGCGGCAAGACGGTAGGCATGGGAGACTCACTGGTCGAAAGTTGATCAGCTGGAGGATACCCGCCGCTTTGGTGTCGGCATGAAACTCCACCCGTTCGGCGTAGCCCTGGCAACAAGATTACCGATCGATACCGGCTGGCGCGCAATAAGGGTATCGAACACCCGCGCTACTGCACCTCCCCGAGGCTCTTCGCCATCCAGTTTCGCGATGATCCTGGCCATAACCCGCAAAGCCACTGCACGCGGCGCCTGAGGGCGGTAAATTATGCCGAGCCCACTTTCGCTGACGCATTCAGTCCATTCGCGCCGCGCCGCCCATTCGAGCGCTGCATCCGCATCGGCAAGATGAGACGCGCTTTCGGCGATAGCGGCAACATCAAGCCAATCGGCGCTGCAGAGTGCCTTGCGCAGCCTGGCGCGATCGAAACGGTCGTTCTGATTGCTTGGATCCTGCACCGGCAGTATCTCCGCCGCCGCAACTACCCTCTCCAGTTCAGCCTTACGCCAGCCGAGCAAGGGACGGAATAATGGCAATGTGCTATCCGGCGCAAGACCACGCGCCCGCACACCGGCGAGGCCTCCGACGCCGCTTCCACGATTAAGCCGCAACAACAACGTTTCTGCTTGGTCATCCGCATGATGCGCCGTAACCAACGCCTCCAGCCCATGCTCGCCGCACCAACTCGTCAGGGCGGCATATCGGGCACGTCGGGCCTCCGACTGGATGTTGCCAGCCTCTACCACAACTTTCAGGGTGACATGCGCCACACCAAGACGGTCGCACAAATCCGCCACAAATGCCGCTTCGCTGGTGCTTTCCGGCCGTAAGGCGTGATCGACTGTCGCTGCTTCCACCCGCCCAGGGAATGCGGCAGCGGCCAGCAGCAGCAGCGCCGTACTGTCCGGTCCGCCCGAAACCGCGAGGCCGAAATGGCCGCCTCGCGCCAATTCAGGCCAGAGTAAGAGCAAGTCGCTCTGAAAGCGTGCGACACGGTCGGCTGCAGGCTGTGTGCTGCCGCCTACTTGCACGTCAATCCGGTACGGGTCGCATCATATTGCGCCTTGAGCCGGCCAGCCATTTCCGCGGCATAGGTCTCGCGAAATTCGGCAAGCGCGATACAGGCGCGGCTGGTATCCTTAAGCTGCTTCATCGATTCCGCGAGGAACAACAGGCTATCGGATGCACGCGCGCCATTCTTGTCGCGCTGGAAGTTCTGCAGGAACCAGGTCGCCGCCTCTCGCGGCTTGCCGTCATCAAGATAAGCGCGGCCAAGCAAGTTGCGGCCAAAGCTGATGCGGCTATGGCTGGTATACTTATCGACGAAAAGCTTTAGCTGCTGCTGCGCCTCAGGATAGAATTTCGCTTCCCAAAGGCGGAAGCCATAGCTGTACTCGTCATCGCCGGGGTCATTCGTCTGCGGTTTCTCGATGGCGCGAACAGCGGTGAGACGCTGCGCAGAGGGAGCGGCATTCACGGCTGCACGCGATGCGGATGTCGGCTTCGGATTGGAGGCGCCTCCAGTCATTGCGCTGAGATTGGCCTGTGCGGCGGGAGTAGGCGCAGAAGACGGAATCGCAGTCGCAGTGCCGATATCCGGCGTCGAGGCTATCGGAGCCGCGCTGACGCCCGCCCGCGTCTCAAGCTGATTGATACGGTTGGTATTCTGTTCGATCTGCGCAGTCAGCCGCGCCAGTTGCCCCTCTACCGCATCCATGCGCGTAAGCAGATCGGTGACCGGCGTAGATACTGGTCCTGCTGCAGAAACACCAGCGGCCGGCGCACGGGTTATTTCAGGCGAGAACACCTTCCCGTCACCGCCACCAGGGAACACCTGGCGCTGCAAGGCGCGGATTTCAGCTTCCATCCGACGGATACGAACCTCGGCCAGAGTATCCTGAGCCATGACAGGTGCCATGCCGCCAGCGATCACCAGCGCGAGTGCGGACATCGTGGCTAGCTTAAGCGGACGGAGCGACCCGAACAATCCTGTCATTACTTCACCTGTTCCCGTATTCCCGGCCTATCGCCCTGGCGCTCTATCCCGGCCAGACGGCAGATTAACCAAATTGCCCCGAGTGAGGATTGCCGCAGTCAAGCGTCGCTGTCGAGACCGGACTAGTCAGAAACGGTGGATGCCGCGCCACCCTCAACAGCGGCGGCCGGTTGCAGTGGCTCCGGCGAAGGGACCGTAACCGCCTGCGATGGCGTAGGTGCAGGCCCGGGCGTGAGCCGCCGCACCGTATCCGGTGTAGCGGTGGGACGCGACGATCGCACGACACCATGGCGGGGAGCGGGGTCAGTCAAAGTCGAACGCACAGCCGGTGGCGCTACCGGCTGCACGACAGCCGTGGGATCCGCAGAGTGAGAGGGTGCCGTACCAGTTCCACGCGCCAGCAGTGCGATGGCGGACACCGGAACGTCGGCCAATGTCATCTGTCGTTCGGCAAGCGGCGCCACCGGACGGCCACCAACCGTGATCGTCAGAGCATCGGGTCGGGCAGTGCGGATCAACGGTCCATTCGCGTCGGCCGGCAGGGTATAACTTTCCCCTTTGGCCATCTCCTTTTGCATGAGCTGTTTGCCCGAAGCATCGTAGAACTTGACCCAGACACCTTGCTCGAGGGCAGTGAACACGACCGGTCCTTGCATGGGCGCAATCAAGGAAGAAGACGCACTCACGACAGGCTTGGGCGTTTCGGGAACCGCCAGATCGGGAAGGGATACGGCAGGTGAATAATAATTGCGCCAGAAGACGAACACTGCCGCGATGACCGCGATCGCGCCAAACGCGGCAACCCACGCAAGGCGCGAGCCTGGAATCCGAGCGGGATCGCCCGGCTCGAAGGTAGCGGGTTCAGGACGATCTCCAGCGTCCTCCGCCGCTCCAAGCTCAGCACGAACGGCTCGCGCCACTTCTGCCTCGTCGAGACCTACGGTGCGCGCATAAGCACGCGAAAAGCCGATAGCATATGTAGCGCTGGCCAGCCTTCCAAAGTCACTATCTTCGATCGCGGCCAGATGGCGTTCGGCCACCTTGGTGCGTGCGGAAATATCCGCGCGGCTCAGACCTGCCGCCTCGCGCGCAAGGCGAAGCTTAGTTCCCACGGTCTCGAGAGGCAATTGTTCCTGCTGCTGTTGATCCTGTTCGGCCATTCCGCTCCCGCCCGAAGACGCCCAGCAACTATCCCTTTTGGATAGAAACGATTTTCGTTTTGCAAAGTCAAGGTTCCGCCCCGCAATGACGCGGTGCGACCTACCCTCAGTCGCAGGAGATTCCCTGCAGGCAGGCCCATTCGGTCAAGGCCATACGTAGGTTCTGTGGAGGGGAAGCCAGCCAGCCCGACATGGCCGCACCGATCTCTTCCAGATCGATACGACGCACCAATTCCTTGATCGGACCAACGGCGGCGGGCGTAATCGACAAACGACGGATGCCAAGACCCATCAAGGCAAGAGCCTCAAGCCGCCTCCCGCCCATTTCCCCACAGACGGTGACATCGACATCATGCCCCTCAAGAGTAGCCAATGTACGCTTGAGGAAACGGAGGATTGCAGGACTCAACCAGTCATATCGCTCGGCCAGCTTAGGGTTGGCCCGATCCGCAGCGAACAGGAACTGAGTCAGATCGTTAGTCCCGATCGACAGGAACGATAGTTTAGGAGCGAGAAGGTCGAGCTGTTCGGCAAGAGCCGGTACTTCAAGCATCGCACCGTAGCGGATCGCTTCGGGCAGCAAACGCTTTTGTTTGCGGAGGAAGGCGAGTTGGTTCTCGAAGACTTCGCGCGCCGCATCGAATTCCCACGGCTCCGAGACCATGGGGAACATGACGTTAAGCGTACGCCCTGCCGCCGCTTCGATCAACGCGCGTGCCTGTGCCTTGAGCAAACCGTCGCGCTCCAGCGCAACGCGTAGTGCACGCCAACCCATCGCCGGGTTTTCCTCGGCCTCGCCATCGTTATGGCGGAGATAAGGCAGGATCTTGTCTCCGCCAATATCGACAGTCCGGAATACGACCTGCTTGTCGCCCGCCGCATCCAGAACGTCCCGGTAAAGCCGTGTCTGGCGCTCTCGCTGTGGCAAGGTAGCGGAAACCAGAAACTGGAATTCGGTGCGGAACAGACCAATCCCGTCAGCGCCTGTCAGACTCAGATTCGGCATATCGTCGCGGAGGCCAGCATTGATCATCACCTTGATGCGCGTCCCATCGCGGGTGAACGGTTCCACATCACGCAGCGCAGCATAGGCGGCCTGGCGCTCCCGGCTTTTGGCGAAACGCGCTTCGAACGCCTCGACCATACCGGGGGCTGGGCGCACCGTAGCGGTTCCCTGATCGGCATCGAGCAGCAGTTCATCCCCTTCGCGAACAACACCACGCAAGCCGCGCACACGACCAAGTACAGGAACGCCCATCGCTCGAGCGACGATCACGACATGTGCGGTAAGCGAGCCTTCCTCAAGGATGACACCCTTCAGCCGGCGCCGATCATATTCCAGCAGTTCCGCCGGGCCGAGGTTGCGCGCGATCAGGATCGCATCGCCTCGCAGCCCTTTGCTCGCCGCCGTACCGAGTTGGCCGGAAACAATACGCAACAGACGATTGGAGAGATCCTCCAGGTCGTGCATCCGGTCAGCGAGCAAAGGGTCATCGATCTGACGCATACGCATGCGGGTACGCTGCTGCACACGCTCGATCGCCGCTTCGGCCGTCAGGCCGCTGTCGATCGCCTCATTGATCCGACGCGCCCAACCTTCATCATAGGCGAACATCCGGTAAGTCTCGAGGACTTCTTCATGCTCGCCGCCCACGCCGAACTCGACTTGGCTGGCCATGCGGTCGATCTGTTCGCGCATTTTGTCAAAAGCAAGATAGACGCGCTGACGTTCCGCCTCGGTATCCTCAGCGACAACATGTTCGATGGTGACACGCGGCTGATGATACACGGCAACGCCGCTGGCCAGCCCCTTTACCAGTGCAAGACCTCGCAGCATCTCAGGCCCGGTCTGGGCCGAAGCGCCGCCATAAGCATCCTCTTCATCAACAAGTTCGGCGTTGGAGATAAGTTCGGACAGCACCATGGCCACTGTCTGCAGCGCCTCGATCTCGATTTCCTCGTACCGGCGCGGCTCGACATGCTGGACGCAAAGCACACCGACGGCGCGCTCCCGACGGACAATCGGCACTCCCGCGAAGGAGTGGTACTTGTCCTCGCCAGTTTCCGGGCGATAAGAGAAATCGGGGTGCGCAGCAGCTTCGGCGAGGTTCAACGTCTCGATCTGCTCGGCAATGGTGCCGACAAGACCCTCGCCAACGCTCATGCGCGTTACATGGACCGCGCTCTGCGCCAGACCTCTCGTAGCGAAGAGTTCAAGCATCCCCTCGCGCAATAGATAAATCGAGCAGACCTCGCTATCGAGTCCACTGCCGATCACTTCGACAACGTTGTTCAACTTCGCCTGCGCGGGGCTGCGCGAAGCCATCACCTCATGCAAGCTGGTGAGTATGATGCGAGCGGCGGAGACGGCTGAACTGGTCATTCCCATGGCCTAGCCGAAAGGCCCGACTTTGGAAACGCGGCATCAGCCGCCCGCCGCGTTTTCGAGTCAAATTTGGGAGAGTTCCTCCTTGATGCGCAACTTGCGCTTCTTAAGACTCTGGAGAACGGAATTGTC
>DASWWL010000114.1:0-15348 GCA_036400975.1 Novosphingobium sp. | reverse complement strand
CCATAGATGCCGCCTTCGAGATAGCCGGCGGGATCGAGCCAGTTGGGCACGCCCGGATCTTCCAGCGCGATCACCGCGCGCAGCCTGCCGTCCGAGCTGACCCTGGCGAAGTGGCCGTTGGTGCTGGACAGGCGATAGACGTATTCGGTGGCGTTGAAATAGGGGTCGTTGAGCTGGATGTTCCAGTAGGGCCGCCGCTCCGGCAGGTCGGTCTCGATGATCAGCGCCTCGTCGGCTTCCAGCTGGTAGCAGGCGGGCCAGTAGATCTGCTTCTGCAGCGCGCCGGCCATGCGCACCGGCTCGAACGCGTTCCAGCCGACGTTGTCCTTCACGGCGTTCTGGATGCCGTAGAACAGGCGGTTCCGCCGTTCGCTGAACTTCGCGATCTCTCCGATGCGGCGGATGATCTCGTCCTTGTCGAGGCGCGGTTTGAGCGGCACCTCGTTCAGGCATTCGATCGAGAGCTGCGGATCGACCTCGTTCGCCCAGTCGTACATCCGGTAGCGGACCAGCATGGCGCCGGCCTCGGGATCGATCCGGGCCCACTTGCCGGCATATCCGGCGGGGCGTTCGGCGCTGAAGATCACTTCGAAGTCCTGGCCGGGTTCAAGGCCGAGGTCGTCCTGATCGACTTCCTGCTGCCCGCTGGGCTGCGGCATCCTGTCGACCGTGCCCGACATCACCTTCTGCGTGGTGAAGCTCAGGATGCGGCAGGTACCGCGATTGCCCGACACGCGATAGGTCAGGTCGCCGCGGATCGGGCTCATGATATAGATGTCGTCGGGATTGGGCTGGAGGTTGAACACCGGATTGTAGAGTGGCGCCCAGTCCGGATGCTCGGCATCGGCGTGGAAGTAGAGGAAATAGGCATAAGAGACGCTGCCCATGATCTGGCGATAGACGTCGGCGCGATAGTCCGGGTCGTCGGGCTTCCAGGTCTGCTCCAGCAGCCCCACCGCGCCTTCCAGATCGGCGAGATAGGGCAGGATCGCCGGTTCGATCGGGGTGCTCATCTGGGGGCTCTCCTCTTTCCGGTCCTTGCCGGGATTTGATTAGATAGTATATACTATCTTTAGTCTGGCAAGCGGCAATCGTGGGTGGCGGACAACTTCGTCGCGCTTTCGGAACCGTCCCGCGCGCTGGTGGCTTTGCCGATGCATGGCGCTTCGCATAGAGTGAAACGATGACCGACGCGCAATATCTTTCGGGGCGCCTGCTGCTCGCCATGCCGGGCATGGGCGATCCTCGTTTCGACCGGGCGGTGATCGCCCTGTGCCAGCATGACGAACATGGCGCCTTCGGCGTCGGGATCGGACATCTGCGGGCCAACGTGACTTTCCGTTCGCTGCTGCAGGAAGTCGGCATCGAACCGGGCGATGCCCCCGACCGCGAGGTGCATCATGGCGGTCCGGTCGAACCTGGACGGGGCTTCGTGCTGCATTCGAAGGACTGGGGCGGCGAGGGCACGATCGAAGTGACGCCGCTCTGCGCGCTGTCCGCCTCGCTCGACGTATTGCGTGCCATTGCCGCCGGGCGGGGGCCGGGCCGGTGGCTGATCGCGCTGGGCTATGCCGGCTGGGGGCCGGGGCAGCTCGATGGCGAGATGCGCCGCCATGGCTGGTTTGCGGCGCAGGGGCGCAGCGAGATCCTGTTCGATCTGCCGGCCGAGGAGCGCTGGGCTTCGGTGTGGAAGCACGAAGGCATAGACCCGGCCCTGCTCGCGCACGAGACCGGCCGGGCCTGAGAAGGGCGGGCGCCGTTTCAGCCTGCTGAAATAGCTTCTAGAGCGCGATCACGCCGCCGTCGTTCTTGGTGATTGCGACGATCGCCGAACGGGGGCGGACGGTGGTGCCAGCCGTACCCGCCTGGCTGTCGGGCCAGTGGCTGTCGGGTGCGGCTGTGGTGCCTTCCTCGCCGGGATGCTGGATACCTACGAACAGCGTGCGCCCGTCCGGCGTCGTATCCACGCCGGTGATCTCACAACCGATCGGGCCGACAAGGAAGCGCTTCAGCGTCGCGTCGGTAGCCACGGCGCCGACGCGCGTCGTCTGCGTTGCTGTGGCGTTGGTGGCGTCCTTGTTGGTGATCGTCCTGCTGCCACCGTCACCCACCGTGCCGGGCATGGCGGCGAGCATCTGATTGTTCGTACGATCGGTGAATGCGCTGTCGTCGGTCTGGATCCACAGCACTGGCTTGACCAGGCCCGCCGCGTTCGTCGAGCGGTTGAACCACAAGCCGTCGGGGCTGGAGAAGTCGTTGTTGGCGGTGAGGCTCGAGAGGTTGACGTTGACCGGGTCGGTATCGATCGAATCCGCGCCGAAGAGATAGATGTCCCAGTTGAAGCCGGTCGCCGCCGGATCGTCGCCTTGCTCGCGCAGGCGAATGATGTGGCCGTTGGGATTGCCGAACTGGTTGGTCGCACCCTTCGGGTCGTTGTAGTGGCGCGGGTTGGCGGCGTCGGTTCCGTTCAGGGGACGCAGCGTGGCGTTGTTGTTGGTGAGGGTGAGGTAGACCTCCCCGGTTACCGGGTTGACCGCCGTCCATTCCGGACGATCCATCGGCGTCGCGCTCACCGCGTCGGCTGCAAGGCGGGCGTTGACGAGGATGTCGGCCTGATCGGCGAAAGTATAGATCGGGTCGCTGCCTTGCGCCGGGCGGTCAGGCACCTGACCGAAGACCAGAGGCAGCCAGTTGCCCGTGCCGTCGGCGTTGAACCTTGCGACGTAGAGAGTGCCCGAGTCGAGATACTTGTCGCCCACCGCGAGGCGGTTGGCGGCATTGGCGTCGGCCGCGTCCCAATTGGCGCTGGAAACGAACTTGTAGAGGTATTCGCGGCGGGAATCGTCGCCCATGTAGACCGCGAGCTTCCTGCCGGCGGTCAGCTTGCCGGTCCACGCGCCTTCGTGGCCGAGCCGGCCGAGCGCGGTGCGCTTACGCGGCGCAGCGTTCCTGTCGTATGGATCGATCTCCACGACCCAGCCGAACTGGTTGGGCTCGTTGCGGAAGTCGTCGGTGGCAGAAGCGCCCGTGGCGCGTGCGTCCCAGCGCTTGAACAGCGTGTTCGTGGTAGCGACCGAGGACCAGGCGAAGTTGCCGGTGTTCTTGTCACGCCATAGCGGCGCAGTGCGGTGAGCTCCCGCGCTGTGCGCGCGCCGTTGTCGGTGCCGCCGCCTGAGTTGTCGCGGCGGAAGTAGCCGGCCCAGTTTTCTTCGCAGGTGAGGTTCGTCGCCCAGGCGGTGCGGCCGTTGGCGCAGTTGTTGATCGTGCCCCGCCCCTGGGTGCCGTCGGTCGAGAACACGGTTTTAAGCAGATCCGAGCCCTTGGCCGGACCGTTGAACACCGTCGGTGTGCTTGGCGTGACGCGGTGGTTGAAGGCACTGTTCTGGACATAGGCCCAGGTGCGGTTGCCGCTGTCGGCGAATTCGCTGACACTGACCCCGTGGCATTCGATTTCCTTCAGCGCCTCGGCTTCGGGACGCAGACCGGTGGCGACGTTCGTCGGTCCGGCGGGATGCAGGTACTGGATGTTGATGTTCTCATGGTTCTGAACGACGAGGCCGCGCGTGGAGCTGGCGTCGTCGCGCGCGCCGGCGGCGCTGATTCCGAACCATGCGAGCGCATCGCCATGGTCGCCGATGCGGTTGGCGAAATCGGTGTCGGTGCCGTCGTTCCTGTAAGCGGCCACACCAGCCGCCAGCGGGTCGCCCAGGCGGGTCATCACGGTCACCTTGTAACCTTCGGGGACGGTGACGATGTCGTTCTTGTTTTTCGCGATCGCGGTGAAGCCCAATATGGCGGGGTTGATCGTCACCGTCGTTTCGGAAATCGCGACCTTGCCCTTGTTGTCGGTCGCGGTGAAGGTGAACGTCAGCGGTGTCGGCGCGCTGACGCTGGGAGCCAGGAACGTCGCCGTAGTGGTATTGGCGCCGGTCAGCGCCACTGACGGACCGGACGTCTGCACCCATGCCACGCCGCTGACGCTGCCGTTGTCGCTGGCCGATCCGGCAAGGGTGACGACGCGTCCCGAGGTGGAGGCGCCGTTGGAACCGGCGCTGACGGTGGGCGATGTGTCAAAGTCGCTGTTGCAGGCCGACAACATTGTCGTGCCGAGCAGGGCCATGGCGGTTGCGCCCAAGCCGCCGAACAGCGTCTGACGACGCGAATATCGTTCGGCCGCAAGCTCGTTCAGCGTAGTCGCGGTCGAACGGTTGGTGTCGACGTCGCCATCGGTATAGCCATGGATATTGAGATTAGTCACTGCCTGCCCCTTGCGTGTTTTCGAGGCGATTCGTTAGCGACGGACAATGACAGCCACGTTCCAGCACTATTACAATTGAGTTTCAGGTTGCTGACGGTCAAGTGACGCCTGTTTCAAGCAGTCCGAATTCCGTCGTTCGGCAAATGCCGGCGCTTCCGCGACAGCCGCCCCGCGACTCTGGAAAAGCCCGGCCGGGCGCTTTCGCTGGCGGAGCGCGGCCTCTAAGGAGCGCGCGTGAGCGCTTCCATCGTCATAGGCACCAGCCCGGCCGGGGCGCCGGTCACCATCGATCTGGAAGAACTCCTGGCCTCGCGCCTGCTCGTGCAGGGCAACAGCGGATCGGGCAAATCGCACCTTCTGCGCCGCCTGCTGGAAGAAAGCGCGAAGCTGGTGCAGCAGGTGGTGATCGATCCGGAGGGCGATTTCGTCACCCTGGCGGACGCTTACGGCCATATCGTCATCGATGGCGCGGCTTACGACGCGGAGCAGATCGCCCGGCTGGGCGCGCGCATCCGGCGGCATCGCGCCTCGGTGGTGCTGGCGCTCGACGGGCTGGAGATCGACGGCCAGATGAAATGCGCCGCGGCCTTCCTCAACGCGCTGTTCGACGCCCCGCGCGAGGAATGGTTTCCGGCGCTGGTCGTGGTGGACGAAGCGCAGATGTTCGCGCCGGTCGCGGCGGGTGAAGTCAGCGACGAGGCGCGGCGGCTGTCGCTGGCGGCGATGACCAACCTGATGTGCCGGGGGCGCAAGCGCGGCCTTGCCGGGGTGATCGCGACGCAGCGCCTCGCCAAGCTGGCCAAGAACGTTGCGGCCGAAGCGTCGAACTTCCTGATGGGCCGCACTTTCCTCGATATCGACATGCTGCGCGCCGCCGACCTGCTGGGCATGGAGCGTCGGCAGGCGGAGCAGATCCGCGATCTTGAGCGCGGGCACTTCCTGGGGCTTGGCCCGGCGATCAGCCGCCGGCCGGTGGCGGCGCGGATCGGCGGCGTGCAGACCGGATCGCGCGCGGTCTCGCATGCAATCGCCCCGCCCCCGGTGGCTTCCGCCGAGGAGATACAGGAACTGCTGCTGTCGCGGCCGAGCGGAGACGAGCGGCCCTTCGTCGTCCCGCCGCCGCCCATGGTGCGCGACGCCGAAGAACTGATCGAACGGATCGAGGCGGTCGAGGCGACCGAGACGGAGGAGGAGCCTTCGCTCCCCGGTTTCAGCGTGACCGATGCTATGATCGCCGAAATCCTTGCCGACATGGTCGAGGAAGAAGGCTGCACTTATCAGCAGCCATCGGTGCTGTTCCAGGACTTCTCGGTCCGCTGCCGCATGCGGCGCGTGCCGATCGGCGGCATCGACCTGACCTGGTTCCGCCGCCGTTTCGCCATGGCGCTTGCCGGCATCTCAGATCCCGAAGAGGCGCGCTGGGCGGAACTGCTGCGGATCAGCCGGGGGCTGGCGGAGGATGTGCTCGCGCCCTTCCTGCTTATCGCCCGCGCGGCGCAGGAGGGCGGGCCTTGTCCCGACGACGCCGATCTGGCGCGGGTCTATGGCACCAGCTCGGCGGGACGCATCCGCCGCCTGCTCGACCATTTCGAGAAGTCGGGCCTGATCGTCGTGCGCACCGACTTCGGCGGCCGTCGCTCGATCGGCGTGCCCGCGCTGGGCGTGGATGCCGTCACGCAGGACGCTTAGGGCGCGCGGGCATTCAGCTTTGAACGATTTTCCGCTTTCGGCAGGCTGATCTAAAAGTTGCAAAGGTAGATAAGTCGGGGGTCCGGACAGTCTGGTTTCAGGGATTTTTCGTCGGCGCCTTCACCAGACGTTAGCCCGTCGTCCGTAGCCATTGTGGCCGGAGGTGAAGGTCATGGAATTTAGGGCAATCTCGTTGAATGACGTCTGGAACCAAGCACTCGAACTACTGCAGGCCAATCAAAACGCCGTGCTCGGCGGAATTGCTGCTCTTTCCGTGCTGAACTTCACGAGCAGCCTAGTCAGCGGGACGAGCTTCTTGGTTGCTGGCTTCTTTGTACAGGTTATGATCCAAGCAGGGGTGACCGCTCAGTTGTTGGACATCCGAGATGTCTCCAAAGTACTCGCACGCGCACGTTGCCTCTTCAGTGCGAGCCTCGCATCTGGAATCCTCATCTTCCCGGGGTTGCTGCTGTTCGTGGTGCCTGGCCTCATTCTTCTATCGCGATGGTTCGTGGTGACGCCGCTGCTGATTCGTGACGAGCTGACCGTCGGGGATGCACTGCGCATGAGTTGGGCAGCCACCAGACCGTCCCAGGGCGCCTTCTTGACCTTGGGTGCAATCTACCTCACGCTCCTCGCCGCGCTCCTCGGGGGCGGCATAGCGATCACCAAGTGGAGCGGGCTGAACCCTCAATCGCTTTACCTCAGCGTCCCTTCCACAATAATCCTAAGCACAGTCGTGGTCGTTGGCTGGGTAGCGGCCGTAGCGGCTCTCAACGCCGTGCAACTTAGCTCAACCGGCCTAAAGCGCGTGTTCGGCTAATCTCCCCGCCCACTGTGGGGTTGTGCAAGCCTCGGGTGCCGCAGGACGCGAATACCGACACGATCACTCAGGTATCATGCGGCGCAAGCGGACGCTTCCGCTCGTGGTGCCGATGATAGTCGCCCGGCCTGCCACAAGACCCACCCCGTGCCAGCAAGCAGTCCCGGACTATCTCCAGATGATGATTGTCTACTACGGCAAGTTCCCAACTCCTCAAGAAGATATTCAAACCCAACTCAACGAAGGTCGGTTTTCAGGGCGCTCGTGATGGGCGTTGAACGGCGACTTTGTCGTCGCATGCGGCCTCAGAGAATTTCGCCCTGTCGGTAAGCGATCTTGGCGTTACCCCGAGCCTTGGTCCCCCGTTCCGTCAGCGAGACGCTGGGTATGTGGTCAATGCGGGTCAAAAGGACGCCGAGAAAATCAGCGACCAGCCGATCACTGTCCGTGGTTTCGACGTGAATGCGAAGCGAGTTAGGATCGGTGCCGAAATTTCGCACCACAACATCGTCACCGAAAATTTGGCAGGCTGTATCCCGGATAAATTGGCTTAGCTCCGGAGCGAGGTGACAAGGCTTCTGTGGCGGAGTAGGCGGCTTCGCGGGTGGCATAGCGATCTCTTTAATCGCTCGTGCCAGTGTCCGCTATCGGGAACTCTGACCGCGGGACTGAACGGCGGAAAAGTCGTCGGGTCCAGAAAGACCGCTTTAAGTTGATTCTCCAGAACAACTGTCTCGATCACCTCCGCCGGAATTTACCCACGCGGTCCAGGTTGGAAAGTCGCGCGACGGTTCGGTCAACAGCGAAAAGGATATAGGTATTAACACCTATCATCCCGGTTACTCAGCATGATTAACGCCCGGTTTAGGACGGGGCGAACAGCATGCCGGGATGAAGCCATATGACGAGTGGTGTCGAAGCCTCGATGATCAAGGCGCGGGGCGCGGAAAAGCGCGGTGATTTTGCCGAGGCGGAGCGGCTTTACGGGGCCGTGCTCGCGAAGTTTCCCGGCAATGCCCGCGCCCGCAAGGGGCTCGACCAGCTTTTCCGAAACCGCGCGCTGGCGCTGATGCAGCAGGATGCACCGTCGCAGGAGGCGCTCGACCGGCTGACCCAGGCTTATCAGCAGGACCGCCTCGGCGAAGCCGCCGCGCAGGCCGAGGCGCTGCTCGCCGCGCACCCGCGTTCGGTGTTCTGCCACAATGTCCTCGGTGCGGCGTTGCTGCGCTCGGGGCGCGTGGTGGAAGCGGAAACGGCGCTGCGCCGCGCGCATGAGGGCGGCTTCCGCCTGCCTCCCATTTGCAACAATCTGGGCATGGCCATCGCCGAACAGGGACGGCACGGCGAGGCGCTGGCGTTCTACCGCGAGGCTATCGCCGGCGACCCGGACCATGCCATCGCCCGCAACAACCTGGGCAATTCGCTGAAGCAGTGCGGCCAGCTCGTCGAGGCGCTCGAAGCCTATGGCAAGGCGGTCGCGATCAAGCCGGACTACGCGGATGCATTCAACAACATGGGCCTCGTGCTGGAAGCGCTGGGCCGCGCGCAGGATGCGCGCAGGGCCTATGCGGCGGCGCTGAAGATCAGGCCGGACCATGCGGCCGCGCATAACAACATGGGCAACGTGCTGGCCGACAGCGGCGATCAGGCCGGGGCAGTCGCGGCTTACGAAAAGGCGCTGGCCATCCAGCCGGCTTACGCCGAGGCGCTGTACAACCTTGGCAACATGTTCAAGCGGCAGGGCCGCATGGCCGATGCCGATCTCGCTTATCGCCGCGCGAAGGAAGCCCGTCCTGACTATGCCGACGCATCGGCCGAACAGGGCAAGGCGCTGGCCGCCGATGGCCGGCTCGACGAGGCCATCGCCGCGTTCGACGATGCGCTGAAGGCCGACCCCGGCCACGCTGGCGCGCTGACGCATCGCCTCTATTATCAGGCGCATGTCTGCGACTGGTCTGCCTTCGAAACGTGGCGGCAGCTCGATGAAGCCGCCGATGTCGCCTGCTCGCCGTTCACCGCGTTGACCTTCGAGGACGATCCCGCGCGGCAGCTGCGCCGCTCGCGCGCATGGGCGGAAAAGACTTTCGCGCAAGTGGCGCCGCGCCTGCCCGCGAACGCTCCGGCCGGTGACGGCCGCATCCGCATCGGCTATTTCTCCGCCGACTTCCACGATCACGCCACGCTCTATCTGATGGCCGGCCTGCTGCGCGAGCATGACCGCGGCCGCTTCGCCATCCATGCCTACAGCTATGGCCCGGCGCTCGATGGCGCGATGCGCGATCAGCTTCTCCGCCATGTCGAAGGTTTCCACGAGATCGGCGCCCTGCCTGACGCGGCGGTCGTGGATCTCGCGCGCGGTCATGGCATCGATATCGCGGTGGACCTCAAGGGCTATACCCAGAACGGCCGCACGCGCCTTTTCGCGCATCGCCTGGCGCCGGTGCAGATCGCCTATCTCGGCTATCCCGGCACTTCGGGCGTGGACTTCATCGACTACATCATCGCCGATCGTACGGTGATCCCGGCGGCGGAGCGGAGCGGTTACAGCGAGAACCTGCTGCTGCTGCCCGTCAGCTATCAGCCCAACGACGATGCGCGCGAAATCGCGGCGGACGGGCCGGGCCGGGCCGAGTGCGGTTTGCCCGAGACGGGCTTCGTCTTCTGCTGCTTCAACCAGACCTACAAGATAACCCCGCGCGAATTCGACATCTGGATGCGCGTGCTCGGCCAGGTGGAAGGCAGCGTGCTCTGGCTGCTCGGCTCGAACCGCTGGGCCGAAGAGAACTTGCGAGCCGAGGCCGAAGCGCGCGGGATCGCGCCCGAGAGGCTGATCTTCGCAGCGAACCTGTCGCAGGCGCGGCACCTCGCGCGCATTCGCCATGCCGACCTGTTTCTCGATACCTTCAACGTCAATGCGCATACCACCGCCAGCGACGCCCTGTGGGCCGGGGTGCCGGTTGTGACGCTTGCGGGCCGGCAGTTCGCGGCGCGTGTCGCGGCGAGCGTGCTGGAAGCCGTTGGCCTGGCGGATCTGGTGACGGAAACCGAGGCCGCTTACGAGGCGCTGATCCTCTCGCTGGCCGGCGATCCCGCGCGGCTCGCCGAAGTACGGACGCGGCTCGCCGCGAACCGCGCGACGCATCCGCTGTTCGATACGGCCGGCTATGCGCGGATGATCGAGGCGGGCTTCGAAGCGGCGCATGGCCGCTGCGTGGAGGGGCTGGCCCCGGCCGATATCACGATCGGGTGACGGGGCGGCGCGACGCTCCACATCCTCACAAACGCTCTTTCCTACACGCGAACGGCCTGTGAAGTTCCGGTTTGCGAGGTTATTTCATAATATATTGATTTATAATAATAAATATTCGCTTTTGCGAATCGCGCAAACTCACCCGCCATGTGCCACACGCGTGAGCTTCGCGAAGTTCGCGAAGCTCACGCGCAGAGTCTTCAGGCGGCCATCGCCAGCGAGGCTTTGGAAAGCAGCGCCAGGATCGAGATGCGGTTGAAGAACCACATCCGCTCGACCGTGAGGCCGCTGTATTTCCGGATGGTGTTGGCGAAAGTGTAAGGCGTGTACCAGACGTTGTGATCGGGATGGACGACTTCCACGAAAGTTTCGGATTCGGCGATGTAATCGAAGTGACGCTGGCGGCACTGGAAGGCGTCGGGCACCGAGATCAGGTAGCAGCTTGCGTCCACCGCTTCGAGCTGTGCGAGGAAGCCGGCGACGTCGGGCACATGCTCCATGACTTCGGGCACTAGCACGAGATCATAGGCATCGGTCGCTTCCGACAGGTCGGAGAACAGACGGCCACGCACATGCGGGCGAAGCTGTTCCAGTGCTTCGACATGCGGGTCGCAGCCATCTAGCACGGCGCAGTATTGCTCCAGCGCGACATGCAGCGAAGTGCGGGGATCGGTGATCGGCCAGTCGGCGCAGCCGACGTGCAGCACGCGCTTGCCCGCGCAGAGCGAGCCGAGCACGTCCAGGCGGCCGAGTTCCATCAGCTCGGTCCCCACGGGCACGCGCTGGACGAAATAGGGGTCGTGGATCGCCTCCAGCGCGGAACGTCCGCCGTTCGTTGGCGCCGGCTGGGCGATCGGGGCGGCGGGCGCTTCAGGCTGCGATGCCGGGGTGGAGCGTCCCTTCACCTCGATCTTCGCCGTGTGGATCTGGTCGTAGCTGTCGAGCGTGCTGCCCCAGAGCTGGTGCGCATAGACCGGGCCGTTGCCGTCATAAGTCTGGCCGGTGAAGTGACGGGGGATGAAATAATGGCTGGGGAAGATGCGCAGGCGCGAATAGCCGAACTTGCGGTAGCAGTCGGTCAGGCGCTGCGGGCCGACCGTCTTCCACGCCATCTCGTCGACCACGCTCGGCGCGGCGGCAATTTCGGAGACGATCTGCGCGACGAACGGATTGCCCGCTTCGCAGCCGAAATAGCCGGCGGCGATCAGGCCGGGGCGGACGATCTCGTTCTCCCAGCAGGAGAAGGCTTCGCAGTCGAGCATCTCATCGTCGAGCGGGCGAGCGCAGACGCTGTCGGCATCGAACACGATGCCGCCATGGGCGTGGAGGATCTCCCAACGCATCATATCGGCCACGCCGTTGAGTTCGCGCTGGCGCATCGCGTCGATATGCTTGCGATTGACCCAGTCGAGCCCGTCAAGCTCGGCATTGCCCCAGATGCGGAACTCCCAGTCGGGATGGTTGTCGCGCCAGGTCTGGATGCAGTTGTCCGGCCGCTTGCTTTCGTCGCCGACCCAGATGAAGTGGAAGGTCTTGGGTATCATGTAGTGTTCGCCCTTCGAACCGGCGCATGGCGCGGGATGGCACAGGCGATAAAGGAACATGGTAAACCAAAGACTAAGATCGCTCCGGCGGCTGGACCTTGAGGTTCGGCATGTCATCATGCCCTGTAGAGAAGGAGCGTCAGATGGAGCCGAGCGGAACCGACCTGTCCGAAAGCTGGACGAAACTGGCGGAAACCATCGAGATCGCGCGCGCCGAAGTCGCTGCGCTCGCCCCCGATGCTGCTACGGCTGCGGAAGGGGAGGCCTATGTCGCCCGCGTGGTCGCGGTCTCGCTGGGCGCCAACGTTCTTGGCCATCTGTTCGCGGATGGCGGACTCGGCCGCGCCTTGCCGTGTTACGGCGGCCCGAACCCGGACTACATCATGCAGCACAGCGGCATCGACCCGACCGTGCGCTACCGGTTGACCGGACGGCTCAATGGCTCGGAACGGGTAGGCGTAGGGCTCTATGCGATCGGCGCCCGAGGTGAGACCCTGGAAGTCGGTTACAGGGCTTTCGATGCAGATAACTGTGACGCCGAGGGTGGCTTTACTCTCGATCTCGCGCCGGATGCTTCGGGAAGGGAGGAAATGGCAGTCCCGCCAGAGGCGCGCATCCTGCTGATGCGTACGCTGCACCGTGCCTCCGGTGAGCAGCCGGCACGGCTGATGCTGGAGGGCGGCTCTCCGCAGCGCGGGCTGGCGCTGGTCACGGGCACGCCGCAAGGGGCCTTGCAGCGGGCGGCGGGCAATGTCCTGGGCGTGATCCGCCAATTCCTCGTCTGGACACGGGTGACGAGTGCGAAGCCCAACCGGCTGGACGATCCGCCGCCCGAGCTTGCCGCCGAAGTGCAGGGCGACCGCGATACGCATTATTATCTCGGCTATTACGACCTTGCCGATGGGGAGTATCTCGAAGTCGCGATGCCCGCCGAGTTGCCTGGGTACTGGTCGCTCCATGCCTATAACCATTGGCTCGAATGGCTGCAGAGCGATGGCGTGCATGATCGCAATGCCCGGTCCGATGCCGATGGCCGTATCCGCGTGGCGATCGGTTCGGACGTTCCCGCCGGCCTTCCCAACCGTATCGATACGCTTGGCCGCCGGCGTGGCATGCTGATCTGCCGGATCATTGGCGCGGCGGAACGGTCGATTCCCGTAGCGCGGGTGGTGCGATGCCGATGATTCGCACGGCATAAGCAGCGGCAAAAATTATATTTTACAGTATTTTCTGGAATTTTGATGGATGTGAAGATGTATGTTAAATCACGTTAACTTGAGTCGTTGTATGTAACGAAATCATAAGGCGCAATGGTTGCATATTGCGTTTTGTGGGGTGTGGGGCATGCAACGGTTCTTCAGGTTTTTGCGCGATCTCGGGAGGGATCGTGGCGGAAACACGATGATGATAACGGCCTTCGCCATGCCGGTCCTCATCGGCGGTGCCGGCATGGCGGTCGATACCGCGCAGTGGTACGCGTGGAAGCGCGAACTGCAGCATTCGGTGGATCAGGCGGCAATCGGCGGAGCCTGGGCGCTGACCAATCCCGCTTCCGAGACGAAGTATCGCACCCGCGCGCGTCAAGAGTTTGCCGCGAACCTCAGGATCACGAAGAAATTTGCCAGCGAGCCGGATATCAGCCTCGCGGATTTCGGCGACGGCGACAACAATAGCGTCATCGTGGCCGCCAGCGCTACGAAAAGCTTGCCTTTCAGCAGTTTCCTGACGGATTCCGGAGTGACCGTTAGAGTACGGGCCCAGGCGAGCTTCGCGGAAGGCAAGAACTACCAGGCATGCCTGATCGCCACTTCGGAAACCGGCACCGGCGTTGACATCGGCGGCAATGCCACGGTGAACGCCGAATGCGGTATAGCCGCATTGTCCTGCGACGAAGGGGCCGTGGAAATCGACGGTTCCGCCGTCGTGAAGGCGGATTCGATCGCCACTTGCGGCACCGCCGACGTTCCCGAGGAAAACCAGGATGCCGTCGCGGAGAACGTGCACGGATTGAAGGATGTCTTTGCAGACCTTGCGCCGCCAACCAATGCGACTCCGCGAAACTATTCCTGCAAATCGTCGGGCACGGGCAAGAACAAGACCAATCTCGCCACCTTGAGCGCGGGAACCTACACCGGCGGTGTCACCGTCAAATGCACGACAGTCTTCCAGCCGGGCATCTATGTGATCGATGGCGGCGTTCTCGACTTGTCGGCAAACTACAACGTGACGGGAACGAACGTCATGTTCGTGCTCAAGAACGGCGCGACGATCAAGTTCGGCGGCGAGGGCAATGGCAACAGCATTTCCCTTACCCCCATGCAGGCCGGCGACTTCCTCGGTACAGCCTATCAGAACAATGCCGACCGCTATGCCAGTATTCTGGTATTCGAGGACAGGAACAGCAATCCGCAGCAGACGCATACCCTTACCGGCAACTCCAACTCGCTGGTCGAAGGAACGATCTATCTTCCTTCCGGCGAGTTGAAGGTTCTCGGGACCGCCAATGTGGCCAGCCAGTGCCTGCAGATCACCGCGCACAAGATCCGCATCGCCGGCAACGCGCATCTGGAAACGCTCTGTCCGACCGTTGATACCAACTCGGCCGGCAATTCCACTGCGAAGGTAAGGCTGGTCGGATGAGACTGGATTTCATCCGTCGTCGTTGGCCTGAACTCTGGCGGAACGTCGATGGCGCCGTGGCCGTCGAAACCGCCATTGTCGTGCCGGTGCTTGCGCTGTTGGCGCTGGGCAGCTTCGATGTCAGCAGAATGGTATCGCGCCAGCAGGAATTGCAGAACGGCATCTCGCAGGCCGAGGCGATCATATTGGCCGCCGGCGCCGGTTCCACGACGAGTACCACTGAAATCCGCTCCATCCTGGCAGAATCGCTTTCGCTGTCCGAGAAGAACGTCGAAGTGGAAAAGCGTTATCGTTGCGATGATGCGTCCACTCTCGTTAGCGACCCCGCGACTTGTAACGAGGGGGCCGTGGTCTCGAGCTATATCAACGTGACGCTGGCGGACACATATGTGCCGATGTGGCGGAATTTCGGTATTTCGAAGACCATGGAATACAATATCTCCCGTACGGTGCAGATATCATGACGTGCCTGCGTCGCCTGGCTGGCGCGCGTGACGGCGCCGCTGCCGTGGAGTTCGCGTTGCTTGCCCCGCTGGTCACGACCCTGCTGTTCGGCGTGCTTTCGGTGGGCGTCCAGATGCAGAACTACAATGCCATTCGCAACGTGGCTGGGGACATCAGCCGATACACGGTCGTCGAATATCAGAAGTCCAACAAGATCAGCGCCGAGCAGATCAAGGACGTGGCGATGGCGATTGCCGGCGGGGCAAAGTACAATTTGCGGCGGGACAATCTGGACGTTCTGGTAAGCGAGGAAGGCACCAGCGTCGCCAATGCAAAGAAGATAGATATTTCCGTTACATACCTTCCTCCGGATTTGCTGCCTGACGGTGTGCGGCAGGTGCTTTCGCTGACGCACCGGCAAAGCGTGATCGTACCGATTGAGGACGACACCTGAAGTCCGTGCGGATCGGTTGAAACGATGCCTACAGAATGCAGGCACGTCTGATCGCCCGCTGGCGAGGCCGGGTGTGCGCCTGGAGGTAGAGAGCAGCGAACGGGTTGTGCGGCCGGCGCTAGTGGTATGTGCCCGGCAGTACGGGCGTGGATGCGTGTGAGTTGTTATGCGAACGGCCGGCAGCATCACGCATGGCTGTCCGGCACGACCCTGAGGTGCGGGGCGCTGGCGGGACGGGCTCGCTGC
>DASWWL010000113.1:0-15402 GCA_036400975.1 Novosphingobium sp. | reverse complement strand
GGTCATTCCCATGGCCTAGCCGAAAGGCCCGACTTTGGAAACGCGGCATCAGCCGCCCGCCGCGTTTTCGAGTCAAATTTGGGAGAGTTCCTCCTTGATGCGCAACTTGCGCTTCTTAAGACTCTGGAGAACGGAATTGTCAGGTACAGGTCGGCTCATTTCCTGCTGAAGCTGCCGCTCGAGACCGGCGTGCTTAAGCTGCAAAGCGCTGACATGCGACGTGTCCATAGATGGTCCTCCTCAAATGGCCGATCCACCTCAATGCCGACTCGGCTCGAAGAGAGCGGCGCAATTGTCATGCAATCATATTCGGCCTATCTTGCGAAGGGGCTAAAACGTGCCTTTCGCCGAAACGCGGCAGAGGTGCGCCAAGCCGGAGGGCCTTGTGCAGCGGCATACAGAAGCGCAAGAGCGCGCAAGGGATGAATATGTGTTGAGGACCGCTGCGTGAGCGAGGATGAATTGCGTAAGCGCCTGGAGGTGCTGAAGATCGAGCATCGCGATCTCGATGCGGCAATCGACGCTTTGACATTGGCCGGATCCGTCGATCAGTTGCAGATCGCCCGCCTGAAGAAACGCAAGCTGAAGCTCAAGGACCAGATCACACTGGTCGAGGACTACCTGATACCGGATATTATTGCCTGAACCGGCGAGCAGGATCGATCCGTGTTCCGGCTTCACACAGTCGTCCCGATTTGACCCGATTTCAACTGTGCAAAGCTTGGCCTTGCCGGTTGCGGGGTGGCCGCTCCAGCGCTTATTCGAAAGCATCATGTCTCAGCCGGCGACCATAAATCCGCGTATCATCGACAGTCTATATTGCGAGGCGCTAGTCCTTTCGGATGAGGTGCGCGGCGCTTTCGCACTGTCCGGGAGAAGCGACGCCGCCGGACAGGATGAAGACCTGACGCGCATCGCATTGTCGTGCGAAGCGCTGCGGACAACGACGCGGATGATGCACGCAATGGCATGGCTGCTTAACCATCGCGCTTTCTTCATGGGTGAGTTGTCCGAATTCCAACTGCGTCGTCATGGTCGCCTGGCGAATGACGTTGCAGCGGGAGAACCGGAAAGACTTGTTCTGCTTTCATCGGAAATACGCGACCTGATAGCCACGACAGAGCGTTTCTATGCCAGGCTTCTACGATTGGATGCGAGCTGGCGTCAACGCGACCCGCATGCACCGAGCGCAGTTCAACGCCTTCGTGAAAGGCTCGGACAAGCAGTGGGGCAATAGGGACACGCGAGCTTATAGATCCGCGATCGCCTTGTCCCACAAGGCCAGACGCGCCGCACGTTTGTCCTTGTCCATTTGAGACCGAAATCGGCGCACCTTGCCACGCATCGCGCGTGCGGCCTCTTCCAGCGACGAAAACAGGCTCGCACCTACGCCAGCCAGCATTGCTGCGCCCAGCGCCGTAGTTTCAACGAAGGCGGGACGCTCGACTTTCAAATCCAGGATGTCGGCCAGGTCCTGCGCAATCCAGTTATTCGCGCTCATGCCTCCATCTATGCGCAGGGAGCGCCAAACCACTCCATCAGCTGCGAATGCTTCAGCCAAATCCCGTGTCTGGCAAGCGATCGCCTCCAGCGCGGCGCGCACGATATGAGCACGCGTCGTAGCGAAGCTCATGCCGGTAATCGCCGCACGCGCATCGGGCCGCCAGTGCGGCGCGCCAAGACCTGAAAGGGCTGGTACGATTACCACTTCGCCGCTGTCGGGAACCGAGCGGGCGATGACTTCAGTTTCCGCCGAGGCACCAATCAACCCCAGTCCGTCGCGCAACCATTGCACAAGGCTACCGGCGACGAAGACCGATCCCTCCAGTGCATATATGCGCTGCTTGCTCATCTGGCACAATACGGTTCCCAGCAGGCGGTGGCGCGAACACGGCAGATTTTCGCCCATATTGGCTAACACGAAGGCACCGGTGCCATAAGTCGCCTTGGTATCGCCGTACGCCAAACAGCCCTGACCGATCGTGGCGGATTGCTGATCGCCAATCATGCCAGTGAGCGGAATCGGCGCGCCGAAGTGAGCGGGTGCACTGACACCGAAATCACCGGCATTGTCTACGATCTCCGGGAGTGTGGACGAAGGAACCCCGAAAAGCGAGCAGAGGCCGTCGTCCCAATCCATGCCGCCCAACCGCATCAAGCTGGTGCGACTGGCGTTGGCTGCATCGGTCAAATACGCGCCGCCGGTCAGCTTAAACGCCAGCCAGCTTTCCACCGTGCCGAAACACAGTCGCCCTGCGCCGGCGGCCGCCCGGACTTCGGGCACATTATCGAACAGCCAGCGCATCTTCGTGGCCGAAAAGTACGGATCGAGCACCAGACCCGTCGTCTGCTGCACGACTTCCTCGTACCCCGCTGACCGCAGCGCCGTACAGGCATCGGCAGTACGCCTATCCTGCCATACGAGCGCGCGATACAGCGGCTCGCCGCTGGTTCTGTCCCAAGCCACCACGGTTTCACGTTGATTGGTGATGCCGATACAGGCGAAGCGGGACGCTCCGCCGCATTGGGTCACGACCGCGCGTGCCATCGCCAGAGTAGCTTCCCATATCTCGGTGGCATCGTGCTCCACCCAACCGGGTCTCGGGTAGTACTGCACCAAATCGCGCTGCGCGACAGCGACCATTGTTCCCGACCGATCGAAAGCCATCGCTCGGGTGGAAGTGGTGCCCGCGTCAAGAACAAGGACAAGTTGATCGATCGGCTTCATCGTGCGCCTCTCCCCCTTGTTCTGCCGGGCGCGGACGCCGAAGTCGAGAGATGCTCGACAAGTCTCCGTCTCCGCCCCATATCGCCAGGATGGAATTCCCGCCAAAGCCCTGGCCGGTCGGTACCTCCGATCAAATAGAACCACTGGTCCGTCGTGTTCTTGCCACCAATCCTTCGGCATTCACGTTCACCGGAACGCAAACCTATCTCATCGGCGCGGGCAGCGAAATCGCGATAATCGATCCAGGGCCGGACGAACCCGAACATATCGCCGCCATCCTCGACGCCGTCGGTGACGCCCGCATCACGGCGATATGCTGCACGCACACGCATCGCGACCATTCACCCGCTGCCGCATCGCTTGCCAGACAGACCGGAGCGTCGATCATCGGCTGCGCGCCGCTAACTATGGCCGATGATGGTCCGCGTGCCGATGCCGCCTTCGATCCCGACTATTCCCCTGACCAAGTGCTTGCCGACGGAGAAAGTATATCGGGGCAAGATTGGACTCTGACGGCGATCGCGACGCCGGGCCACACCTCAAACCACCTGTGCTTTGCTCTGGAGGAAACCGGGGCGTTGTTCACAGGCGATCACGTGATGGGCTGGTCGACTAGCGTGGTCTCGCCACCGGATGGCGACATGACCGATTACATGGCCAGCCTGCAACGGCTCCATGATCGTGAGGATCGCATCTATTATCCGGCTCATGGCCCCGCCGTAACCAAAACCCGCCAGTTCGTACGCGGCATGATTGGCCATCGCCGCCAGCGGGAAAACCAGATACTACGCCTACTGGGCGAAGGTCCGCGGGCGGTCTCTGCAATGGTACCGCGCATGTACAAGGGTGTTGACGAACGGCTATGGGGAGCCGCTGGCCGTTCCGTGCTTGCGCACCTGATCGATCTTGAACGGCGTGGCGCGGTCGCGCGGACAGGCGAAACATGGCGGAAGGCAGCCTGATTCTTTCCGCTCTTAGGTCAGACGAACCGGCGCTTCGCTGACAGAGAGCCTTCTCTTTACGCTCCTTGCCTTGCGCGGTATTTCCAGCTTGGGGAACTGGAGGGGTAAATCATGGCGACCATTGCGCCTACCGGTCTGGAAAGCGACCGTGGCTTTTACCGGCGCATGGCCGTCGGCATTTCAATCTTCATCATATTCGCCTTTGGACAATTCTCGGCTCGCGGTTTCGTCGATTTCGGTGCGGCGCCGATCTGGGTCCATGTGCACGCCTTGGTATTCCTGTCCTGGCTGGCTCTGTTCATCACCCAGAACATCCTAGCCGAGCGCAACTCGCTGGCGCTGCATCGCAAGCTCGGCTGGACTGGAGCCGTTCTGGCGCTCGCCATGGTGGCGCTAGGCAGCTTCGTAGGCATCAAAGCCATCGAATTGGGCCGCCAGCCGCCGTTCTTCACACCGCCCTATTTCCTGGCGTTGACGCAAATCAGCGTGGTGGCTTTCGGCGCGCTGATACTCGCCGCGATCCTGCACCGACGGCGAACGGACTGGCACCAGCGCCTGATGCTGTCGGCAACAGTAATGTTGCTGGAACCCGCTTTCGGTCGTTTGCTACCCATGCCGCTGATCGGCGCCCAGACAGGGGAAATGATCGCCATGGTGCTGCAAGTGGGCGTGCTCGCCATCGCAATGGTCAATGATCGCAAGTCGCTGGGGCGTATCCATCCGGCTCTGCTATGGGGTGCAGGAACAGTGGTGGCGACGCATCTACTGATCACGTGGCTTGCGACCACACCGCTTTTCGTCGATTGGGCGGGCCGGATCTCGCCGGTTTAAAGCTGCGCATTTTCTCCTTGGGATGAGAGGCCTCAGTCCCTATCTGGGCGGCAAAACTTCAGGGGAAAGCGCCGCAGATGACCGTCTTGACCAACAACCTTTCTGGCCTCGACCTGCGAGCCGAGGTCGATCGCCTGCGCAAGGAGCGCAAGGCGGTGATCCTCGCCCATTACTACCAGAAGCCGGAAATTCAGGATCTGGCGGATTTCGTGGGCGACAGCCTGGAGTTGAGCCGCAAGGCGGCCGCCACCGACGCCGAGGTCATCGCCTTCTGCGGCGTAAAATTCATGGCTGACACAGCCAAGATCCTGAGCCCTGAAAAGATCGTCGTACTGCCTGATCTCGATGCCGGCTGCAGTCTTGAGGATTCCTGTCCGCCCGAGAAGTTCAAGGCCTTCCGCGAGGCGCATCCCGATCACATCGCGCTGACCTATATCAACTGTTCGACCGAAGTGAAGGCGCTCTCAGACGTCATCGTCACCTCGTCGAGCGCAGAAACGATCATCTCGCAAATCCCCGCTGACCAGAAGATCATCTTCGGTCCCGACCGACATCTCGGCGGCTATCTGAACCGCAAGTTCGGCCGCGACATGCTGTTGTGGCCGGGCGTCTGCATCGTCCATGAAGCATTCAGCGAAAGGGAGTTGCTCAAGCTCAAGGGCCTGCATCCCGACGCGCCAATCGCCGCGCACCCTGAATGCCCACCACACATCATCGACCATGCCCATTATGTCGGCTCGACCAGCGGTATTCTACAATATGCGAAGACGATGGAAGGCGACACGCTGATCGTGGCCACGGAGCCGCACATCATTCACCAAATGGAAAAGGCACTGCCGGGCAAGACCTTCATCGGGGCGCCAGGCGCGGACGGCAACTGCAACTGCAACATCTGCCCCTACATGGCACTCAACACCATGGAGAAGCTCTACCTCGCCCTGCGGGACCTCAGCCCACGCATCGAGATCGAGGAAAACCTGCGCCTTGCTGCGAAAAAGAGCCTCGACCGCATGCTCGAAATGGCAAGCGGCACCATCGGCAAAGGCGATCTGGGCACGCGAAGCTAAAGCTCCTTTTCCCTGATGCCATCCGCAGGCCCCTGTCGGCCCCCGATAGTATGAAGCAGCACCCGCACTTCAATGCTTTGTGGCAGGCATTCGCGCGATACGTGCCAGCCTGTCTCGAATGACGAGCTTCAACTTCTTGAGCCTCGCGATCTCGAAAGGATCCACGAAGCGTACCGTCGCAGCGCGCTGAAGCTGTTCATCGAGCTTCTGATGGCGCTCAAGCAGGCGAAATGTGGAATCGGACATTAAAAAGCTCCCTATCGAACGAAGGTCGATCGGATGCGCCAATGCCAGGCCTTGCACGAAGGGGGGAATGGTGCCCGGCCCATGCATCGGCGTCATCCGATGCGGTCCGACATCACGGGACATACCATCATAAGGCATGTCACGTCAGAGGGGCCCGGCCCGCTCTTTCAATCTAGGTACACTGCGACGGCTTTCAAGAGCCTTTGCCGGCTGTTAACCGGGACAGGATATGCCCCTCCCATGAAAACTCCGCTCCGTCTCGCTATCGCCATGGTTCTACTGGCCGCTCTTCCCGCCAGCGCACAATCGCAGCGTAATACACCTTATACCGTGGTCGAAAGCGGCCGGACTTTCTTGCGGCTGCAGGATGCGGTCAACGCGATCGGCAATGGCACCGGCACCATCCGCTTCGGATCGGCAAGGTTCGCAGACTGCGCAGTGCAGGAGAGCGGCGACATCGCCTATGTCGCCGAGACGCCGGGACAGTCGATTCTCGAAGGCGTCGCCTGCGAAGGTAAGGCGGCGCTCGTGTTGCGCGGCCGCACCGCACGGATAGAGGGACTGGTCTTCGCCGGAATCCGGGTTCCCGACATGAATGGCGCCGGCATCCGCCTGGAGCATGGCAACCTCACCGTTAGCCAGGCATGGTTTCGCGACAGCGAACAGGGTATCCTTTCGGCCGACGATCCTGCCGGAACGATCACCATCGATAAATCGACCTTTACTCGCCTCGGCACATGCGAAGGAGCGGGCGGCTGCGCCCACTCTCTCTACATCGGCGACTACGGCGCGCTTACCGTGACCCGCAGCCGCTTCGAGTCCGGGCGCGGCGGACACTATATAAAGACCCGCTCGGCGCGCGTCGCCATACTCAGTTCCAGCTTCGACGATACCGGCGGCAAGGCAACCAACTACATGATCGACTTGCCCGCCGGTTCCACGGGACGGATCGCCGGTAACTGGTTCGTCCAGGGCCGCGATAAGGAAAATTACTCAGCCTTCATCGCGATCGCGGCAGAGGATAAACTGCACACTTCCACCGGTCTCGAGATCGAGGAGAACGACGCACGCTTCGCTCCCGGGGTCGATCGTTCGAGCACTTTCGTCGCCGACTGGTCGGGCGACAGGCTGGCGGTCGGCCGGAACACTCTCGCCGCCGGCCTGGCCCGTTTCGAGAAGCGCTGATCGCTTCATTGCGGATTCAGGCTGGTCGCCATAGAGGCAGGCAATGCTTGCTCGTTTGCCGTCACTGATTCTGGTACGTCTCTGGGCGGTGCTGTTGCTGGCCTGCATTACGATGCAGGCGGGTGAGCCCATTACCACACCGCTTGAGCAGAGCCACGGTTCTGCCTTCACCGCTCTGACCTATGAAGTCGCGTTGTCGCCGCGACGTGGTGAAGACGCTACGGCGCAGTTTCAGGCTCTGTCGCCTACCATTCCGATCGAGACGCGCAATTGGGCGACATCCATCGCGCCTGTCCCAAAGACGCAAAACGCACCTCGCCCGGACTCCACAGGACCGCCATTTCTAAACTTTCAGTCCTGGCGTCCTGCTCCCAGAGCACCTCCCAGCGCCTGAACCTGCCGCCCGTGCGTTTCTTCACGCACGCGTTTTCGCGCAAGTTCGGGATGAAATCTCGTGACAGAAACGATCCAAAGCGGCGCTGCCGCAGCCCGCCTCAGGCATATCGAGGGGATACTCATGGAGTATCCGCATATAAGCAACGAGCGGATCGACGATCTGCTCCACTGGTTCGGTAAGGAAGCCTCCTCACTCGACGTCGCGTTGCTCGCCAGCGACGACAGGCTCGCCGGACCCTATCGCAAATTTCGTGAGGACCACCTCGACCCCATCCGGGGTTGGGACGTGTTTCGGGGGATCCTCTTCCTGGCCATCGTGGGCCTGGTGATCCTCCTCATCGCTTGGCGGGCGCTGTAGCCGCCAGGGGGCGAGACCGAGTGGACCCGGTCTCGCCCCTTACCCTATTTCAGGATATGGCCCGTGCGATCACGTTTGGTATCAAGATAGCCCGCATTATGAGGATTGGCCGGCAACTGGTGCGGTACGCGTTCCGCGACCACCACACCCTCGGCCTCGAGCGCTGACACCTTGGCCGGATTGTTCGTCATCAGCCGGATGGCGTGAACCCCCAGCAGTGCCAACATGCGCGCTGCTACCGGAAAGTCGCGCGCCTCTGTCGGCAACCCGAGGCGGTTGTTGGCGTCGACTGTATCGTAACCCTGGTCCTGCAAGCGATAAGCGCGCAATTTGTTGATCAGGCCTATTCCACGCCCCTCCTGTCGCATGTAAAGCAGCACGCCCCAACCACCCGCTTTCGCTTCCTCGGCCATGGCCGCGAGCGCCGCGTCGAGTTGCGGCCCGCAATCGCATTTCAGGCTACCGAGGATGTCGCCGGTCAAACACTCCGAATGGAGCCGTACCAACGGCGACCGGCCGCCATCCTGACGACCAAGAACGAGGGCGACATGCTCGCGTAGATCATCAGCGGAACGGAAGGCGATGATTTCGGCGTCTTCGCAGACCGTCACAGGCAACCTCGCCCGCGTGGCAATGACAAGCTGTTCCGTGTCTTTCCAGGCGGCAAGGTCCGATGCCGCGACGAACTGTGCCTCTCCCTCGGGATGAGGATCGACGAGAAATGCCGGGAGCACGCCCGCCAGCCGCGCCAACTCCATCGCCCCGCGCGCAGCATCGCCATAATCGAGATGATCTGCCGCAAACGGACCTTTCATGGGAAACACGAGGTCGAGCGCGGGATCAGCAATAGCGCGCGCTTGTGCGAGATCGAACGGCTCCGCCGCGCGGATCAGCACCGGCGCCTCCGGCACAGCTGCCTCCCGTTGGTTGGCCAGTTTGAGCGTCACGGCACGCGCAGCAGAGATCAGCATACGCGGCGCGGTTACATGATCACCCAGTCCGGTTTCCGCAGGCAACAACGTAAAAGCACCTTCCAGCGCGATCGGCCAACCATGACGCAGCGCGTCGATCGCCAGTGCGACACGTCGCGAGGGAGAGGCACAGCCGTCGCTCAGAGCTGGAACTCCGTGATCAGCGGCACATGGTCCGAAGGCTGATCCCAGCGCCGCGTCTCCTCCACAAAAGCATGTCCACGCGCCTGCAGCAGCAGGTCGGGCGATGCCCACATGTGATCGAGCCGCCGCCCCTGGTCCTTGTCCCGCCAGTAGGAGCGATAGCTCCACCAGCTATAGTTCCGCTCCGGCGCCGGGATGAAATGACGGCCAAGATCGGCCCAACCATGGGCATCGCGAAACCGGCCCAGCGCCTCCACCTCGATCGGCGTGTGACTGACGACCTTCAGCAACGCCTTGTGATCGTATACGTCGCATTCCAGCGGTGCGATGTTGAAATCACCGACGATCAACGACGGCCGGTCAATCTTGTCCGCCCAACGCGTCATTCGCTCCAGGAAATCGAGCTTCTGGCCGAACTTGGGATTGAGCGCACGGTCGGCAATGTCACCGCCCGCCGGGATATAGACGTTCTCCAGGATCAGTCCCTGGCCCGGCCCGAGCAGCTCGACGCCGATGTGGCGGGCCTCGCCGTTATCCTGCCAATCGTGCTTGCTGAAATCGCGGAAGGGAATGCGGCTGACGGTGGCGACGCCATGATAGCCTTTCTGTCCGTGTACGGCGCGATGGACGTATCCCGCACGCTCGAAAGCTTCATGTGGAAAAGTCTGCTCCACCGTCTTGATCTCTTGCAGGCACAACACATCAGGCGCTTGCTCCACCAGGAAGCGTTCGACCTGTGGCATGCGTAGCCGTACGGAGTTGATGTTCCAGCTGGCAATCTTGACCATGCATGGGCTTTAGGTGCGTTGATCGTTCTTTTCCAGCCTCACGCTTGGAATCGTAAATCAGCCATACGCCAAGCTTGGCTTAACACACCTTTCCCTTCCTACATGCAGCAACCGCATCGATGTTTTTCTATATTTCACCATAGAAAAACCAAAGAGCCCATTCCGACGGAATTATTGTCTATGGAAAAAGTTGAGTTATAAAAGCAGGATTGGAACGGTGCGAAATCGACAGGCTTTCATGGCCTGATCAGGAACGAAAAAGATGGCCGAGAATTCGGATTTCACGCAGGATTGCGGTGCAATGGAGCCACTGGTGCTGATCGTACCGGGTCTCAACAACAGCGGTCCCAATCATTGGCAGACCATCTGGGAACACGGCCGCCCCGACAGCCATCGCGTCGATCTCGGAATGTGGAGTAACCCACATCGCAACACCTGGGTCAACAAGCTCAATCTTGCTATTCGCAGTGTGAATCGCCCCGTGGTGCTTGTCGCGCACAGTCTTGGTTGCCTTGCCGTAGCATGGTGGGCGGAATACGAACGCCCGGCATACGGCAATCCCGTGGTCGGAGCATTGCTTGTTGCTCCCCCTGACGTCGATCGGCCCGGTCTTGATCCCCGCCTCGCCGGGTTCGGAGCCTGTCCGCGCCGACCGCTTCCTTTTCCCGGCTTCCTTGTCGCCAGCCACGACGATCCGTACTGCAAGTACCGCACCGCCCGAGTGCTCGCCCATGACTGGGATTGCCGCTTCGCCGACGCCGGCGCGGTAGGACACATCAATGCGGAATCGCAACTTAACGAGTGGCCATTCGGCGAACGGCTTCTAACACAGTTGCTCCGCGAGCATCGTCTAAAGTCTGGCAGCCGCGCGATTCGATCGGACTCGGGGGTACCACCTCCCCCCACTCGCACTCGGGACGCACTTCGCCGCAACTGATCATTTAAGACAGTGTCGGGTCAACCAGCGGGTCGACGCCGACGATCACTCGCCAGCATCGCCTCACTCGCCGCGCAGCCAGACAAGCGAGTTCGACATCTCCTTCGGCGATTGCGTTCAATTCCAGCAGCCTGGCGTCTCTCCATGCTCCCACCAATTCCCTGTGGACCAAACCACCATGCAACGGACCGCCCTTGGCCGCGTTACCGGCAAAGGCCGTGTTGATGCTGAAGATCAGTTCGACATATTTGCTGTCCGCCAGCGCGAAGATTTCACCGCGATATTCTCCTTCCAACATGCGGACATCGTCCAGCGAGGCATCGAGATCAAACGACTGAACCCGCTCCCGCCATGGCCCAAGCCGCTCACTCGCACGCCCTCCGCCATTGGACGCCGCCTTGCGGACTACCTCGACCCATAGTGCAGTAGCGATAATCGTCACATCATGAAGGCTGATGTCGAGGGTCGATAGATAGGAACTGACAGCATTCTCGATGGTCCTGGCATCCGGCCGGGCAGCGAAATAGCCGCCGCTTGGCCCACGCTTCACGCGCAGCAATCCTTCACGTTCCAGCAATCGGGCAGCCTGCCGAACCGTACTACGCGAGAAGCCGAGATTGGTGACGAGACGCTCTTCGCTGTCGAGCAACGCGCCATCGATGGCCGCAAGCGAGATTTCACGCAGCTTCGCCGCCGCACCGCTCAGTGCCGTCTTGCTGTCATCCTTCATGCTGCCCCTTCCAGCAAAATCATCCCTATGTTGCGATCGATACATTAGCGATCCCGGAAAATTTACAAGGAATGCTCAGGGACAAGCTCCCTAGAACAAGCTGCACGATATTCGTAGCGCATACCTTGCCTCCAACTTTTGCGAACGCTTCGCAATTTGTGAAAGCCGGGTCGACTTTGCCGTATTGCTTTAAAATCCGAGCCTTGCCGGGATAGGCTAGGCCACCAGCACGAATCTTCTTGCGATTGGCCCATCGGGCCCCCAATATGCCTCCACCTTCCCAGCGAAGAGGGTGGAAGGAGAGGGAGCCGTCCCGCACTTCTGGGCAAGCTGGAAAACTGGCGACCAGTACGCAATACGGTCTCGGGACGGCATGCAGCGCTCATGCCATGCCGTCCCGGGATTATTCAACTTTAGTCGATCATCATCATCTTGCCGTCCTCTCGCGAGGAAGCCCTGATGGCATCGGCCAGCCTGATACTCGCCACACCATCACGGAAGGTCGCCATGGGTACGCGCGTCGGCGGCGCTTCACCCAGGATAGCGGCCCGCATCGTCAGGCAGAGCTGGATATAAGGACGAAGTTCCAATCCCAGCAGCATTTTCCATTCCGGCGATTGCTGACGCGGATCATCAGGGATTGGTGGCATCGGCGGCAAATCAAACTCGGGCCCTACCCGGAGTTCGCGGACGCCTTGGCGATCGGCATACATGATCTGCGTGCCTTCCACCCACACCGCGCCCTTGCTGCCCACTATGCGCGCCATCTCGCTCATGCCCGCATAATCGCCGCCGCATTGCTGAATTACGCCAACGGCGCCGTTCTTCATACGGAAGCGCATCGAGTAGCTGTCTTCGACCTCGCCTCGCGTGATCGTGACACGGGGAAGCAACGCGCTCACGGATTCGAAATCGCCCAGCCAACAGCGAATCATGTCGAGAGTATGGGGGCTGTGCGCGCCCAGCCAGCCACCACCCTGCACTGGATCGAACCACCAATCCATAAGCCCCGGCTCGTTCTCCGTGACCCAGGAAGCATGCTGGACGAAGGTGGCGAGACGAGGCTCGCCGATCACCCCATCCGCAATCGCCGCCGAAAGCGCAGCCCGGTGTGGCATGAAGCGAAACTCGTGACCCAATGCGTGGACCTTGCCCGTCCGCGTGATCGCATCAAGCATGGTCTGTGCTTCAGTTGCATTGGCGGCGAAAGGCTTCTCGCAAAGAACATGACAATCATGGCCAATCGCTTGCAGCGTGATCTCCGCATGAATCTGCGGTGGTACTGATACGGCGACCACCTGGGCCCCAGTCACGGCTATGGCCTTGTCGAGATCGATGAAAGCCTCAGGTACGTCATTGAGCGCCGCACGCTGCGAAGTTCGTTCGAAATCAGTTCCAACCAGCCCCACTACATCAAAGCCTGCCGCCCGTAGCGCCGGCACCTGAATACGACAGCCAAAGCCCGTACCGACCACCAGCGCACGCAGCGCCGAAGCTTTTCCTGTCATGAGACTTCTCCGATCGTTTTTGCGAAGCTAGAGGCTTCAATTATCGATCGCCATTGTGGAATGGTCATTATTAGATCGCCCCGCAAGATCGCGGGGGCGAAGCACGGCTTAGCCATAGCCCCCTAGCACCACACCATTCCCATCATCGCCGGATCCCGGCTAAAATCCGTAGACGAAAGTCGCCCGGCTTTGCGTATTGAGCGAGGACATGCCGACAGGCGGGTTCCTCTCATATTGCACATTGTAAGAAAACCGCGCCTTCAAATTGCCAATCAGCTTCGTATCAAGCGCCGTATTGGCGGCCACGTTTCCTTCCCCTCCCTCGATGAACAGAGCTGCCTTCTGCGTGAAAGACAGGGTCGGTGTGATCTTCCAGCTGAGGTCCAGCGAAGCACGGCCGGCAACCTGGGATCGAGCGGGACCGTCCACATAATCCACCCGCCGCAGAGCGGGTCCGCCTTCCAGCTCAATCTTCAATCCCTTGTCGTCCAGCACGCGGTAGCCCAGCCCGCTACCCAGCGTATAGCGGCTTCTATAACCAGCGAAGGGATCATGCTCGTACTGGATAAGGCCGTAAGCATAGACTTCCTCAGTGAAGCGATAGGAGGGCTGCCAAGCGGTGAAGGCCCGGTCCGCCGTCGTCTCGCCGTTAGCCCTTTGCGTTTCCACCCTCGCCGAAAGCTTGTGCGACCAATCCAAGCCTTCCCGTTTGAGCTCCAACGAGCCCAAGACTCCCAAATTGGAAGTGTTCCCGGTCGAACGAGAGGCTCCTGCCTCGATCTCCCCACTCCAGTTCTCCAACAGCCCGGCTTCTCGTAACCCGACGAGCTTCGCTTGCCGGGTCTGCTCTGCATGCGCCGCCATGCGGGCCTTCCAGGTTCGCTCGTACCGATCTATTTCCTCCCTGGCACCGGCAGCTACCTGTCTCGCAACCTTGAACACCGCTGCAATCGTCGCATCGTCATCTGTTGCGATCGCCGTTTCGATCATCTTGCGGATCCCCGCATCCAACATGTCGATGTCAGCCTCGCTTCTGGATCCGCTATCCTTTTCGGTTTCGTGGCCTCCTTCGGAAGCAGCCATCGCGTTTCCCGGTACGGATATTGCGATTGTGGCAAGCGCCGCTGTAGCGAAAAACTCCAGATACTTGGCAGAGCAATGGCGAACTCTGAGAGTCATGCAAGAACTGCCCGCCGGAATAGCAGCCGATCTCCATTGAAAGCGAAGGAAAGCAAGGTCGAGCGGACAACGACCTGCCAAATTCCATATGACAACGCCAAAGACAGAATCATCACACTCAATGCCTTGACCACAATTGGCAGGGACAATTTTGCCGCCAATGCCACAAGGATAATAATGACCGGCATATGTACCAGATATATCACGAAAGACGCGGCAACGAGCTCCCCGATCAAGGTGTTTTGCCGATCCGCGATACGCCGGGCGATCGCAATGATGACTTGGATAATAGCGAACGCTGCCAGCGTGCCGATAAAACGGCCTAGCCAAGGCGGTATCTTATCGAACAGTATCAGGTTCAGTACGGCAAGCGCAATCGCGATACATCCCGGCAAAAGCGAAAACAATCCAAGCTGCTTCAGCACATGCGGCGAACGGGCAAGGATGCAACCGATCGCAAAATAAGGGGCAAATGCAATGAATTCGTCGAGACGCAGAAGCTCCTGCAGAATATTGGTCGCCATTCCTGCCTTGTAGAAAAGCTCGATCGCGACCGCCTGCCAAGTCCCAATAAGCAGAGCCGCTATTGCCAGCGCAGGAAGGAACCTAGCCGCCATCCATCGATCCAACGCTTCCGGCATCCGGGCTCTTTTCAGGGCAGGGAACCAATGAATAAGCAGTACGGTTCCGGTGCTGCAGTATAGCAATACGATCAAAAACCAGAGATGACGCACCCAGTAACCGGCCGAGGTCAGCGCGCTGGACCGCCAAGCGGCAAGCGCGTTCTCTATCGAAAAGCTGGAAAGCTCGCAGGCCATGTTCATGACGGGCACCAGCGTCACCATGGATACCAGAAGCGGAACGCCAAGCCGCCGCGTACGGTCCCGAAGCCACTCACCCGAAGGCCGCCTTTCCAGTAACAATGCGGCGAAATAACCGGCGATCACGAAGAATGCCGGCATCCGGAACAGATGCAGGAACTCCGCGAGATAGTTGAACAAAGGCGCGCCGCCGCCCGAATGGACGATCCATTCCTGTCCCGATCGATAGGAAAGCGCCGTATGATAGGGTATGCCCAGCAGCATCAGGAATGCGCGCAAGGCATCCCAGTAATGCTCTCGTGTCGCGGATATGGGCGCCCGGTTCCTGTTATTCACCGGATAAGCTTGCGGCTGAAACGCACGGGATCAAGAGCCCCGCGTTGGTGCGTTATGTGGGTAGGATTTATTGTTGGTTGCGGGGGTAGGATTTGAACCTACGACCTTCAGGTTATGAGCCTGACGAGCTACCGGGCTGCTCCACCCCGCGTCACCGACTGTGTTGCGTACAGGATTGGTCCTGGACGCGAAAAGGGCCCTTTTGGGGCCCTTTG
>DASWWL010000112.1:0-5390 GCA_036400975.1 Novosphingobium sp. | reverse complement strand
TTCCTCGAAGCGCATCCGCTCGATATCGAGATAGAGCTGCAGCGTATCGATTTCCTGCGCCACGGTGACCCGGCCAGTCGGTTCGTTGATCAGCGTGTAGCGCAGGAAGGAGGACAGCCGGCTCAGCATCGCATTGGCCGGTTCGGTTTGCTTGAGCAGCACCAGCGTCGAGATCGAATTGAGCGTATTGAACAGGAAATGGGGATTCAGCTGATAGCGCAGCATGGCAAGCTGTGCGCTGGTCGCCTGGTTTTCCAGCCGCAGTAACTGGTCGTTCTGTTCCTCGATCTGCAGGAAGAAGTTGATCGCATAGTACAGCGCCGACCATGCGCCCAGTAGCGTCGCGTCGAGGTAGAACACGCCGATCAGCAGTTGCGCGAAACTGGCGTCGCCGGGTGTGCGGTAAAGCGAAATCACCCAGGCATCGACAAAGGCGTTGAGGCCGACCGCGAAAGGCAGCACGAGCGCGGTCACCCCCCAGGTGACGAGCGGCCGTTGCGCGATCAGGGCGCGGTAAGTGACGGCCAGCAGCAGCGAGATCGAAAAGCCCGAGATCGTTGCGATCAGGACCAGCACGAGCAAGGAAAGCGGCTGGTTGTTCGCGATGCTGGACATCGCGCGCAGCAGCATGGCTCCACCCCAGCCGACGGCCTGCAGCCGCCAGAAGGCCTGGTTCTTGTTGGCGAAGAAGGGAGTGGGGCGAAAGGGCAGCACGGCCATGACGGGCCTTCTAGACGAAAAAAGCGGCCTTGCGAAATAGCGGTGATTTCGCGCGGACAAGTCCGCTGGCGTTGCCGGGGTGCGAACGGTATCGTCAGGTGTCAGCCAGGGGGAGCGGCTATGGTCGATGTCTTCATTTCCTATTCGCGCAGCGACCTTGCCTTTGTCGACATGCTCGCTCGCGCGATCGTCGCGGAAGGCTATGAGGTGTGGTGGGACGCGGAACTGCCACCGCACAAGAGCTATGGCGACGTGATTACCGAGAAGATCGCGGAAGCGCGGGCGGCGATAGTCGTCTGGTCGGCCGAAGCGGTGAAATCCGAATGGGTGCGTGCCGAGGCGGATATGGCGCGCAACCAGCGCAAGCTGGTGCAGACCGCGATCGACAACGTGGTGCCGCCGTTGCCTTTCAACCAGATCCAGTACGCCGAGATCGCCAGCTGGCGCGGCGAGCCGGACCATCCCGGCTGGCGCAAGGTCAAGGTCAGCCTTTCGGAGCTGTGCGCCCGCCCGATGGAGGCGAACGGGGATCGGCGTTCGGCGATGCCGGCCTATGCCCCGCCACCGGCCTCGTCCGCTGTCTTGGCGACGCCTGCTGCATCGAAATGGCCGCTGTTCGCCGGGATCGGCATCGGCGGGGTCGCGCTGGCGGCGGCGGGGCTGATGGCCTTCGGGCAGAAGACGCCGCCGGTCGCGGAGCCCTCCGGGCAGACCTCGCCGGCGGCAATGGAGGATCCCGCGCCAACCGTTCCCGATAAGACGCCGCAGCCGGTAGCAGTTGCTCCGCCCGCGCCCGCCGTCGTCCAGGAAACGCCGGTGACTGACGAAGCTCTGCCCGACCCCAATCCAAACGACCAGACTTTCCCCGATTCCAGCTCGCGGCTGCTGACCGGCGCGGAAGTGTCGCCGCTCGGTCCTTCCACGCTGAAGGTGGCGCGCAACGAAATCTTCGCGCGCAAGGGGCGGCGCTTCAAGGATCCCTGGCTGCGCGACTGGTTTGGGCGCTTCGCCTGGTATCGCCCGCGTTACGACGAGGTGCCGCTCACGGCTATCGAGCGGCGGAACATCGCCCTGATCCGGCAGGCCGAGCAGCGTTACCAGTGAGCGACGCCGTTCCCGCGCCCATCGTCGTCTATTGCGGCCATATGTTCAATTCCGGCGGCGCCGAAGAACCGCTGCTCGCCGCGCGCATCGCCGCTGAACTCGATCGCCTGGGGGCCACCATCGGTTTCGGTCCTCTTGCTTGCGGCGCGGACATGCTCGTGGCCGAGGCGCTGTTGGCCCGTGGCGGCGAGCTGCACCTGGTGCTGCCCTTCGCCGAGGAGGATTTCATCGCGGAATCGGTGCTGTGCGGCGGGGAGGACTGGCTGCCGCGCTACCACGCCTGCCGACAGGCCGCGACGGCCGTGCATTTCGCGACGCCCGGCGCCTATGTCGGTGACGACAACCAGTTCGCCTACAATACCCGCCTCGCGCTTGGTCTCGGGGCGTTGAAGGCGAAGGCGCTGGGGACCGAGGCGGTTCAGCTCGCGATCCTGTCCGACAAGTTCCGCTCGCTGTCGAAGACCGGGCTGGCGGGGACGGTCGCCGATATCGGCATCTGGCAAGCGCTGGGCCGCGAGACCGTGACGATCCCTGCGGGCCCGGTGCCGCGCAATCTGGTCTTTCCTGTGCACCCGCCGGTCGAGGACGGCACGAGGCGCGAGATCCGCTCTATCCTCTTCGCCGATTACAAGGGCTTCTCCCGTCTGGGCGAGCGCGCGCTGCCCTTGTTCATGGCCGAGGTCATGGGCCGCATCGGCGCGGTGCTCGGCGACTTCGGCGATCATGTGGAGTTCCGCAATTCCTGGGGAGACGCGCTTTACGCCATTGTCGACACTCCCCGGATTGCCGCCCGGCTGGCGATCGCGCTGCAGAAGCGGCTGGCCGACCTGCCGCCGGACCTGCATCCTCCCGGCGCGATAGCGGGCATGCGGATCGGGGTGCATTATGGCCCCGTCTGGGTCGGCACGGACCGCATTACCGGCAATCGCATCTGGTATGGAGGCGAAGTCAATCGCACCGCGCGGATCGAACCGGTGACGCCGGTCGGCGGCGTCTATTGCACCGAAACCTTCGCCGCCGCCTTGCTGATCGATGGCGTCCAGGAATGCGCCTGCATTTCCGTGGGCCGCGTGCCGCTGGCCAAGGACGCCGGGGAACTGGAACTGTACCGCCTGGAACCGGCCGCCTGAGCCCTCAGGCGCCATCAATGGCGCAGTGCAGACCGATCTCAGCCCTTCTTCGCCGCCTCGATCGCTTCGCTCAGCTTGTCCTCGCCTACCGCGCCGGAAAGGACGGTATCGCCCACGACCCAGCTCGGCGTGCCGTTGAAACCAAGCTGGCGGGCAAGGTCGATGTTGCGATTGAGTTCGGCCTCGACGTGCGGCTTGGCGATGAACGCCTGCGCCCGCGTCATGTCCAGCCCGGCGCTTTTCGCGGCGGCGGCGATGGTTTCGGGACTAACCTGTCCTGCGGCGAACATGGCCTTGTGGAACGCGGCGTATTTGCCCTGATCGGCTGCGGCGAGCGCCATCTTGGCGGCATCGCCGCTCTGGGGGCTGAGGATCGGCAGCTCACGGATGACGACCCGCAGATCCGGGTGCTTCGCCACCAGCGCTTCTATCTCGGCGACGCTCTGGCGACAGAAAGTGCAGGCGAAGTCGGTGAACTCGACGAGCGTGACCTTGCCGTCCGGGTTGCCGAGGAGGGCGCCGGGGAAGGGAGCTTCCACATCCTTGCGCACGCCGGCGAGCCGGTCCGCGTTTTCCTTCTTCTGCAGGTTCTCCATCGCTTGCGGCAGGATTTCGGGATGCGCGAGGATATAGTCGTGTACGACTTTCTCTATCGCCGCGCGATCGCCGCTGGCGAGCCTGGCGGCGGGATCCCCGTTCTCGCGCCAGAACCATCCCGTCGCAAGCCCGGCGCCAAGCGCCAGTGCGAGGCCGATGAAAAGCAGGGCCTTGCTGCGCCCGGAGAAAGTGTTCGCCATGGTTGCCACGCCTACTTGCGTTTGCGTTTGCGTTCAATCGCCGCGCGTGCCTGCATCGCGATATCCTGCGCGCGCAGCCAGTCGGGCGAGCCTTTGGGCAAGGCCGCTTCGGCGGCCTCGGCGCTGACCAGGGCTTCGGGCATCTTCAGGCTCAGCACTTGTTGTTCGGCGCTGGCCAGCCGCGCGCGCGCCATGTCGCCGTTCGCCGCATAGACGACGCCGAGCTGATACCAGGCGAAGGGGTTCTCGCGATCGCGCGCGACCGCTGTCTTGAGTACCCGCTGCGCCTCGGCGAAATTGGCTCCGTTTTCCGTCGCGATCAACGCGTGGCCGAATGTCGTGGCGATGAGCGGCTGGTTGCCCGACAATTCGGTTGCGCGGCGCAGCGGCGCCAGGGCTTCGCCGGCCTTGCCCGATTCCAGCAGGATCTGGCCCTTGAGCTCCAGGAAATAGGGATCGTTCGGCGCCTTAACTAACAGCGCGTCGGTTTCCGCCATCGCGCGGTCGAGATGCGCTTCCTTGTGAAAGGCATAGGCGCGGGCATAGCGCGCCGGCACTCCGGTCATGGTCTCGGGATATGTGATGAAGGTATCGCGCGGTTCGGCCAGATAGCCGAACAACTTCGCCTTGGCGCGCTGGAAACGCTCTTCCAGCTTCGGATCGCTGGGCTTGTTCCAGGCCGGATCCTTTTCATAGGCGTCCTGCAGCCGGGCGATGCGGTCGCCGGTCATCGGGTGCGTGCGATAATATTCGTCGCCATCGCGCGGCGCATAACCATAGCGGAACTCCATGTTCTGGAGCTTCTTGAAGAATTCGATCGAGCCGCGGCCGGTGATGCCGGCTTTCGACAGGTATTGCATGCCGGCCGCATCCGCGCTCGATTCCTGCCCCCGGCTGAATGCGAGGTATTTGCCCATCGCAGCCTGTTGCCCCGCCATCAGCACGCCCATCGCCGCCTCGCCGCCGCCGGCCGCCGCCACGGCCGCGCCGAGCAGCAGGGACAGCAGGCTGATGCCTTGCGCCGCCTTGCCGCCGCCATCGCTGATGACATGGCCTCCGGTGATGTGGCCGAGTTCGTGGGCGATCACGCCCTGGACTTCATTGGCGCTGGCGGCGGCGTTGATCAGGCCGCTGTTGATATAGACCGCCTGGCCGCCCGCGACGAAGGCGTTGAGCGAGGAGTCGTTGACCAGCACGATATCCACGTTTTTCGGATCGAGCCCGGCCGCGCTGACGAGCGGCGCCGCCATGTCGTGCAGCAGCGCCTCGGTTTCGGCATCGCGCAGGATCGATTGTGCAGCCAGCGGCTGCTGGGCCGCGAATATCACGACCGTCAATATCGCCAGAAGGCGGGCGAGGAACTGGCCAGGGCGCGGGCGCATGGCTGTTGCGCTAGCCCGAATCGGGCTGAACGGCTGCTGAAGCGGCGAATGCATGTTGTGGTGTTATAGCCTTACGATACTGGGCGAAACCTCGCCGGTTGGTGGAAACGGCGGCGGCGCCGAACGCAGGCGCGTTTGATCGCCCGCTGGCGAGGCCGGGTGTGCGCCGTGGGGTAGAGAGCAGCGAACGGGCAGTGCGGCCGGCGCTTGTGGTATGTGCCCGGCAGTACGGGCGTGGATGCGTGTGAGTTGTTATG
>DASWWL010000111.1:0-34352 GCA_036400975.1 Novosphingobium sp. | reverse complement strand
CACCGGCCTGTCCATCCGCCGCATCCCGTGGCGGCCTGTCCGGACCGCGCGGGCGCCGACCGCACTACGGGAGACAAGAGAAGCGAAGGCCTTTCGCGCCTCCCGCACCCGTCGCGGTGTGTCAGTCTGGAAACCTGACAGAACAGAACGTATGCAGAACATTCCTACATGTCAAGCGCATGGATCGGGATTTTTCGAAGCCGCAGCCAACACCATTCCAAGCCTCATGCATGGCAAGAGGCTCGTAGCGGGATGTCCTAGGCCGGTTCCCGCCCCTTGAAGCCCTGGGCAATCACATACCATTCCGAGGAATCCTTGCGGCTGGCCGGCGGCTTGGCATGCTTGACGGTAGCGAAGTGGCGCTTGAGCAGGGCGAGAAGCTGCGGATCGGTGCCGCCCGCCAGCACCTTGGCGACGAAGGCGCCGCCCGGCGCCAGCGTGGCGATCGCAAAGTCGGCCGCCGTTTCCACCAGTCCCATGGTGCGCAGATGGTCGGTCTGCTTGTGGCCCACGGTGTTCGCCGCCATGTCCGACAGCACGAGGTCGGGCGCGCCCTCCAGCGCGCCCTCCAGCGCCTCCGGGGCTTCATCGGCCATGAAGTCCATCTGGAATATGGTGACGCCTTCGATCGGATCGGTCGGCAACAGGTCTATGCCCACGACTTTCGCTTTCGGGCAACGCTGGCGCACGACCTGGCTCCATCCCCCCGGCGCGATGCCGAGATCGACCGCGCGGGTCACGCCCTTCAGCAGGCCGAAGCGTTCGTCCAGCTCGATCAGCTTGAAAGCCGCGCGGCTGCGCCAGCCTTCGGCCTTGGCTTTCTTCACATAAGGATCGTTGAGCTGGCGCGACAGCCAGCGCACCGAGCTGGCGCTGCGGCCACGGCCGGTGCGCAGCCGCTCGCCCGGATCCCTGCCGGAACGGCTCACGACCGCTCGCGATGGATGCGGCGCATTTCCGATCGCATGCGATCCCCCTGCCCGTTGGCGGTGATCAGGCTGCGCAATATGCCTTCGCGGATGCCGCGATCGGCCACGCCGAGCCTGTCGGCCGGCCAGAGGTCGAGAATCGCTTCGAGAATGGCGCAGCCGGCGACGACGAGGTCGGCGCGCTCGCGCCCGATGCACGGCAATTCGCGGCGCTGCTCGATAGACAGCGACGACAAGCGCGAACTGATCTCTCGCATCGACCGGGCCGGCACGATCAGGCCATCGACGGCCCGGCGATCGTATTGCGGCAAGTCGAGATGCAGGCTGGCGAGCGTTGTCACCGTGCCGCTGGTGCCCAGCAGACGCAGCGGCCCCGCTTTCGGCCCGTCGAGCCGGGCCGGCCTGGTGCGTTCGGCGAAGGCGGCGAAGCTCTCGCTCACCAATTCGCGCATCCGGACATAGCGCGCGTTGCGGGCCTCCACGCTGTCGCCCTCGGGGCCGCAGGTCTCGCTCAGCGAAACGACGCCCCAAGGCACGCTCTGCCAATCGAGGATGGCGGGCACGGGCTGGCCGCTGTCGATCAGCACCAGTTCGGTCGAACCCCCGCCGATGTCGAAGATCATCGCCGGGCCGCTGCCGGATTCGAGCAGGATGTGGCAGCCGAGCACCGCCAGCCGCGCTTCTTCCCGCGCGCTGATGATGTCGAGCGCGATGCCGGTCTCGCAGCGGACGCGCTCGATGAAGTCGGCGCCGTTTTCGGCGCGCCGGCAGGCTTCGGTGGCCACGGAGCGCGCGAGATGGACATTGCGGCGCTTGAGCTTGTCCGCGCAGACGCGCAGCGCCGCGAGCGCCCGGTCCATCGCCGCCTGACTGAGCCGCCCGGTCTGGGCCAGGCCCTCGCCAAGGCGCACGACGCGGCTGAAGGCATCGACCACGACGAAATGTTCGCCAGCCGGGCGGGCGATCAGCAATCGGCAGTTGTTGGTGCCAAGGTCGATGGCCGCATAGGACTGGCGCGGCCCGCTCATCCGGCGCGGGTGGCCGGCATCCGGTCCAGCCGCATGATCGCCCGGCAAGCCGAAATCCGGATCGTCCGCGACATCGCGAACGTCGCAATCGCGCCGATCCGGCCTTGCGCCCATGTCGCCGCCGTCAAACCCCGCGGACAATGCCGGCGGGTATCGCTCCGCCATACCGAAACACTCTTTAAATCGCTTCCCGCCAGATGACGGGGACCTGACGACAAGCTAGCGGTCCCGTCTCAAAGGAGCAAGTGCAGCATGGAAAGCGAAATATGCCCATGCAACCCCTGCGCACGGCAAGAGCCAGGCTGGAAAGGTCGCCGGGAAGAGCGTCTTGACGGGAATCGGACCTGCCCCTAGAGGCAGCCGCCTGTTGCCCCGTCGTCTAATGGTAAGACTACGGATTCTGATTCCGTCTATCGAGGTTCGAATCCTCGCGGGGCATCCAGTTTTCCGGCCAGCAGTCCCCCGGCGCAGCTCCGCCTCTCAGGCGAAGCCCGCTGCTTCCGGCCATTCCTGCGCGGCCAGGCCCATCACCTTGAACAGGGCGCCCATCTGGTCCGGCGCGACGAGGCGCGTTCGGGCTGCTTCGACGGCGCCCCGCGCGGCGCGGCGGGCGAGCGCGGCGGCGCGGGCGTCGATGCCCAGCGCGGTAAGGAAAGCGCCTTGCTCCACGGTCCCGAGCCAGCGCGCCCCTTGCGCCGCAGCGACTTCGGCCAGCGTCGCGAAATCAACCAGAGCGGTGAGATCGGCTTCGCCCGGATCGAGGAACGGATCGACCTTGCGGTGGGCCCGCACCGCCTGCAGCGAGGATCCGTCGCGCACTTGCGCATAGCCGTAATCGATGAACAGCGCCGCACCGCCCTGAGCCGCGAGGCGCAAGGCGGCCTCCTGCACGACAGCCGCAGCGCCGGGGCACGTCTCGATGATGGTTCCTTCCGCAGCCTCGCGCCGCGCTGCCGGCACCGCCGCGTCCATCGGCCGCGAACCGGCGACCGGCGCGAAGCGGCCGTCCCGCCAGCCCACCATGCGCTCACGCCAGCCATGTCCGGTATTGACGAGTTGGCGCACCGGCAGGGCATCGAGGAATTCGTTGGCCAACAACAGCAGCGGCCCATCGGCGGGCAGCGTCGACAGATCCCGATGCCAGTGCGCGGTCGGCAAAGCCTCTGCCTGCACGGCGCGCAAGGGGGGCGATGCTTCGACGAGATGTATCTGCGGCGACAATCCGGCACGCGCGGCGGCGCGCAGCGCATCGCGCGCCAAAGTGCCGCGTCCGGGGCCGAGCTCGACATAGTGGACCGGCTCGGGGCGGCCCGCGCGTATCCATATGTCGGCCAGCCAAAGGCCCATGAGTTCGCCGAACATCTGGCTGATCTCGGGGGCCGTCACGAAATCCCCGGCCGCGCCGAGCGGATCGCAGGAGGCATAGTAGCGGGCATTGGCCTCGCCCATGTAGTGAGCGAGGGTGATCGGGCCTTGCGTCTCGATCAGGCGCCGGAAGATTGCCGTCAGCGACCCCGCATCGTTCATGCCGGCTCGGCGGCGGCCGATCCCAGCGGCGCACGCAACAGCGCGCGAACGATCAGGAAAGCGCCCAGAACGATCATCGGCACAGTCAGCCACTGGCCCATCGAAAGTCCGGTGCGCATGGCGAACTCCTGAAGCTGGGCGTCCGGTTCGCGGAAATACTCGACCGTGAAGCGGCTAGCGCCATAGCCCAGCGTGAACAGTCCAACGAGGAGCCCCGAGCGCCAGCGCGCGCGCGTTTTCCAGAAAGTCGCAAGCAGGATCACCATCAGCAGCAGGCCTTCGAGCGCTGCCTCGTAGAGCTGGCTGGGATGGCGCGGCAACGGCCCGCCATCGGGGAAGACCATGGCCCAGCGCACGCCCTCACCCGCGACACGTCCCCACAGTTCGCCGTTCACGAAATTGGCCAACCGTCCGAAGAACAAGCCGAAGGGCACGCAGACCGCGATATAGTCGCACACGCGCAGGAACCTGAGCTCGCCACGCCACGCCACCCAGGCGATCGCGACGATAGTGCCGACAAGCCCGCCATGGAAACTCATGCCGCCGTTCCACAACTTGAGCAGTTCCACGGGATCGGCCCACAGTTCGGGGGCGTAAAAAGTTGCATAACCAAGCCTGCCGCCAAGGATGATGCCCAACGTGCAGAAGAAGAACAGATCGTCGGCATGGCGCTGCGCCATAGGCGCGCCTGGCGCGCGGATCATGCGCGTGAGGTGCCAGTAACCCAGTACGATGCCAGCCAAATAGGCAAGCGAATACCAGCGCAACATGAAGAAGCCGAGGTCGATCCCACGGCTGAGGCCGAGGTCGACCCAGTAGATCGGCCCATCGGCGGCGGCGGCCAGCAAGGACAACAAACGGTTAACCCCCTCAAGTTATAACTCGCGCCTCAAGCGCTCTGCCGCCGCCTTCTGGCATAGCGCGGGCCGCTATGAAACCGGCTTGTCGTCAAGGCAGGCGCAGCTTGTGGGGAAAGTGCTGAAAATGGCCAGTCGCCTGGACGATCAGTTGAACGCGATCATGGCCGAAATGACTGCGCCCGGCGCTCCTTTCGAACTCACCCGGGTCGAACGGCGGGGATTGCCGATGCCCGCCTTCCGCCATGCGCCGGCTACTCTCCCCGAGCTGTTCGACCACTATTGCACCCGGCATGCCGATCTCGAACTGCTGGTCGATGGCGAGTTGCGGCTGACCTTCGCGCAGACCTATGCCCTCGCGCAGCGCGTCTCGGCGGGGCTCATCGCACGCCATGGCGTCCGGCGCGGCGACCGGATCGGCATCGCCGCGCGCAATTCGGCCAACTGGATCATCGCATACATGGGCGTGCTGATGGCCGGCGGCTGCGCCGCGCTGATCAACGGCTGGTGGTCGGCGAAGGAACTGACCGACGGCATTCTGCTGGCGGATTGCGCCCTGGTTCTCGCGGACGACGACCGCATCGAGCGCCTTTCGGGACAAGTCGCGGATACCCGCATCGTGCGAATCGGGGATGGCGATCCGGAAGCGGGCCTTGCCGCGATACTCGCGGATCGGGCCGACGCTGCGCCGCCGCCTGAACTGACCGGCGAAGACCGTGCCACGATCGTTTTCACTTCGGGATCGACCGGCATCTCCAAAGGCGCGGTTTCGGATCATTTCGCCGTCGTGCAGGCGACGATGAACTTCGCCGCCGGCTCGATGATGGCGGCACTGCATTTCGGCGGGCCAGGGCCGCGCAAGCACCAGGCTACGGCGCTACTCGCGATGCCCCTGTTCCACGTTGCGGGCGAGATCGCGATCGCGTTGCAAAGCCTCATCATCGGCCGCCGCATCGTGGTGATGGCGAAATGGGATCCTTTCGAGGCCATGACGCTGATCGAACGCGAACGTGTGACCGGGTTTCTCGGCGCTCCCCTGATGACGCTCGATATGGCGCTGCATCCGGCGCGCGGCCGCTTCGACCTTTCAAGCTGCGCGATTCTGGGCGCCGGCGGAGCGCCGCCCCCGGAAAAGCACATAGCTCTGATGCGCCGTTCGATGCCCACCGCGCAGCCGCTGCTCGGTTACGGACTGACCGAAACCAACAGCGTCGGCTGCTTCAACCTGGCCGAAAACTATCTGGCGAAGCCCGGCAGCACCGGCCCTGCCACGCGCCCGCTGGCGCAGATCGCCATTCTCGGTCCGGACCATCGCCCTCTGCCCACGGGCCTGCGCGGCGAGATCGCCGTGCGTTCGGCCGGCAACATGACCGAATACTGGCGGAACCCGATCGAAACCGCCGCCGCCTTCACGGAAGATGGGTTCTTCCTTACCGGCGATCTCGGCTATCTGGATGAAGACGGCTATCTCTTCGTCGTCGACCGCAAGAAGGACATCATCATCCGTGGCGGCGAGAACATCTCGTGCGTCGAAGTCGAACAGGCGATCTACCAGCACAACGCGGTCGCCGAGGCCAGCGTGTTCGGCATGCCTTGCGAACATTACGGCGAAGTCCCCGTCGCGGTGGTCGCGACCAAGGCCGGACAGCCGCTCAGCGACGAAGATCTGCGCAGCCACCTCGAACGTCACGTCGCCGCCTTCAAGGTGCCGGTCCAGTTCTGGACCCATGCGGCGGCACTCCCCCGCCTCGGTAGCCAGAAGATCGACAAGCGGGCACTGAAAGCCTGCTATTCGCCGCAATGGGAAGCCGCTAAAGCGACTTCATGAGCGCATCCCGCATTCCCAACCAGCGCGCCATCATCGACCGGCGCGCACTGACCGAAACCATCCGCGATCTCGTGCAGGAAAGCGGTGCCGCCGGGGCGCGGCAGGGAATCGTCGAGCTGCTCCGCAAGGCACTCGCCGACGGCCGCGCGGAAATCGCCCGCCGCCTGTCGGAAAAACCCACCGCCGGCCATGATTGCGCAGCGGCGCAGGCGTTCCTCGTCGATCAGCTCGTTCGCCTGATACACGACCACGTGGTGGATCACGTCTATCGCGCCAGCAACCGTTCGTCCGGCGAACGGCTGACGATCATGGCAGTCGGCGGTTACGGGCGCGGCGAGATGGCGCCCCATTCCGACGTCGACATCGCGTTCCTCACCCCGATCAAGCAGACGCCTTGGTGCGAGCAGGTGATCGAGGCGATGCTCTATTTCATGTGGGACCTCAGCCTCAAGATCGGCCATTCCAGCCGCTCGCTGGCCGACATGGTGCGCATGTGCCGCAGCGACCTGACCATCCGTACGGCCATGCTCGAAGGGCGCTATATCTGGGGCGACCAGCCGCTGTTCGACGAAGCGCGGGCGAAGTTCTGGAGCGAGGTCGTCGCCGGCACCGAGCGCGAATTCGTCGCCGAGAAGCTCGCCGAGCGCAACGAGCGCCACAAACGCCTGGGCGACAGCCGCTATGTGGTCGAACCCAACGTCAAGGAAGGCAAGGGCGGCCTGCGCGACCTGCACACGCTCTACTGGATCGGGAAATACATCCACAAGGTGCACGATGCCAGCGAGCTGGTCAGCGTCGGCCTGCTGACGCAGAACGAATACCGTGCGTTTCGCCGCGCCGAGACATTCTTCTGGGCAGTTCGCTGCCATCTTCACACGATCACCCGCCGCGCCGAAGACCGGCTGACATTCGATCTCCAGCGCGAAGTCGCAGCGCGCATGAACTTCTCCGACCGGCCGGGCAAGAGCGCGGTCGAGCGGTTCATGCAGTACTTCTTCCTGCAGGCGAAAGTGGTGGGCAACCTTACCGGCGTGTTCCTGGCCCAGCTGGACGAACAGTTCGCCCGGAAGCAGCCGCGCGGCCTGCTGGCAGGCTTCCGCGCCCGGCCCCGCATGGTGAAAGGCTACCGCGTGTTCGGCGGCAAGATCCAGGCGGTCAGCGACGACTGGTTCGAAGCCGATCCGGTGCGCCTGCTGGAAATCTTCGCCGTCGCCGATAGCGAACGGCTGGAAGTCCATCCCGACACCATGCGCCTGATAGCCCGCGACGCGCGGCTGATCGGGGCGGAAGTGCGCAAGGATCCGCGCGCCAATGCGCTGTTCCTCGATCTGCTGACCAGCCGCAACGATCCCGAGACGGTGCTGCGCTGGGTGAACGAAGCCGGCGTCTTCGGCCGTTTCGTGCCCGATTTCGGCCGGGTGAACGCGCAGATGCAGTTCGACATGTACCATCACTACACGGTCGATGAGCATACGATACGCGCCATCGGCCTGCTGGCGCGCATAGAGAAGGGCGAACTGAAAGCCGATCACCCGCTGGCCAGCACCATCGTCCACAAGGTCCAGTCACGTCGCGCGCTCTATGTGGCGGTATTGCTGCACGACATCGCCAAGGGACGCGGCGGCGACCACTCGGTGCTCGGCGCCGAAATCGCGCTCAGGCTCGGTCCCCGCCTTGGGCTCGACCCCGATGAGGCCGAACTTGTCAGCTGGCTGGTCCGCCAGCACCTGCTGATGAGCGCAACCGCCTTCAAGCGCGATCTCGCCGACTGGAAGACCATCGGCAATTTCGTGGAAGTAGTGCAATCGATCGATCGCCTGCGTCAGCTTTCGTTGCTTACGATCGTCGATATCCGCGCGGTCGGGCCGGGCGTGTGGAACTCCTGGAAGCGTCAGCTGCTCCATGAACTCTACGACGCCGCCGAGGAACGCCTGCGCCTTGGCCACGTCGAGCACGGCCGCGTCGAGCGCATTGTCGCCAAGAAGGCCGCGGTCGCGGAAAGGCTCGGGGGCGATACGCTGGTCGAAAAAATCGGCATCCAGCTTAGCGACGCCTACTGGATCGCCGAACCCGACGACATCATTGCGATGAACCTGAAGCAGCTTCAGGCGGCCCAGGGCCAACCGCTGACCATCGCGACCGAATACTACGCGGCGCGGGGGGCGACCTTGGTCACCGTCGTCGCGGCCGACCATCCCGGCCTGTTCTACCGCATTGCCGGCGGCATCCATCTTGCCGGCGGCAACATCATCGACGCCCGCATCCATACTGCGCGCAACGGCATGGCGGTCGACAATTTCCTGGTGCAGGACCCGCTCGGCCGGCCTTTCATGGAAGACGGGCAATTGACCCGCCTGAAATCGGCCATCGGCGATGCGCTGGCCAACCGCGTCAAGCTCGTGCCGCAGCTCGCCGCCCGTCCCCTGGCCCGGCCGCGCGCCGATGCCTTCGAAGTGCGGCCGCGCGTGGAGTTCGACAATCGGGCATCGAACCGCTTTACCGTGGTCGAAATCAATGCGCGCGACCGGCCCGCCCTGCTCAACCGCCTCGCCCGGGCGCTCTTCGAAGCGCGGCTTATGGTCCACTCGGCACACGTCGCGACTTATGGGGAGCGCGCTGCCGATACGTTCTATGTGACGGACCTGCTCGGCGAGAAGATCGATTCGCCCTCCCGGCTCAAGGCGGTGGAAAAGCGTCTGCTGGAGGCAGCGAGTGAGGATACGGTCGAGGTCGAGGCCGCCTGACCGGCGCTTCACCGCCACATCGACACGTCTCGCCCGGACTTACGGATGGATGAACGCGCCGCTCTGGACCGGTTCAGGAGCGCGATGGGATTGTGACCTCGTTGAAGAGGCGCAACCAAGGAGGTTTCCATGCGCAGATTGATGTTCGGTGCCGCCGCGGTTGCCGCGGCCCTTGTTTCTACCGTTTCAACCACTGCATCGGCCCAGCCCTATCCCGGCTATGGTTATGGCTATGGATACGGCGGCGGCGAAGTTCGCCGCGAGCAGCGGGAATGCAGGCGTGAACTGCGCCGGGCGGACAGCCGCCGCGAATACCAGCGCGAGCTGCGCGAATGCCGCCGCGAGATTTCCCAGGCCCGCAGAGAAGCGCGCCGGGACTGGCGCGACGATCGTCGCGATTGGGGCTATGATCGCCGCTACGACCGATACGGCTATCGCGGCTGGTAAGCGAACGCGGGAGGCAAGGCTTCCCGCCCGGACTTGAAATCAACCGGCCATGTTGTAGCACTCCCCCCGGAAGCGGCGTCAGGCCGCTCCGGGGGGATGATCCGAATGACGGTCGGCAAACTGCTGCGCGGCGCTGGCCGCGCGATCTATGGCCTGCTCCTCATCGCCGTCGGCAGCGCGCTTGCGCTGGGAGGAGCGAAACTCGCATCGCTCGGCGGTTCGCTCTATTATCTCCCCGCCGGTCTCGCCGCGATTGCGGCCGGCGTCTTCGTGCTGACCGGCCGCTGGAGGATCGGAGCAGCGATCTATCTCGTCCTGATACTGGCATCGCTCGCCTGGGGCCTATGGGAAGCGGGGCTGGACGGATGGGCGCTCGCGCCAAGGGTGCTCTCGCCTTTCGTGCTCGGCATCCCGTTCCTTTGCGCCGCGTTGATCGGCGGGCCGCGTTCCCCGCGTCTCGCCGCATTGGCCTGTCTTGCGGGCGCGGCGATCCTCGTCGCTGCGGTCTGGTCGACATCCGGCTTCACCCCCGCACGACGCGGATATACGCCAGTCGCCGCTACCACCGGCGCGCCAGGCGACTGGACGCATTTCGGCAACGGTCTTGCGGGCGCGCATTTCTCTCCGCTTGCGGACATCGACCGGACCAACGTGGCGAAGCTCAAGGTCGCATGGTCAGTGCCGATCGACGATATCCCGCTCAAGCCCATCGGCCGCAATCAGGCGCAGCCGCTCAAGGTGGGCGACCACCTCTACGTCTGCACGCCATCGAGCGACGTTCTCGATATCGAGCCGGAGACCGGCCGCATCCACTGGAAGCACGAGGCGCATCTGGTGGGCGCGGGTATACTGTCCAGCAAATGCCGCGGCGTCGCGTATTACGAAATACCGGGCGCCGCCGGAATCTGTGCGAAGCGCATCTATTCGGCGACGATGGACGGCCGCCTCTTCGCCATGGACGCCGAAAGCGGTCGGCCCTGCGCGGATTTCGGCAATGGCGGCACGGTGAACCTGCTGGAAGGGCTGAGCCAGCGCAACAACGGCTATTACGGCGTCAGCTCCGCGCCGCTGGTGACGCGCGGCAAGGTGGTGGTCGGCGGCAGCGTCGCCGACGGCCAGTATGTCGGCGAGCCATCGGGCGTGGTGCGTGCCTTCGACGCGATCTCCGGCAGGCTCGCATGGGCATGGGATGTGGACAAGCCCGCGCCCGCCGCCGCGCCTTTCTCCCCCGGCACGCCCAATAGCTGGGGACCGATGAGCGCCGACGAAGCGCTTGGCCTGATCTATGCCCCCACTGGCAACGGCACGCCCGACTACTGGAGCGGCCACCGCTCGGCCGAGAGCCTGCGCTATGCAAGCTCGGTAGTCGCGCTCGACGCGGAGACGGGCCAGCCGCGCTGGTCGTTCCAGACGACGCATCGCGATGTCTGGGACTATGACGTAGGCTCCCAGCCGGTGCTTTTCGACTGGCGCGGCCCTTCGGGCGTTGTGATACCCGCACTGCTCCAGCCGACCAAGCGCGGCCAGCTCTTCGTGCTGGACCGCCGCACCGGCAAGCCGCTGTTCCCGGTCGCCGAAAGGCCTGCCCCCCGGCGCGGCGCGGTCGAGAAGCTATCGCCGACGCAGCCCTGGTCCGTCGCCCTGCCCAGTCTCGCCGCGCCTCGCGTCGTCGAGCGCGACATGTGGGGGCTCTCGGCGCTCGATCAGCTCTGGTGCCGCATCAAGTTTCATGAATCGCGCTACGACGGGCCGCTGACGCCGCCGGGCCTGAGCTACAGCTTGTCCGATCCCGGCTATCTGGGCGGGGTCAACTGGGGCAGCGCTTCCATCGACGGCGACCGCCAGCTCGCATTCCTGCTCAACAACCGCATCGTCAATCGCATCCGCCTGCTGCCGCGTTCCGATCCGGCGGCGCAGGCGCTGAAGGCCAGTTCGGACGCCAATCTCGGCGGGCCGGTGGCGCAGGAGGGCACGCCTTATGCGGCCGACATCAAGCAGTTCCTCTCTCCGCTTGGCGTGCCCTGCCAGGCGCCGCCGCACGGCATGATCAACGCGGTCGACCTGCGCACCGGCAAGCTGGTGTGGTCTCGTCCGCTCGGCAGCGCGCGGGATCTCGGCCCGATGGGCATGCCTTCTCACCTCAACTTCGCGATCGGCACGCCGCTGTTCGGCGGATCGATGAGCACGGCGGGCGGCCTCGTCTTCGTCGGCGGATCGCAGGACCACGCCTTCCGCGCGTTCGACAGCGAAACCGGCAGGCTGCTGTTCGAGGCGGATCTGCCAGGCTCTTCGCTGGCCCGTCCGATGAGCTTCCGCTCCAGCCGGGATGGGCGGCAGTACATCGTCGTGGCCTCGGAAGGACCACGCAAGGGCAGGATGGGCAGCGCGGCGATTACCGCCTTCGTGCTGGCGCGATAGAGATCAGGCGGCCGCGCGCAGCCGGGCGACGGCCTGATCCTGGCCGATCAACGGCAAGAGCGCCGCCATGTCGGGCCCATGATCGCGACCCGTCAACGCCTGCCGCAACGGCAGGAACAGCGCCTTGCCCTTGCGGCCGGTAGCCTGCTTCAATTCGCCGGCAAGCTCGTGCCAGACATCGCCGGTCCACTGCAACGCGGCGAGAGTGTCGGCCGCCAGCTCCAGATAGCCGCCGGTCTCGCCATCGCGTTCGGGCGTTTCCACCGGACCGGTCACTACCCGCCACCATTCCGCCGCCTCGCCGATATGGGCGAGATTGGGCCGGATCGCGTCCCAGGCGGCCTCGCCCATGCCCTCGGGCAGCAGATGCGCGACGCGGGCGAAGGGCAGACGATGGACGATGGCGGCGTTGACGCGGTGCAGTTCCAATTCGTCGAAGCGCGCGGGCGCGCGGCCGAAATGCGCAAGGTCGAAACTGGCAGCCAGCGCTTCGACATCGAGCGCGGGATCGACCGGATCCGACGTGCCTAGCCGGGCGAGCAGGACGACGAGAGCCTCAGGCTCGATGCCTGCCTCCCGCAGTTCAGCGACCCCGAGCGATCCCAGCCGCTTCGACAGCTTGCCTTCGGTGCCGACCAGCAACGCCTCGTGCGCGAACCGGGGCGGCGCCGCGCCCAGTGCGCTGAACATCTGCACTTGCGTGGCGGTGTTGGAAACGTGGTCCTCTCCGCGCAGGATATCGGTGACGCCCATGGCGATGTCGTCAATCACGCTGGGAAGCATATAGAGCCACGATCCGTCGGCGCGCCGGATCACCGGGTCCGACATCTGGCGCGGATCGAAATGCTGGGCGCCGCGTATGCCGTCCAGCCATTCGACCGGCGCATCATGATCGAGCAGGAAACGCCAGTGCGGCGCTTCACCCGCCGCGGCCTTCGCCGCATGCTCCGCCTCGGTGAGCGCCAGCGCCGCGCGGTCGTAGATCGGAGGCAAACCGCGCCCCAGCAGCACCTTGCGCTTGAGATCGAGTTCCTGCGCGCTTTCATAGCAGCGATAGACGCGCCCCGCCTCGATCAGCTTGCCGAACTCGCGCTCGTATATGCCGAAGCGCCGTGACTGCCGCTCCTCCCCTTCGGGCGACAACCCCAGCCAGGCAAGGTCGGCCCGGATGCCCGCGACGAATTCCTCGCGGCTTCGCTCCGCATCGGTATCGTCGATCCGCAGCAGGAAGCGGCCACCTGCCCGCTTCGCGAGCATCCAGTTGTGCAGCGCCGTGCGGATATTGCCGACATGCAGGCGCCCGGTCGGCGATGGAGCGAAACGGGTAACGATCATGTCCGCGCCTATAACCGATGTGCGCCCGCCGCCAAACTTCAATGACGCCACGACCGCTTGCGGATTTACCCCAATTTTACCTTATCTTGAGGTTTCCCGTTTACGGGCGGGCTATGCGCATAAACTTGCCTTCCTCTGGTTTTTGGAGGCCTGTTCCCGATGCGGTGCGCGATGCCTACGTTCTCGCGCAGTACGAACGCCTCGCGCGGCAGGTGCCCCTGCTCTACATCGCGCTGATCTTCATCATGATCGCAGCAGCAACCGGTGCCAATCCCGCCATCAGCTTGTGGATCCGCCAGGGCATTCCCGTAGCGATGATCGCCGTATGCATGATGCGGCTCGCAGTCTGGCTGCATCGGCCGAAAATCGCGGCTTCGGCCGAAAGCGCTCGCCGGATGCTGACCCGGGCGAAGGTCATCTCGGGCTCGGTCGGCGCCATATCGAGCGTCTGGTGCGTATACAGCTGGGAATCGGCAGCCACGCCAAACTCCGTCTATTTCCCGCTGTTCATGGCGATGGGCGCATTGGCGACCGTGGTCTGCGTGTCGATGAGCCGTTCTGCGGCGATGATAAATATCCTGACCGGACTTGTCCCGATCACGCTGACGTTACTGCTTTCGGGCGATCGCATGGCCGCCGCCGCCGGCGCCTCGATCGGCACGACATGCACGTTCCTGCTCGTGCTCGTCCGCCTTCAGCACATGAAGACCGTCGAACTGTTGCTGCTCCAGCGCCAGATGCGCGAATTGGCCGACACCGATCCGCTGACCGGCCTGATGAACCGACGCGCGCTCCAGCCCCGGCTCGACGCGGCGATCGCCATGGCGGATCACGACGCGCTCGACCCGCAAGGCCCCGTGCTGATGCTGCTCGATCTCGATGGGTTCAAACCGGTCAACGACAACCACGGCCACAGCGCGGGCGACGAAGTGCTGCGCGAGGTGGCGCGGCGGCTGAGCTTGACCGTCGGCACCGATGGCGAAGCCTATCGCCTGGGCGGAGACGAGTTCGCCGTGCTGATATTCCCCCATATGCAGCGCAACGCCGATGCGATCGGTTCCGCGCTGCTCGCCTCGCTTGCGCGGCCGCATATTTTTGAGCGTTGCTCACTGCATGTCGGCGCGAGCCTGGGCACCGCGCACTGGCCGCGCGACGGCCAGACTCTGGATGCATTGCTGCGCACGGCCGACCGCGCGCTCTATTCGGTGAAATCGCGTGGCCGCGGCGTCGGAGGACGGCGTCACCCGGTGCGGAATGCGTGGGTGATCGGATAGCGCCGATCGCGCCCGAAATTGCGCGTACCCAGTTTCACGCCCGGCGGGGCCTGCCTCCGCTTGTATTCGGCAAGGTGCAGCAGGCGTTCGATCCGTACCACCGTCTCGCGGTCGAACCCTTCCGAAACGAGCTGGTCGACGCTCTTATCGTGCTCGACCAGACCGAGCAGGATCGGATCGAGAACCTCGTAAGGCGGCAATGAATCCGAATCCTTCTGGTCGGGCCGCAGCTCGGCGCTGGGCGGCTTGGCGATGATGTTTTCGGGAATGACCGGTCCTTCCGGCCCCAGTCCGATCTTGGGCCTGCCGCGATTGCGCCAGCGGGAAATCGCGAAGACGGTCATCTTGTAGGCGTCCTTCAGCGGATTATAGCCGCCCGCCATGTCGCCATAGATCGTCGCATAGCCGACGCTCATCTCGCTCTTGTTGCCCGTGGTCATCAGCATCGGGCCGAACTTGTTGGACAGCGCCATCAACGTGACGCCGCGAATGCGCGATTGGATGTTTTCCTCGGTCAGGTCCACCGCGCGATCGGCGAAGCTGCCCTTCAGCATCTCGTCGAAACCCGCCACGGCCGGCTGGATGGGAATGATGTCGTGACGCACGCCGAGCGCCTTCGCGCAGGCGGCCGCATCGTCAAGGCTTTCCTGGCTGGTGAAGCGGCTGGGCATCATCACGCACCACACGCGATCGGGGCCCAATGCATCGGTGGCGATGGCCGCGCAGATCGCGCTGTCGATACCGCCCGACATGCCGAGCACGACGCCGGGGAACCTGTTGCGATCGACATAGTCGCGCAGGGCCAGAACCATCGCGTTGTAGATGTCTTCGGGATGATCGGCGAGCTGGGCGATCTCGCCCCGATCGCAGCGCCACCCCTGCGCCGTCTTGGTCCAGCGCGTCTCGACCTCCTGCGCCTCCCAGTCCTTCATCTGCACCGCGAGGCCGCCATCGCCGTTGACGACGAAGCTGGCGCCGTCGAACACCAGCTCGTCCTGCCCGCCGATACGATTGACATAGGCGAGCGGCAGTCCGGTATCGACCGCCCGGCGCTTCGCCACGCCGTCGATACGCAGCGCGTCCTTGTCGATCTCGTAAGGGCTGCCATTGATGCAAACGAAAAGTTCCGCGCCGAAATCAGCGAGATGGCGGCATACGTCAGGCTGCCAGATGTCCTCGCAGATCGGCACGCCGATCATCGTGCCGCGCAGAATGATCGGCTCGGGAAGCGGGCCAGGCTGGAACAGCCTGACCTCGTCGAAAGTACCGTAGTTGGGCAGTTCGCGCTTGAACCGCGTTGCGGCGATCTTGCCCTGATCGAGCAGCGCGACGCCATTGTGCAGCGCGCCGTCGCGTACGAAGACCGAGCCGACGAGCATCGCCGGACCGCCGCTGGCCGTCGCTTCGGCAAGCTTTTCCAGCTCCGCCGCCGCGCGTTCGATCAACGCGGGCTTCAGGATCAGATCCTCGGGCGGATAGCCGATCAATTGCAGCTCGGGATAGACGATCAGGTCGGATCCCTTGGCCCTGTCGCGCGCGGCCAGCATGGCGGCGGCATTGCCGGCGAGATCGCCGACCGACTGGTTCATCTGGGCAAGCGTGATCTTGAGTGTATCTGGCATAGGGTTTTGATGCCGCCTGGGTTTATCTCATGCAAACAAAAAGCCCTCCCGGCGGGAGGGCTTTCCGTTGGAACGACGCATCCCCGCGATGCGGAGATGCAATGCGATCACATCTTCTTTTCGGCTTCGGTCGTCGCCGCTTCGACGGCAGCGCTCGGCGCAGCCGACGCGGCGGCAGAGGCATCGGCCGAAGCATCGGCGACCGGCGTCGCCATGGCGTCGGCGCTCGACATCGCTTCTTCCGCCGGCATCTCGACGTTCTCGGCAGAGGCTTCCTCGCTCGCGGAATCGGAGCTGCCGCAAGCGGCAAGAGCCAGGGCGGCGACGGAGGCGAATGCGGCGTAAGCGATCTTCTTCATGCGAATCCCTCGTGGCTGTCTGTGACACGGGCAGCATGTTCCCCCGAACCTGCCCGCGAGGACTTGTAGTCAAGCTGCGAAAACATGGCAAATTGCAAAAGGTTCCCCTAGGCTCAGCCCCGCGCCGCCGCCCTTGCAGTCATATAAAGAAATCTTTATATGATCTTCATGCGGATCGATCCCCTCCTGCGCGCGCTTGCCGATCCGACGCGGCTGCGCATCATGCGGCTGCTCAGCGCCATGGAGCTGGCGGTGGGGGAACTCGCGCAAGTCCTGGGGCAAAGTCAGCCGCGCGTTTCCCGTCATATCCGCATCCTCTGCGACGCCGGTCTCGCCGAACGGCGCAAGGAAGGAAGCTGGGTATTCCTGCGCAGCGCCGTGGGAGAAGAGCGCGCGCCCCCGATGGGAGCGGCCGCGGCGCGCCTGCTGGCGACCGCCGAACGCGACGACGCCGGCTTCGCCGCGCGCTGCGCCGAGGACCGGCGCCATCTGTCGGCGATCCGCGCCGCGCGCGAAGCCACGGCGGAAGCCTATTTCGCCCGTCACGCTGACGAATGGGACCGGCTGCGCGTGCTCCATTCGCCCGACGGTCCGGTCGAGGCGGCACTATCCGAAATTCTGGGCGACGGTTCGCTGGGCGCGCTGCTCGACGTGGGCACGGGTACCGGCCGCATGGCCGAAATCTTCGCCCCGCGCGCTAGCCACGTCACCGCCTTCGATAAAAGTCCGGAGATGCTGCGCATCGCCCGCGCGCGGCTGCAGGCGCTGCCCGCCGACCAGATCGAGCTGGTGCAGGGCGATTTCACCGCGCTGCCCTTTGCCGGAGCCGCTTTCGACACGGTGCTATTCCATCAGGTGCTGCACTATGCGCAGGAACCGGAGACGGTGCTGGCGGAAGCCGCGCGCGTCGCCCGCCATGGCGGGCGCGTTGCCGTCGTCGATTTCGCTGCGCACGATCGGGAAGAGCTGCGCACCGCCCACGCCCACGCCCGCCTCGGCTTTTCCGACGAGCAGATGCTCGCGCTGCTGACCGACGCCGGCTTCGCACCCGAACCATCGATCGCGTTGCCGGGCACGCCGCTTACCGTAAAAATCTGGACGGGCCGCAAACAAGGCGGCACTGGCCCCCACACCATGACGACCGAGAGAGGAGAGGCCGCGCGCCCATGACTATCGTACTCGATGCCGGACGCGAGGCGCGCACCGCACACGACACTCCCCTGTTCGCGGACGTCGCGGGCGACATCGACGTGTCCTTCGAATTCTTCCCGCCCAAGACCGAGAAGATGGAAGAAACGCTGTGGGAGTCGATCGAGACGCTCGCCCCCCTGGCGCCGCGTTTCGTCTCGGTGACCTATGGCGCGGGTGGCTCCACGCGCGAGCGCACGCACAACACCGTCGCCCGGATCGCACGGGAAACGGGCATCCCCGCCGCAGCCCACCTCACCTGCGTCGATGCGACGCGCGAGGAGATCGATGCGATCGCGCGGGAATACTGGAACGCGGGCGTGCGCCACATCGTCGCGCTGCGGGGCGATCCGCCGCGCGCGGGCGAGAAATACGCCACTCATCCCGGCGGCTACGAGAACGCCGCCGCACTGGTCGCTGGCCTGAGGAAGCTGCATCCATTCGAGATTTCGGTGGCCGCCTATCCGGAATGCCACCCGGATTCGCCCGATGCACCGTCCGACCTGGACAATCTGAAACGCAAGATAGATGCGGGCGCTACGCGCGCGATCACCCAGTTCTTCTTTGAGCCCGACACCTTCTTCCGCTTCCGCGACGACGCGGCGAAAGCCGGCATCGAAGCGGAGATCGTGCCGGGAATCATGCCGGTGATGAACTACGCCAGCGTGACCCGGATGTCGGCGATGTGCGGCACGGCCGTGCCCGGCTGGATGGAGCGCCTGTTCGAAGGTCTCGACGACCGTCCCGCCGCGCGACAGCTCGTTTCCGCCACGCTCGCCGCCGAACTGTGCCGCCGGCTCTATGCGGGCGGCGTGCGCCAGTTCCATTTCTACACGCTCAACCGGGCCGAGCTGAGCTATGCGATCTGCCACCTGCTCGGCATGAGGCCCGATACGGAGAACAAGCCATGAGCGCGCCAGACAGCGCCGAAGCCGCATTCCGCGCCGCCGCCGCGAACCGCATCCTCGTGTTCGACGGCGGCTACGGCACTTCGATCCAGAAGTTCAAGCTGGAGGAAGCCGACTATCGCGGCGACCTCGACCTGCCGATGGACCAGAAGGGCAACAACGACCTGTTGTGCCTGACGCGGCCCGACATCATCAAGGGCATCCACAAGGCCTATTTCGACGCGGGCGCCGATATGGTCGAGACCAACACCTTCTCGACCACGCGCATCGCCATGGCCGACTACGGCTGCGAGCACCTGGTCGACGAGATCAATATCGCCGCAGCCAAGCTGGCGCGCGAGGCGGCCGACGAGGCCCAGGCGAAGGACGGCCGTCGCCGCTTCGTCGCGGGATCGATCGGGCCGACCAACAAGACGCTGTCGCTCTCGCCCGACGTCAACGATCCTGGCTTTCGCGAGGTCGATTACGACAGCATGAAGGCCGAATACCGCCAGCAGTGCGACGCGCTGATCGAAGGCGGGGTGGACTTCATTCTGATCGAGACCTGCTTCGACACGCTGAACGCCAAAGCCGCCGGCATGGCCGCGCGCGAGGCCGAAGCGGCATCGGGCCGCGAAGTGCCGCTCATGGTCTCGTTCACGATCACCGATATGAGCGGACGCAACCTCTCGGGCCACACGATCACCGCCTTCTGGTACGCGCTGCGCCACCTGAAGCCGCTCACCGTCGGTGCCAACTGCGCCTTCGGCGCAGACCTGATGCGCCCGTACCTGACGGAACTGGCCAAGACGGCCGATACGCTGATCCTCGCCTATCCGAACGCGGGCCTGCCCAACGAGCTTGGCCAGTACGACGAGCTTCCCGCAAAGACGGCGGAACTGATCGGCGAATGGGTCGATGGCGGGCTGATCAACGCCGTGGGCGGTTGCTGCGGCACCACGCCGGACCATATCGCCGCGATCGCCAGGGCGGTAGCGGGACATAGCCCGCGGGTAACGCCGGTGCTGGAGCCGGTGACGCGGCTGGCCGGGTTGGAACCTTTCACGATGGCGGCATGAAGCAAAGATCCATGGGCCTTGCCGTGCGGAACGCTTAAGTCCGCTCGGCCCGGCTCAGGATGGCGGGCATGACGTTTGCGATAGGCCAGAATGGAAATTGACGGGGGAGCGGAACTTGCAACCTCGCGGGGATGACGAGAATGAATGAAGTGAGTTCCACCCGCCCGGCCGGATCGATGTTCGTCAACATCGGCGAGCGCACCAACGTCACCGGCTCGGCCGCCTTCAAGAAGCTGATCCTCGCCGGCGACTACGCAAAAGCGGTCGATGTCGCGCGCCAGCAAGTCGAGAACGGCGCGCAAGTGATCGACGTCAACATGGACGAGGGCCTGCTCGACGCGGTCGAGGCGATGACCACGTTCCTCAAGCTCATAGCCGCCGAACCCGACATCGCGCGCGTGCCGGTGATGATCGACAGTTCGAAGTGGAACGTCATCGAGGAAGGCCTGAAGTGCGTCTCGGGCAAGCCGATCGTCAATTCGATCAGTATGAAGGAAGGCGAGGAGCAGTTCCTCGAACACGCGCGCAAATGCATGGCCTATGGCGCCGCCGTCGTCGTCATGGCCTTCGACGAGACCGGTCAGGCGGACACCAGGGACCGTAAGGTCGAGATCTGCGAGCGCGCCTACAAGCTGCTCACCGGCATCGGCTTCCCGCCCGAGGACATCATCTTCGATCCCAACGTCTTCGCGGTGGCGACCGGCATCGAGGAGCATAATAATTACGGTGTCGACTTCATCGAGGCGGTGAAGGAAATCCGCATCCGCTGCCCGCACGTCCATTTCTCGGGCGGCCTCAGCAATCTCAGCTTCTCGTTCCGCGGCAACGAGACCGTACGCCGCGCGATGCATTCGGTGTTCCTCTACCATGCGATCCCCGCCGGGCTCGACATGGCGATCGTCAATGCCGGACAGCTCGACATCTACGACCAGATCGATCCCGTGCTGCGCGAAGCCTGCGAGGACGTGATCCTCAACCGCAGACAGGACGTCGCGGAAGGCGAGCAGACCGCAACCGAACGGCTGATCGAAATCGCCGAAACCTACAAGGGCAAGGACAAGACCGAGGACAAGGCAGCCGAGGAATGGCGCGGCTGGGACGTGGTCAAACGGATCGAGCATGCGCTGGTCAAAGGCATAGATACTTATGTCGTCGATGATACCGAGGAAGCGCGCGCGGCGATCTTCGCGGCGGGCGGCAAGCCAATCGAGGTGATCGAAGGGCCGCTGATGGGTGGCATGAACACCGTCGGCGACCTGTTCGGATCGGGCAAGATGTTCCTGCCGCAAGTGGTAAAGTCGGCCCGCGTGATGAAAAAGGCGGTCGCCTACCTGTTCCCCTTCATCGAGGCGGAAAAGATCGAAGGCCAGAAAGCCAAGGGCCGGATCATCATGGCCACGGTCAAGGGCGACGTCCACGACATCGGCAAGAACATCGTCGGCGTAGTCCTGCAGTGCAACGGCTACGAAGTAATCGACCTTGGCGTCATGGTTCCGTGGTCCACCATCCTGCAGGCGGCGAACGAGAACGAGGCCGACATCATCGGCCTTTCCGGCCTTATCACGCCTTCGCTGGACGAGATGGTTACGGTCGCTGAAGAAATGCAGCGCGCCGAGATGAATATCCCGCTGCTGATCGGCGGCGCGACGACGAGCAAGGTTCATACGGCGCTGCGCATCGATCCCGCCTACAAGGGGCCGGTGGTACACGTGCTCGACGCCAGCCGCGCGGTCGGCGTCGCCAGCCAGCTCCTGTCGGACACGCAGGCGACCGGCTTCGTTTCCGGCACGGCCAACGAATACGAAGCGATCCGCGAAGCGCGCGCGGGCAAGGAAGGCAGCGGCCTGCTGCCGCTGGCCGAAGCGCGCGAAAACGCCTTCAAACCGGACTTCGCCGACAAGCCCGCAGCTCCAGCGCAACCCGGTCTGCACGTTTTCGCGGATTGGGACCTCGCCGACTTGCGCGAAACCTTCGACTGGACACCATTCTTCCGCGCCTGGGAACTTGCCGGCACGTTCCCCGCGATCCTGACCGATAGCGTGGTCGGCGAAAGCGCGAGCAGTCTCTACGCCGACGCGCAGGCCATGCTCGATCGGATCGTCGCGGAGAAATGGCTGACGGCAAAGGGCGTTGCCGCATTCTGGCCCTGCCGCAGCGAGGGCGACGACATTCTCCTCGACAATGGCACGCGCCTTCCCTTTCTGCGCCAGCAGATCAAGAAAAGCCGGGACCGCGCGAACTTCTGCCTGTCCGACTTCATCGACCCGGCGGGCGACTGGATCGGCGGCTTCGCAGTGGGCATCCACGGCATCGAACCCCATCTCGCACGCTTCAAGGCCGCGCACGACGACTATAACGATATCCTGTTGAAGGCCCTTGCCGACCGCTTCGCCGAAGCTTTCGCCGAACGGCTGCACCAGCATGTGCGCACGACCCTGTGGGGGTATGCGCCGAACGAGCAATTGACCAACGAGGCGCTGATCCGCGAGCAGTATCGCGGCATTCGCCCGGCGCCGGGCTATCCCGCCTGCCCCGATCACAGCCTGAAGCCGATCCTGTTCGACTTGCTGCAGGCGCAGGAGAACGCCGGAATCACCCTGACCGAAAGCCAGGCGATGCTGCCGACTTCGGCTGTTTCAGGCTTCTATTTCAGCCACCCGCAGAGCCAGTATTTCGGCGTCGCGCGGATCGGGCGGGATCAGGTGGAAGACTATGCGGCGCGGCGCGGCGTGGACATCGCCACGGCGGAACGCTGGCTGCGGCCCAATCTGGATTGACGGAAGAGCAAGGCCCGACGCCGAAACCGTTTTCCTAAGGCGCGGTGGTATGGCATCGTCACGGCCATGCCGCATCGCAATCCATCCTTTTCCGCTGTGATCGCTCGGGTCGATCCCACGCACGAAATCGATCGGATGCAGTATTCTTCCTGAACACCGTCAACTTCATAAACTTGTGTCAACTTCCACGCTCGATCTCCTGGAATCGCTCCATGCCACCTTCGGCTTCAACGCCTTTCGCGGCGTACAGGAGGATGTCGTGCGACGCGTGCTGGCGAGCCGCTCCACCCTGGCGGTGATGCCCACGGGCGCGGGCAAGTCGCTCACATACCAGCTTCCGGCTGTTGTGCTGCCGGGCACATGCGTCGTCATCAGCCCTCTGATCGCGCTGATGCATGACCAGCTCCGCTCGGCCACCGCGAACGGCATCGCCGCCGCGACGTTGACCAGCGCCGACGAAAATCGCGAGGAGACGATCAACCGCTTCCGCGCCGGCGAACTGGACTTGCTCTACGTCGCACCGGAACGCGCCAGTCAGTCGCATTTCCGCGAGCTTCTCTCCCGCGCACCCATCTGCCTCTTCGCCATCGACGAGGCACACTGCGTTTCCGAATGGGGCCATGACTTCCGCCCCGACTACCGCCTGTTGCGCCCGCTGATGGACGCCTTTCCGACGGTTCCGCGCCTAGCCCTGACGGCCACGGCCGACGCGCATACTCGCGCCGACATCCTGACGCAGCTCGGCATTCCCGCCGACGGGCTGATCGTCGCGGGCTTCGACCGGCCCAATATCCGCTACGCCATCCGCCACCGCGAGGCGGGCACGCGCCAGATCGCGCAGCTCATGGCCGAACAGCCAGGCCCCGGCATCGTCTATGCGCCGACGCGCGCGAAAGTGGAAAAGCTGGCCGAGCAGCTCGCCGCCGTCACCGGCCGGCCGGTGCTGCCCTATCACGCCGGCCTGCCGGCGGAGCGCCGCGCCGCCAACCAGGCAGCCTTCGTCGCTTCGGAAGACATGATCATGGTCGCGACCGTGGCCTTCGGCATGGGCATCGACAAGCCCGACGTGCGCTTCGTCGCCCATGCCGGCATCCCCAAGTCGATAGAGGCTTATTACCAGGAGACCGGCCGCGCCGGGCGCGACGGCGATCCCGCGCAGGCGGTGATGTTCTGGGCGGCGGGCGACTTCGCGCAGGCACGCAGCCGACTCGCCGAGATCGAGGATGCGCGGCGGGACGGCGAACGTACGCGGCTCGATACGCTGTCGGTGCTGGTCGAGACCGGCGAATGCCGCCGCGCCATATTGCTCCGCCACTTCGGTGAACAACCGCCTCCCGCCTGCGGCAATTGCGACAACTGCCTGGAGGCGCCGGGCGTGGCCGACGCCACCGTCACCGCCCAGAAGCTGCTCTCCGCCGCCTATCGCACCGGCCAGAGCTTCGGCTTCGGCTATCTGGAAAAGGTGCTGACCGGCAACGCCGACGATCGCGTGCTGCAACGCGGGCATGATCAGCTTTCGGTCTTCGGTATCGTCTCCAGCCCGGAAGAAGCCGCATTGCTGCGCCCGCTGTCACGCGCGCTGCAGGCGCGCGGCAGCCTGCTTCCCACCGAGCATGGCGGGCTCATGCTGGGAGGCGACGCGCGCGCGATCCTGAAGGGCGAGGCCAGCGTCAGCCTCGTCATACCGCCGAAGAAGGAAGGCCGCAGGCGGCGCGGCGGCGACGGCGGCGGCTCCAACCCGGTGGGCGATCCGCTGTTCGACGCGCTGCGTGCGCTGCGCCGCGATCTGGCGCAGGAAGCCGGCGTGCCGCCCTACGTCATCTTCCACGACGCCACCTTGCGCGAAATGGCGGCACAGCGCCCGGCGACGCTATCGGCGCTGGGCGAGATCGGCGGCGTCGGCGCGCGCAAGCTGGAGGCCTATGGGGCGGCTTTTCTGGAAGCGATTCGGGCGCACTAGTCCTGGTTAGCGCTGGCGGCCGGCCAGATGCCGCATCCAGCGCTGGCTCCCCCATTCGGTCACCAGCCGGTCGGCACGCCGCCTGTCCGCTCCCCTGAGGTCGCTATAGCGCACGCGCCGGTTGCTGTCGGAAAACCACACTTCCTCGGTATCGAATATCAGCGTGGTGAACACACCATCCTGTTCGACCATGCCGATGGCGGTGGGCGCATCCAGTTCGCCGATGTGCAGGAAGGTGGGCCTCCCTCGCGTCGGAGCGGGCGCTCCGCCCAGCGCCTGCAACAGGATCGCGCGCATATCCTTCAGGCCGAGCGGCGCATCGCTCGCAAGCCCGGGCACGCTCAGCACGAAAGGTATATGCGTCTGCTGCGGATCGATGACATGGCCATGGCCGAGGAAGCCGTCGTCGAACAGGGCCTCGCCGTGATCGCCGGTAATCATGAGCACGGTATCGTCCCATACGCCCAGCGCCTTCAGCCGCGCGACGACCGCGCCGATCTGCGAATCGGCATAAGCCACGGCATTCCAGTAGGTCTGCTGCACGCGCCCGGCGTTCTCGGCGGAAATCCGGTCTCGCGGCAGCGGCGTTATGCCCAGCATGTCGGGCATGCCCGGATGATGATAGGGAAAGTGCGCCGACTGGAAGTTGAAATAGACGAAATGGGGCCGCGCCCATTCCGCTTTTCTGCCCATGCGCCGGTCGAACTCGCGCAGGATCTTCGCTTCGTCAACCAGCAGCGATCCCTTGGCGGCGAAGCTGAACGCGCGTTCTTCCTTCAGCGTCTCGGCATCGACGAACACGTCCGCCGCTTTCCGCATCCCGACGACTTCGGAGATATCGCCGAAGCTCTCCGGCTGCCCGGAGAACACGCCGATGCGATAGCCATTGGCCTTGAGGTCGCCGAACAGTGAACCGTCACCCGGACGCGGATCGAGCGCACCAGAAAAGAGGCTCTTGAGCGAGGCGGTGGTGAAGCCGACATGGCTGTAGGCATAAGGAAAACTGCTTCCTTTTGCCGCCAGCGCCGCGAGGTTCGGCGCCACCGCCCTGCCGTTCACCCGCTTGGTCAGAAGATCGGCGCGCGTGCTTTCCAGGACGATGACTACAAGGTGTTTCGGCTTTCCAGCCAGTTTCGGCGTAACAAGCGGAGCATCGGGGCTGGCGAACGTCAAATCGCCGCCGAAGCCGTCCTCGTCGATGCCGTTGCCCGGCACGTCGAGCGCCAGCGGATGCCGCGATGCGTCGAAAGGCTGGCGATCGATCTGGGGGGAGAACCAGCTATAGCCATCGCGGTCGAAATCGGTGATCTGGCCAAGCAGGTCGTTGGCGAGGCCGTAGGCGGTCATGCGATTGAGGCCGTAACGGGCATCGGGAACGCGGTTGGCCGCGAACGCGATCGGCGGCAAGGCTATGGCCAGCAAGAGAACCAAGCGGCCAAGGCGCAAGGAGGATCGCTGAAGCATGCGTCCGGCGCGGTGCCGGATGCGCCACACGATGACGGCGTAGGACAGCAGCCCGGCAACTACGCCGATCAGCATCAACGCACCTTCGCTCAACGCGAAGAGGAAGGCATCGAACAGACTGCCGCCGCCCAGATTGCGGATCAGCTGAAAGCTTACCGCATCGCTGAAATAGGAAAGCACTTCGAACTTGGCGATCAAGGCGGCGGAAAAGGCGCCGATGCCGAAGAAGAACAGATTGAAGCGCAAGAGCCACGGATCATGTTCGCGCCCGTGGATCCGGGACAGGATCAGGAAGAAAAACCCGAACAAAAGCGCGTGGGCGGAAATCGCACCCAGCGCGAACACGCCGATCTCGTATGGCGTATCCAGCACGTGGGATTGGCCGAATCCGCCGGCGAACAGCGCGAATTTTCGCTCGACGAGCGCCAGTTCCAGCAGGAAAGTGACAACACCCACGCAAAGCAGGGTCAGCAGATCGCGGCGGGCTTCACTATGCATTCCGCCGCGATAGCGCAAAGGCGGTTAAGGCCGGGTTAGATGCATCAGACAAACCATCCCTGCGGACTACTTCGCCTGTTTGCTCCACGACACGGGCACCGAAAGCAGCACAGGCAGATCGGGCGAGCTGATGCGCGATTCCCGGCCGTTTTCATGAATCAGCACTGCGCGGCCATTGCCCGGAGTGGCAATCACGCCCGTTACCGTATCCACCCACCGATGCAGGATGGCACGGGCGCGTTCGAGCGAATCCGCTTCGACGATAGCATCGCTCGATGCCTCGAGTTCGGCCTCGAGCTCGGTAACGCGATCGACGACCTGATCGATCGCGCTGGCGCCGGCCTGTTTCTCGGTCATTGCATTCCCCGTTGTGGCATCCGGTCCCACTTGGGGTGTGAATTGCGAGGACGCAAGCCCGTCAGGCGACGTTGCGGCGATCTTCTCCGCGCGGCAGCTGTTCGCCGGGAATCGCCTTTCCGATCAGGTAACCCTGGCCCTGACCGCAGCCGAGGCCGCGCAGATAGCTGAGGTCCTCGGGCCGCTCGATGCCCTCTGCGGTCACCGCCATGCCCAGGCTTTGCCCCAAGCCGATGATCGCGCTGACGACCGCTTTGGAATTCGGCTCGCGGCTGAGCCCCATAATGAAGCTCTTGTCGATCTTGATCTTGGTGAACGGGTAGCTGAGCAGATAGGACAGAGAGGAATAGCCGGTGCCGAAATCGTCCATAGAAATGCCGACGCCCAACGCGCGGATGTTCTCGAGCAGGCTCGCGACCTGCGCATTGCGATCCATCAGCACCGCCTCGGTGATCTCCAGCTCCAGCCGCGACGGCTCCAGCCCGGACATGGCGAGCGCCTGCACGATGATGTTGAGCAGGTTGCTGTTGCGGAACTGCAGCGGCGAGGCGTTGACCGCCAGCTTCACGCCGGCGGGCCATTCCGCCGCCTCGCGACAGGCGGCCTGCAGAACATACTGGCCGATCACGTCGATCAGCCCGATTTCCTCGGCAAGCGGAATAAAGCTGTCCGGGTAGAGCAATCCGCGTTCCGGGTGGCGCCAGCGCAGGAGGGCTTCGTACCCTTCGATCTCGCCGGTCGAAAGGTCGATCAGCGGCTGGTAATGGATCACCAGCTGGCCATGACGCACGGCGGCGCGCAGATCGTTCTCCAGCTTCGCCTTTTCGCGCGCGGCCTCGTCCATGTCGGGCTCGAAACGGCGCAAGGTGCCACGCTGTTCGGCCTTCGCCGAATAGAGCGCGAGGTCGGCATAACGCAGAAGGTTGGATGCGTCCGCCGCATCCTGCGGGGCCATGGCGATGCCGATCGTAGCGCCGATATGCAGCGTGTTTTCGGAAAGGACGAAAGGCTCCCCAATCGCGGTGATGATCGAGCGCGCGATGTTGTGGATCTTCTCGCTCGTCCTGGCCTGCACGATCACGGCGAACTCGTCGCCGCCCAGCCGGCAGAGCAAGGCGTTCTTCTTGGGAACCAGCGCCTTCATCCGCCGGGCGGCCTCAGCGAGCACGATGTCGCCCACATGATGTCCGTAGCTGTCGTTGATCGGCTTGAAGTTATCCAGGTCGATCAGCGCGATGGCCACGTTTTCACCGCTTTCGACGCGCGCTTCCAGCATTTCGTTCAGCCGTTCGCGGCAATGGGCGCGATTCGCGAGACCGGTGAGTTCGTCATGCCGGGCCATGTGCGCGATCCGCGCCTCGGCCTTGCGCCGCTCGGTTACGTCGAACACGGAAACGATCGTCGCCAGCCTGCCCTCGAGCATCGACTCACGCGTGAACAATACCGATTCCAGTTCGCTGCCGTCCTGTGCATACTGCCGCCAGAACCGGTCCTTCCTGGAGCAGGAAGTGGTCAGCATTCGGCGGGCCTTGGGCCATTCCTCCACGGCGAAAAACCGCTCGGCAGGCATTCCGGAGATTTCTTCGACGGAGAAACCGAAGTGTTCGCTCGCGGCAGCGTTGGCGCCAAGCCAGACTTCGTCGGCGGGATCGTATACGAGCAGCGGAACGGGATTGCTTTCGAACAGCAGACGGAAGCTTTCCTCCCGTTGCTTGATCTCCGTGATATCGACGCGCAGGCCGATAGTGCCGCCATCGGCGGTCTTGCGTTCCTCGATCAGGATGCGGCGGCCGTCTGCCAGCGTCTGCTCGTGGCGCGTTCCAGGTCGGTTCAACAGCGCGAGCCGCTCTTCCAGCCATTCTTCCTCACGGCCGACCGCCTCCGGATAGTCTCCGCGCTCCACGCCGACACGCAGCGTATCCGCCAGGCGCACGCCGGGGCGGAAGAGATCGGCCGAACGGCGGTAGATATCCGCGTACTGGCGGTTCCACATGACGTACCGCCCCTCGGCATCGAGGAAGACGATACCTTGCGGCAGCACGTCCAGCGCGTCGCGAAGGCGCTGTTCGGCCTGCACGACCGCCTGATGCGCGTCATTCAACGTTGCATAAGTATCTGCATCGTTTCCGCTAGCCGCGATGCCGTTCTTCATCGAAAACCTACCCCGTTCTGGACCCCGGGATAGCTACCTCCATATTGGTTAAGAATTGCTGCACTGCAGAAAAAATGAGACCGTCGAGTTTCAGACGCAAGGTCGAACGCCGTTTCGTCCTAAAGCGGATTATCCAGCTGAACGACCGGCTCGTCGCTCTTGCGCTGTGTGGTCTTGAGTTCGCGGGGCTGGGCGAAGCTGGCGAGCACCGGAACGTCACGCCCGTAGATGTCGCGGAAGGTGGATAGCTTCCCGTTGATATCCTGCGCCATCGTGAAATAGGTGAGATAGACCGGGAAGGTCTTGGTCATCACCACACGCGTGTATTTGCCCGAGTTGAAGTTGGCGATGCCTTCTTCCGGCGACATGTTGGCGCCAAGGATCGCCATGGTCATGCCCAGCTCCACCGCACGTTCGGTGCGGATGCAGCCGTGGCTGTAGGCCCGCACCGGCGTATTGAAGAGCGCTTTCGACGGCGTGTCGTGAAGGTAGATCGCATGCGGATTGGGCATGTCGATCTTCATGCGGCCGAGCGCGTTGTTGTCGCCGGGCTGCTGAACGACGGTGATGGTGCCGTCCGGGCCCCGCGTCGCCTTGTATCCCTCCCGCCGCGCCGAGGCAGGGTTCGCCAGCAACCGGGGGCCCAGGCCCTCGCCGACGACGATCGACTGCGGCACCGTCCATGTCGGATTGAACACGACCGCCTGCACCGTTTCCGCAAGCTGCGGCGTCGCGGTGCGGCCGGGCTTGCCGACGACCGTACGATAAGTGCGGATGATCTTGTTGCGCACCGTCAAACGCAGCTGGAACTCGGGCACGTTGGTGAGCAGATATTGCTCGCCAAGGTCGCGCCGCAGCCAGCGCCAGCGGTCCATGTTGACGCGGATCAGCGAACGCGTCTTGCGATCGGCCTTCGGCGTCGCGGCGAGCGCCGCTTTCAGCGCCTGATAATCGGGATGCGTCGGCAGCAGGCCCGCCAGCACGCCCGCGATGTCGTGCGTCTGCAAGGCCCGTTCCATCAACGTCGCCGTCGGCATTTCGTCCTGGTCGGGATCGACCGCGAACCACTGCACACGCGCTTCCATCGGCGTACGGCCATCGCGGATATCCTCGGCCAGCCAAGCGAAGGACTTGCTGGCGGCCTCGTCCAGCGCCGTACCTTCGCCCGCGGCAATCGCCGCACGCAACGCGTCCGGGTTATAGTCGGCCGGGATCAGGCCCTCGCCGTCGATCGTCTGGATATAGGCCAGCAACGCCTGCGCATCGGCGCGGGGCCATGCCATCACGGTTTCGGCGACCGGCAACGGCACCTCGACCGAAGGCGGCGGTCCCGGCGGCGGCGGAGTCAGGGTCGGTGTCGCCTGCGGCGCGGGCGGCAGAATATCCTCCGGTGCGCGGTTCGGCTGGGCAAAAGCCGGTGCCGCCAACAGTACCATGGCCGTCGCCGTGCCGAGAGCATAGTGCCGCAAAAGAGACTTGAACCCCTGTGTCATTACCGAAATGCCTACCTTGATTGCCTCGACGCGTCGCGGCGCGCGCGCCATTCGTCGCCTGAGGCGTTTTTGCCTGTTTCGTCAGCGACCTTCAAGCATCACCGCTTTCGCTGCGATGAATTGCTTGCCCCGCACCCGCCGGGCGTGAAGAGGAACGCGTCATGACACGCGATCATTCCATGCCGCCGATCGTGGCCGTTGCGGTCGGTATCGCGATCTTCAGCGCGATGGACGGCTTCATGAAAAGCGCCTCGATCGAAGGCGGGGTGTACATGGCGCTGCTGGCGAGAAGCATCATCGGCACCGTCATCATGCTTCCCGTCTGGCTGCTCTTCGCGCGCCGGACGCCCAGCCGCGAAGCGATAAGGTTGCATGTCGTACGCTCGGTAGTGGTCAGCGGCATGGCGTTGCTGTTCTTCTGGGGCCTCGTCCGCCTGCCGATGGCCGAAGCCATGGCACTGTCCTTCATCGCGCCGCTGATCGCGCTTTACCTTGCGGCCGTCATGCTGGGAGAGCGGATTCACGCCAACGCCGTGATCGCCTCGCTGTTCGGCCTGGGCGGCGTATGCGTGATCGCCTCGGCCCATTTCGGCGAGAACGCCATAGGCGGTCCTGAATCGGTCGCCGGGATCGGCGCCGTGCTGGCGTCGGCTGTGCTCTATGCCTGGAACCTCATCCTGCAACGACGCCAGGCGCTTGTCGCCGGACCGGTAGAAGTGGCGCTGGCGCAGCATCTGTTCGTCGGGATGTGCCTGTTGATCGCTGCGCCCTGGCTGCTGGCGCCGCCCACGACGATGCTTCTGCGCCATAGCGGCGGCGCTGCGGTGCTGGCGGCCGTCTCCCTGATGCTGTTGAGCTGGGGCTATTCCCGTGCCGAAGCGCAGCGCCTCGTACCGATGGAATATTCTGGCTTCATCTGGGCCGCACTGTTCGGCTGGCTCTGGTTCGGCGAGCGGCTGACGCTGGTGACGCTGGCCGGTACCGCGCTGATCCTGGCCGGCTGCTGGATCGGCGCGCGCAGGCCCGCGGAAATCGGCACCGCCCCTTGACCTTCCGGCGCTGAACGCGCATCGGCGGCGCGACGAATCCGTTTTCCGCAACGCAACATGCCGTGCCGGGTCCTGATCCGCCAAGGCGCGCCGGAAAACCACAACATTGAGGGAAACAGGCGCATGACGCAGGTCGGACAGGACACGCTCGCAACCCGCAGCACGATGAACGTCGGCGGCAAGGAAATCGCTTACTATTCGCTGAAAAAGGCGGGCGAAAAGCTGGGCGACATTTCCCGCCTGCCGTTCTCGATGAAGGTTCTGCTCGAAAACCTGCTCCGCTTCGAGGACAACGGCTTCACCGTTTCGACCGCCGATATCCAGGCGCTGGTCGACTGGCAGAAGAGCCCCAGGGAATCCCAGAACGAAATCCAGTACCGCCCGGCGCGCGTGCTGCTGCAGGATTTCACCGGCGTGCCCTGCGTGGTGGATCTTGCCGCGATGCGCGATGCGATCGCCACGCTCGGCGGCGACACCAGCAAGATCAACCCGCTGGTCCCCGTCAACCTCGTCATCGACCACTCGGTCATGGTCGACGAATTCGGCCACCCCAAGGCTTTCGAGCAGAACGTCGAAATCGAATACCAGCGCAACCTTGAGCGCTACGACTTCCTCAAGTGGGGATCGAAGAGCCTCGACAACTTCTACGCCGTGCCGCCGGGCACCGGCATCTGCCACCAGGTGAACCTGGAGAACATCGCGCAGGCCGTCTGGACGTCGACCGACCAGAACGGCGTCACCGTCGCCTATCCCGACACCTGCGTCGGCACCGACAGCCACACAACGATGATCAACGGCCTGGGCGTGCTCGGCTGGGGCGTCGGCGGCATCGAGGCCGAAGCGGCGATGCTCGGCCAGCCCGTGTCGATGCTGATCCCCGAGGTCGTCGGCTTCAAGCTGACCGGTGAGCTGAAGGAAGGCGTCACCGCCACCGACCTCGTCCTCACCGCCACGCAGATGCTGCGCGCGCACGGCGTCGTCGGCCGCTTCGTCGAATATTTCGGCCCCGGTCTTGCCTCGCTGAGCCTCGCCGACCGCGCGACGCTGGCCAACATGGCACCCGAATACGGCGCGACTTGCGGCTTCTTCGGCATCGATGACAAGACGCTCGACTACTTGCGCCTTACCGGCCGCGAAGAAGGCCAGATCGCGCTGGTCGAAGCTTATGCCAGGGAACAGGGCTTCTGGATCGATCCCTCGGTCGAACCGGTCTTCTCCTCGACGCTGGAGCTCGATCTCGGCACTGTCGTCCCCTCGCTCGCCGGCCCCAAGCGTCCGCAGGACAAGGTCGTGCTCACGCAAGTCGACGACGTGTTCAACGCCGACCTCGGCGAAGTCTACAAGAAGCAGCAGGCTCGCGTCGCCGTTGCCGGCAAGGACCATGATATCGGCGACGGCGACGTCGTGATCGCCGCGATCACCAGCTGCACCAACACCTCGAACCCGGGCGTGCTCGTCGCCGCCGGCCTCGTCGCCAAGAAGGCCGACGAGCTGGGCCTCAAGCCCAAGCCCTGGGTCAAGACCAGCCTCGCGCCAGGCTCGCAGGTCGTCACAGACTATCTCGAGAAGGCGGGGCTGCAGAAGCATCTCGACAACGTCGGCTTCAACCTCGTCGGCTATGGCTGCACCACCTGCATCGGCAACTCGGGCCCGCTCGCGGAGCCGATCAGCAAGGCGATCAACGAGAACAACATCGTCGCCGCCTCGGTCATCTCGGGCAACCGCAACTTCGAAGGTCGCGTAAGCCCCGATGTGCGCGCAAACTTCCTCGCCTCGCCGCCGCTCGTCGTCGCCTATGCGCTGAAGGGCACGGTGGTGGACGATTTCACCACTATGCCGATCGGCACAGGCAAGGACGGCCAGGACGTTTTCCTGAAGGACATCTGGCCGACCAACCAGGAAGTCGCCACCACGATGGCCGGCGCGGTCGATCGCCAGATGTTCCAGGCGCGCTATGCCGACGTCTACAAGGGCGACAAGCACTGGCAGGCGATCGACGTCACCGGCTCGGAGACCTACCAATGGCGCGCGGGCAGCACCTACGTCGCCAATCCCCCGTATTTCGAGGGCATGTCGATGACGCCGGCGCCGGTGCACGACATCGTCGAGGCCAAGCCACTGCTGATCCTCGGCGATTCGATCACCACCGACCACATCAGCCCCGCCGGCAGCATCAAGGCCGACAGCCCGGCCGGCCAGTGGCTGACGGAGCATCAGGTCGCCCGCGCGGACTTCAACAGCTACGGCAGCCGCCGCGGCCATCACGAGGTGATGATGCGCGGCACCTTCGCCAACATCCGCATCAAGAACGAGATGGTGCCCGGCACCGAAGGCGGCGTGAGCCGCTACGGCAGCGAGGTCGGTGCGGTCTATGACGTGGCGATGAAGCACAAGGCCGACGGCACGCCGATGATCGTCATCGCGGGCAAGGAATACGGCACGGGGTCCAGCCGCGACTGGGCGGCCAAGGGCACGAACCTGCTCGGCGTGCGCGTGGTGATCGTCGAGAGCTTCGAGCGCATCCACCGCTCGAACCTCGTCGGCATGGGCGTGCTGCCGCTGCAGTTCCGCGACGGCGAGACGCGCCAGTCGCTGGGCCTGACCGGCGACGACAGCTTCACCGTGCGCGGCTTGGCGAACCTGTCCCCCGGGCAGGACATCGAGGTCGAAGTGACCCGCGCCAACGGCGAGACCTTCACCTTCACCGCCAAGTGCCGGATCGATACCGCCAACGAGATGGAATACTACCGCAACGGCGGCATCCTCCACTACGTGCTGCGGAAGCTGGCGGCCTAAGCCGCCGGCTACTTGCCGGGATCGAACAGCCCCGCCTGCGAGCCGCTGGGCGGGGCCATTCCCAGGTGCTGCCAGCCGGCGTCGTTGAGGCAGCGGCCACGGGCGGTGCGCGCCACCAGGCCGAGCTGGATCAGGAACGGCTCGACCACGTCCTCGATCGTGTCGCGCGGTTCGGCGAGGCCCGCTGCGAGGGTCTCCACGCCGACCGGGCCGCCCTTGTAGGTCTCGGCGATCATGGTGAGATAGCGGCGGTCCATCGCGTCGAGGCCGAGCGAATCCACCTC
>DASWWL010000110.1:0-79589 GCA_036400975.1 Novosphingobium sp. | reverse complement strand
GGCAGGCACAGCCGCGTGCTTTCCCAGATCGTCGGCCCTACCGGGACGCCGAGCGGGCACAGGTGTGCGAACAGTTCTCCGAGCATGTGCGGGCGCGTCGATGGCATCAGCCGGATCGAGGCCTCGTGTTCGCCGTTCGCGTCAGCGCAGATGATGTAGACCGTGCCGGCGGTATCGAACTGGTCGATTTCAAACAACCCGTCGACGACGGGTACGTCCCAGCCGAAAAGGTCGACGAACAGGCGCTTGCGATCGGCGAACATGGTCTCGAGGAGCCGGCGGCTTCCCGGCGCCAGGTGGTTTTCAACGATGTGGATCATGATGTGCTCCCGGTTTGCGGACAGCCGCAAGGGAAGCACCGGGACGGCCTCGAAACAGGCCGAGTGATTACTCGGGTTGACGAACCACGAGTTCGTCGAGGCCGATTTCACCGGCGAAGATCGCGCTCACGACGAGCTCTGTGCGATCATGAGCGCCGAAGAGTTCGCGCGCCTCGGTCATGTAGCCATCGACGGTGCGCGGCGTGAGCGAGAGGGTTCGCGCGATTTCCTTGTTGGACATGCCGCGCCCGGCAAGAACCACACAGTCGCGTGGCCGAGGGTGCAGGCGGGGCCGCGGCGCCGGCATATCCCGCACGCACCTTTGAATCCTGCGAGCGGCCTGGAATGCAAAAACCCCGATCATCTGTGCCACCCCAAGATAGCTTTTTACTCGCTTCGGGGCACGAGTGCCCGCAAACGTGCACGAGCCCATGCATTCGCCGAGGATGGAGTAGGGAACCGTAATCCCTTCATTCAGGCCGGCGCGCATGCCGAAAGCGATGTTCTCCCTGTCACGGCGGTCCATGGCGATGATGTCGGGGAGTTCCGACCATCGAAAGGCGCCTTGGGCGAAGATGCATCCGCGGATCACAGGATCGCGGCGCCATACACCCTGGCCGATGAGACGGTCCTCGACCGCTGCGGGATAATCCAGGAGCTTTACGCGATTGCTTGGTTGGCCTCGCAGGTCATCATGATGGATAAGCGCAAAGTGCCGGAAGCCAATTTCGCGAGTTATCGCTGCCATCAGGTCTGTCAACTGGTCAGTCGCCGAGACGCGCGCCAGAGCCCGCAGCATGCTGTCGGTGGCGGAAACACAAGAGGCCAGGTTAAATGATGTGCCATTGGCCAACCCTGCCATCGCGCCCCCTTGGCTCATCATGTCGGAAAGGCAGTCCAGATCCCTTTACTTGCGGCCAGACCACGTCACCATGAATCGCTCAACCGCCGTGATTTGCGGGATCCTGACACCGCGGGCCTACTGGCTTTCAGGCTTTCCAAGGATCGTAAGCCGCCAGCGCGATTACCTCGTCTATTGAGAGTGCGCTTGGTGGAGAGAGCGGGAATTCCCCAGCGGCTGTCAAGGCAAGCAGGGTGCGGACGCGCTTTGTGATCATCGGCACCGAATAAGCTTCGGGGAACGCATCAACGGTCACCGATGCCGTCGGCGGAAAGTAGCGCGCGCGAAAGCCCGGCTTGAAAACGGAATCCCAGATGTTCAGCGATTGCCCCCCGGTTTCCGATTTCCCGCTGAATATGGCATAGTTCGGCAACGCTTCGGGGCGATCGACAAGCGCACGATGCACGAACTCGTCGACCTTCTCCAGAACGATGCTCTCGGCCCCCGCGTCTCGAACCTGGCGGGCCGAAGCAAACAGTGCACACGCGCCGTCCAATGATCCGCCGACCCGGCTGCCATCACCTCCCTGCGGGGTGTAGCCCAAATGGGCCATGACCCGGAAACCTTCCCTCGTCAGCCGCTCGATGATGGCTATGACGCCTTCCGAGTGGATCTCCAGCTTGACGACGTCGGCGCCGGCACGGCGCATTCGATCGGCGCTGCGAACCGCAACCTCGCCATTGATGACCGATCCGTCCGGCATGTCGCCGACGATATAGGGAGCGTCGTAGGGAAAAAGCTGTTTTGCCCGATGCGCAACCTCTTTGACCAAGCCTGCCATAATCTCGAGGAACAGGACCTGCTCGCCCTTGGCCAGCCGGGTGCTGGCCCGCCCGAGGTGCGTCATCAGATAGGAATCCGAGACCATGAGGCAATCGAGCCGAATACCCATTTGGAGGACAGGATTGTCAGCCATGGCTCTGGCCACCGCTTCGACCTCATAGTCGCGATAGAGGTTCAGCTTGATCGGGCGGCGGCTGTCGCCCTGCTGTCCGCGGGCGGGCGCGATGAGTTCAGACATCAGCATCGGTGTTCTCCTTGCCATAAGCTGAGGGCTATTTGAGGGCGGCTGAGCGAGTGAACGCCGTCGATCGGCGCAGCAGCATGACCATGGCGGCGGTAAGCGCTCCACAGAGCGCGGCGGCGAAGAACAGTGGACCAATCCCACCGCTGGCCGCGATCACGCCTCCCCCCACGCTGGCAGCGATTGTCGCCAGCTTGGCGCCGCTGTCGAACCAGCCGAAAGTCTGGCCGGCGCTGGCGTCTTCTATCGTCTCGGTGATCAGGGCATTGAGCGCGACATAGCCGAGCGTCATGCCCACCCCTAGCGCGACCCGCGCCATTGCAAAAACGAGCAGCGACGTGGTAACTGCCTGCACCGCGAGCATACCGCCCACGGTCAGGCATCCGGCGGCGAACCAGGGCGCGGGATCGCGATCGCGCAAGTGCCGGCCGAGCGGAAGGCAAGCGAACAGATAGACGATGTGGGGCAAGCCGAAGAGCCATCCGGCGGTGCCGGCACCGATGCCGAACGCTTTCATGCTGTAAGGCACGAGGAATGGGAAGGTGGAGATCATGGCCAGCGTGAATCCGGTCTGGCCGGCCATGATCGCGCCGCGGGAGAGCACTTGCCGGCCATGGGGCAACGAAACCGGGCCATCCGCGGTCGCATCGGTTTTAGAACGGCCCTTCGCGGGAAGGGGCAGCAGCATCAGGGCGGCGATCACCGGCAGGAATGCTATGACCAGATAGACATTCTGCGGAACGATATGCTGATCGATCAGGAAACCAACGGCCGCTGGAGCCAGGATTAGCGCGAGACGCGCGCTCGCCTGGGTCAGGTTCAGCGCTTGCGACAATTCGCTACGCGGCAAGGCTTCCGAGAGATAGGCGTTGCTGGCCGAGAAGGTGCCGCCCAAGAGGCCCTGAAGGCAGAGCGCCACCACGAACAACGGCAGCGATCCCGCGAAGCCGGCGACCAGGAAACTGATGGCCAGGCCGATCTGTGCGCGCAGCAGCAGGGGCTTGCGGCCCCAGCGGTCAGCCAAACAGCCCCACAGTGGCGCGGAGATGGCAAGGCATGCGGTCGGCACGATGTAGAGCCAGCCGATCAGGCTCTCACTCGCACCGGGTGCAAGCCCTATAAGGATGAGGCCCAGAAAAGGCGGCAGGCCCATGGGACCAAACGCGCCCGCAAAATGGCACGCGAGAACGGTGGCCTTGATGCGGCCGGGGCTCACCGCCCAGCCTCGCCAAGGAGAAAGTTGGGCGCTGTATGCCCATAGGCCTTGTTGACGTCGGCAGCGCCGATCGCCTCGCGGGTTTCTAGCGTTGCGGCGCGCAGGAGATATTTGATCGGGAAATGCCGCGCGTCCAGCAGCGCGGCGCGCAACGGCCCGGACACGATGCCTTCGCCATCCAGCCGGTCGAGTTGCCGCTCGACGGCCGCGCGCAACAGGCTTCGATAGGTGCCGGGCCTGCCCAGATGACGGCCTAGCCCGTCGATGACAGCGCCTAGATTGAGCTGGATCGTGATGGTGACCAGCATCTGCGCGATGGCGGCGGCATCGGTCTGGGTGATGCGCGCATCCTGCAGCCTGCCGATCCACGCTTCCGATCCGGGAAACGCCGCAAGCAGGGCGGAAGCATTGATCCGGGGGGAATCGTTGTCCTTGAGCAGCAACCGCAAGCCGCCCTCGTTCCGATCGAAGAGCACTAGGGAGTTCTGCTGATTGGCCTCAAGTTCGATGCCATAACGAGCCGCCAGGCGAAGGTGGACGCTTAGGAGCAGGTCGAAAAATTCGCAGAGGAACCGCTCAACGTCGCCCCGATAATACCGATCTGCCAGATGCAGCGCGTAGGGACGGCCATCGGGCATTGGCGCCATCATGGCCGCGACCGGCACCGGTTCGCAGCCGTCGAGTCCTTCGGGATAGCGGCGGACGATGTAGGCGAGAAATCGCTCCCCGGCGTGATGCGCCCCGCCGCTTTCGTCGGTGAGGAGAAGCCTTGCCTGAAGCACCTCGTCGTTGGTCCGTATCGCCTCCAGCACCGAATGGACGACATGACCATCGCTGATCGTGACCGGCTTGATTGCTCGCAAGTTGAGGCGACCGAGTGTGCTGATCGCCAGCGGCAGCTTGATATGAAGGCCCGGTTCTTCGACCACCGCCACGGCCCGCACCGAAAGCGTGGGCACGACTTCGAGATAGTCTCGTGGCGCCATGTACGCGCGATCGGTCATCCCCGCCTTGGCCAGGATCCCGTCCATTTTCTCGCCGCGCATGAACGGATGGATGGGCATGAGCGCGTGGCTGTGCTCCAGCGCCGGATCGAGGCCCACGTCGGCGAACGATGGCCATAGGGCGGGCACTTCACCTTGTGTGGACAAACCGTCCCTGGGGAGGGCAAGCCAGGCCAGGCGGAACGACTGCTGATATTCCGGACCGTAGGCGATGAGGTCGTCGGCGGCAAAACCGTGCTTCGCCCGCGCTGTAGGGTAGAATGGATGATCGATGAAGGATGCCAACCTGTCGTTCGCAAGCATCTGCTTATGCCATTCGGGATGATCGGCCAGGCGTGCGGCGGCAGGCGGGTCGGTATCGCGGGCCGCGTCGCAGATCGCGCCCTGTTCGATAGCGGCTTGACACTCATCGAGAAAGGCGGAAACATTGCCGCTGTCCTCGCCCTCGAGCCCAGCCTTCATGATTTCGAGGAAATCGGTGACGCTGTCGATGAGGCGCGCGCCCTGCCGCGCGACATGAACGAACGGCGGTGCGCAGACACGCCAAGTCTGCATGAACCCGTCAGGCTCGACCGGCATGAAAAGCGTGCCGCCATCCGCGGTCTCATAGGCGAGATAATGATCCGTGGGTGCGATCAGCCTGTCGAAGGGCGCCCTCTCGGCTGGAATGACCGTACCGAGCGCGATTTCCCGATAGTTTTCGCGCACGAGGCAATCTGCCACGCGCCTCAGGATATAACGGCTGTGATCGCGGACCGATGGCGCGGGCTTGATAGCGGTGGCGATGTTCATGCGTTTTCTCCTGAGGACGGGTGGCTGGAAGCGGCTAGTCGATGGCGTATCGCAGCGTGAGCATCGCGGATCGCGGGGCACCTGGCATGTTGAGGTTCCCAACGGTGCCATGGCCCGACACGATGTAGCTGCGGTCGAAGATGTTGCGGATGTTGAGTTGCGCCTTGAACTTGCCCAGGCGCGCCCACGCCGTGGCGTCGGCGGTCACATATTCCGGCAGAACGACTGTGTTCGCCAAGTTGGCCTGACGATCGCCGACATAGTTGACGCCGCCGCCGACACCGAAGCGATCTCCGAAGTTCCGCATCAGCCAGAGGCTCGCGCTGTGGGTTGGCGTCAGCGTGGGCCGATTGCCCTGAATGGGAACACCGGAATCCAGCGCCGGCGATTTGCTGATACGGGCATCGAGATAGGCATAGCTGGCAATGGCCTGCCATCCCTGCGCCAGTTCCATTTGCGCCGATGCTTCGATACCACGTGTGCGCTGCACGCCGACTGGTATGACCTTGAGCAGAACCGGATCGGTCGCCTTGATGTCCGATCGCTTGAGATTGAAGGCCGAGATCGTTGCCGAAAGCTTGCCGTCGAACAGATCAAACTTGGCCCCGATTTCGCGGTTGATCGTCTTTTCCGGTGCGATGTCCGCGCTGCTCGCCGAGAGTGCGAAAGTCTCACCGGAAGGTTGGTAGGACTTGTTCCAGGAGACGTAGTAGGACTGGGTCGGCGTCGGCTGCCAGACGAGGCCAATGCGCGGACTCCAGAAATTGTCCGTTCGCGCAAGGTCGGGCTGTCCTGCTATGCGCTGGTGGACTTCCTGGCGGAAGCGGTCATGGCGCAGACCGGCAAGCACCTTCCAGTGTTCCCCGAGAGCGATCATGTCCTGGGCATAGAAGCCGATGGTCTTGTAGACGCCGGTCCGGTGGGTACCCGGATTGCCGGAGACCGCCAGGGGCAGCACCGGCAGAACCGGGTTGAACAGATCGACCGTGGCGATGTTCGCGCGATCGATGCGCAGCTCATATTTGGACTGACGGCCCGCTTCGAAGCCCAGCAACAGCTTGTGCTCCAACGGCCCGGTGGAAAATGTGCCAGACAACTCCAGTTGGTTGAACCAGCCATGCTCGGCGCGATCTGTGCTCTGGCGATTGAGCGTTACCGTCCGCGCGGCTTGGTTGACGATGTTCGGAATCGTGTTTTGCCGATCGAGCGTATAGTCATAGTAGCGGAAGGCGTTGTGCAGCCGAAGCGTATCGCTGAACTCATGGTCGAGCGTGGCGGTCGTGGACCAGACTTCCGATTGGCTGAAATCCACGTCCCTGCCGTTGGCCGCGCCGTAATAGGTCGAGGCCGGAACATTGACGGGCCGCCCTTGAAACGCTGGAATGCCGTTGTCGGTCAAGCGGCGGTCGCGCAGATAGTCAGCTTGGAGCAGTATCTTCGTGTGCTCGCTCGGCGCGAGCAGCACGGACGGCGCGATGGCCTCGCGCTTCAGAAAGCCCTGATCGCGATAGCTGTCCGACCGCTCGATCGCGCCGGTCAGGCGCACAGCAACGTTATTGCCAGTAAAGACATGGCCCAGATCGATCTCGCCGCGTTTGGCGTCCCAGCTACCGTAGCTCAGGACGATCTCCCCGCCCTCGTTGCCCGGTTTCTTGGTAACGCGGTTGATGAGGCCGCCGGAGGAGCCGCGTCCGTAGAGTACGGACGCCGGCCCTTTCAGGATCTCGATCCGCTCGATGTTCGACAGGTCGCGGAAATAAAGGGCATCGTCGCGCACGCCATCGATAAAGAGGTCACCATAGGCGATATTGCCGCGGATCACGAACTGATCACGCTGGCCGTCTCCGGTGGCCATGCCGATGCCGGCCACGTTCTTAACCGCATCCTGCAATGACAAGGCACGCTGATCGCGCATTACCTGACTGGGGATGACGTCGATCGTCTGCGGGATGTCGCGCAGTGGCGCGTCGATCTTCAACGCCGTGGTGTCGGGGGTGCGATATTCCGGGTTCGTGGCCGTTACCACGATGTCGTCGCGGCCTGAACCGGCTGCCGCAGCTTTGCCGTCCGCGCTCTCCGCGCCAAAGGCTGGTGATGACGCCATTGCCGCAAGCAAAGCCAGTATCGAGACGGTGCCGAGTTTCCGAACGGCCCGGGTATTCATAGTAGTCGCAAGCATGTGTCGCCCCCAAATATTTGCTAATGCGAATCGTTCGCATATCTGAGCTGTTAGAGTGGCGTTGCGATCGAAGTCAAGGATGGCGGCGAGGCCGCGCCGCGTTTCGCGTCTCCCAAATAGTTGAAAAGGTGAGCTGATCACCGTGCTCATGCCTCCGCCTCGTTCAGATAGATGCGCTCGGGATGGGCGTGGCACAGGAAGTCATGATGGGAGATATCCCAGCCATAGGCACCCGCCATCAGGAAGCAGACGAGATCGCCGATCCGCGCCCGCGCAACGGGCACGTCGCGGGCAAGCACATCCTTGGGGGTACATAGCTCACCGGCGAGCGTGAGATCGGTGTGGGTGCATTCGGGGCGAGGCCAGGGATATGGCCAGGAATCGCGAGGCAGGATCACGAATGGATGGTTGTGCGCCCATGAACTCGGCAGCCGGAAATGGTGGGTGCCTCCACGCAGCAAGGCGAAGGCACGTCCATGGACGGCCTTAATGTCGAGAATCTCGCAGACATAGACGGCATGATAGGCGGCGAGAATCCGGCCGCATTCGAATTGCAGGCGCAGATCGCCAGCTACATGTGGTGTGAGCGCGCGGGTGAAGCCTTCCACGTCGAACCGCCAGTCCGGATCGCCATAGTCGACACCCCAGCCACCGCCGAGATTGACTACCGCCAAGTCCAGACCATGCTCGTTTGCCCAGGATCGAGCGAGATCGAGTTCCGTCGCGCAGAGCGCAGCATGTCCGGCAGCATCGCGATTGTTCGAGACCGTGTGGAAATGGAATCCCTCGAACCGCAGCGCCGGACAATGCGCCAGCAGTTCCAGGACGTCGGGGATATCGGATTGCGCGATGCCGAACTGGGTTGCCGCTCCTCCCATGGTGAGGGTTGCTCCCGGCACTGGGCCGGCAAAGTTCACACGCAGCAATATGGGCAGGACCGCACCCGCCTGTGCCGCAACGGCGTTCGCGAGGCGCAACGTGTGCAGGCTTTCCACATGGAGCCGTTCGACACCCTGCGCCAGGATCAGTTCGACATCCTCGCGCGTGCGAGCGGGTCCGCCCATGATGATCCGGGCGCCGGAGCCGACCGCATCGCGCACTTTCAGGATTTCGCCCGACGAGGCGACCTCGAATCCGGCAACCTGCGGCGCGAGCGTTCGCAATATCCGGGCGTCGTTGTTGGCCTTGACGGCATAGAACAGCTCCGCCCGGGGCGGCAGCGACCTCACCACTTCCAGCACGTGCCGCCGCAGCGCATCGAGATCGTGCAGGAAGGCGCAGATCGGCCGTTCGCTGTCCACCAGGGCGGCGACTTGCGCGGCGCTTGGCCTCAACAGCGTCATGTTAGCGCCACCGTCGATTGCTGCAGTGCATATCCATCCCGCATCGCAGGTCGGAGGGGATTGGGTATCTCGACATAATCGGGCCGTTCCCCGCGACCGGCGAAACAGCTCGTGAAATTCGCTTTGGCGGGCAAGGTTTCCGCTTCGAGAAGCCAGGCGACGAGGCTAGCGGTGGAGCTGTCCTCGGCGGCGGTGGACAATGCCTCGGTAATGGAGCGCCAGAGGTCGCCTTCCGGCGCATCAGCGAGACGCGAGACTGCCGCGACCACATGGTTCAACTGATTGCTGATCAGGTAGTAGGCCAGGCGTCGGCGCGCTTCCTCGGCGAGGAAGAATACCGATGGATTGAGTTCCAGCCTCGGCGCGATGCGTTCGAAGCGCTCGCGATCTATGCTGACCCCTTCCAGGTCGCGCACGATCAGGCGGGCTGGAGTTCCCCGGTCCAACTCCAGAAGGCTGTTTTGGCTGTGCGCTTCGAGGCTGACGCCCGTTCTGGCGAACAGGCGCAGCGGCGGGAGTATGGCCGTCTGGACGTAAGCGTGTAGCCAGGCTTGCGCCGCGGCGAGACCGGAAAAGCCGCAGCCCATGGCCTCTAGCATCGGGCGGCCATTGTTCGGCGATGGCTCGAGCAGGCCAGCCAGCACGAATGCCTCTCGCCGAGGCGCATCGCGCAGGACGACGGCGGTAATTGCTTCGAGGTCAGGACGATCGATCCAGACGGCGCCGGGCTCATCGAGCGTGTCGAGTCCGCAGGCGGCGACCTGTTCCGCAACCGCCGCAAGCGCCTGCGCGGCCGCCATGCTTCGGGCGATCTGGTCGCGCGGGTTGGTGCGCGCGAAATTGGTGATTCGGGCCGCAATCGGGAGCTTGAGGAACATATTGGCGCTGGGCGCGAACACGGTGCGAACCGATGACGTCGGCTGCACCGTCGCGCCGGTGGGCAAGGTGAGGATCGCGCGCCCCCGCGCGACGAGATCAGCGAATAATGGATCGGTTTCGAGGCGCGCGGCCTGCCAGGGGTGGCTCGGAATCAGAAGGCGGCCGCCGATTGCATTGTCCGGCAGCCCGGAGAGATCGGCGAGGATGCGGTTGCCCCGCTCCTGAGCCCGCCTGTCGCGCCACAACGCCGCCCCGACATCGGGCTCGGCGATGATCCAGCGCAACTGAAAACTATGGGTGCGCTCCGGCGCATAACGGTCGATATCGTCGACTGAAAAGCCATCTATGCTTTTGGCAAAGGGATGGAATGGATGCCCGTGCCAGAGGCTCTGCTCCAGTCCCAGTGGGGATGGATCGAAAGGACGCGCCGCGCAGGCCAGAGCGTGCTCCTCCGCGCCATCGAGCGCCTTGATGAGGCGCTCCTTGATCGTAGACGAGATAGAGCCATTTTCCTGTGCAAGCGCATCTGCCATCAGGCTTGCGATGAGAACAGGGTCATCCGTCGCAGTTGCGGCCCCATCGGCTTGTTCGACCAGCACGGGGAACTGCCAGCGATGGAAACCTCCCGGCGATACCCGCTGACACGAGGCGCGCAGCCTGTTCGCGCCCATGTTCAAGATGCAGGCCTCGCCCTCGACCGGCACGGATTCGGTCATGCGTTCCCGCAGCCATGTATTGAGCAGGCGCTCCATCGCGATACCGGCGCGGATGACGGCGGCATCTTCGGCTGTTCTCTCCACAGGCAGGGGCAACGTCATCAGACGGATCTCTCGATGATGGGAAGAAATGGAAGCGACGGCTGGCGCATACAGGCCGGCGACGAAGCATCGCCCCTAGAAGAGGGGCAGGACCGTACCGATGTTCCTGTCCTCAGCCCTGCCGAGGATCGCCTTTGCGCAGGCGATATCATCGATCGCCATGCCCATCGGATTCAGCAGAATGATCTCGTCATCCGTCTCACGACCGGGCTTGGACCCGACGATGATCTCGCCAAGCTCCGCATGCAGTCGCTCGCGCGAAAACTCGCCTGCTTCGACCAGCAGGTTGATGATCTTCTTCTCGCGGTTGGACTGGTCCCAGTCGTCGACAACGACCTTGTCGACCTTGAGGAACACATCGCGTTCCACATCCATGATCGAAACATTGGCCAGGAACGTGCCTTTGCTGAGCCAGTCGAAAGCGAGATAAGGCTTGTCGGTCACGGTGCAGGTGATCACCACCGGACAGTCGCGAACTGCTGCTTCCGCGCTTTTCGTGACGGCAATGACGAGGTCGCCGAAACGCTGGCGAAGCCGGGCGGCGAGCGCGTGTGCGGCGTCTTCGCGCAGATCGAACAGCCGCAGTGCCTTCACGTCTGCAAACTGCTCGAGCAACATCTGCGCTTGCCGTTCGGCAATCGGCCCACAGCCGATGATCGCAGCTTCCTCGAAGTTCTTCCGCGCCAGGTGCCGTGTCGCAACACCGGTGACGGCGGCGGTCCGCATCGCGCTCAGCAGTCCGCCTTCCATGATCGCCATGGGATAGTTGGTCTCCGGATCGTTGAGCACGATGACGGCGCTCGCCCGCTCCATCCCTCTTCTGGCCGGGTTGTCGTGCTTGGAGCCAATCCATTTGAGTCCCGCAACGGGTTGCTCCCCGCCGATCCAGGCCGGCATCGCGATGATGCGATCCGCGATATGCTGGGTACGGGGGCTGCGCAGATAGGGTTTGAGCGGCTGCACGAAGTCGCCGGCGGCATGGCTGCGGAAGCCCGCCTCGATCGCGCTCATATAGAGATCCGAATGGTCGCCACCGAGCGCAGCGACGTCCGAACGGGACAAGTATCGCAGAGTAGCCGTTGTCATATCGCTGCCCCTTCCGACAACATCGGGACGGGCAGAACATGGGCGGTTGGCATCCATGAAGACGCGGCCGCGCTTGTGCTCCGGGACTGCCGCACGATCGATGGTCGTTCACCCAACCGGCGGAAGGACGCTGCGAAAGGCCGGGTGAGGCGGCGTTCCTGGGCCGGCCAGTCGGGATCATAGACCGTATCGAGATAGCGTTCGCCACGATCAGGCAGCAGGGTGACGATACAGGATCCTTTGCGAAGGTTTGGAATCAACTTGGTGATCGCCGCCATGACCGTGCCCGACGAGCCGCCGGCCAATATGCCCTGGCTTTCCGCGAGGCGGCGGCAGGCTAGCGTCGATTCCCAGTCCGTCGCATAGATGACGGCGTCCACCTCTGGCAGGGCGAGCTGCTCCGGCACGCGGCTCGCGCCGATGCCCGGGATCTGCCTGTTCCCGCCCGCCCCTCCGAAGATGACGGACCCTTCCAGATCGACCGCGACAACCTCGATGTTCGGCCAGCGCTCGCGCAGACGACGCGCCAGACCCATCAATGTCCCGCAGGTTGAGACGGCCGCGACCACATGCGTCGGCTCGACGGGCATCTCGCGGACGATCTCCTCGCCAATCCCATTGTAATGGGCGCGCCAGTTATCCGGATTGGCATATTGGTTGAGCCAGACCGCGCCCGGAATGGTGCGTACCAGTTCATCCACCCGCCGGATGCGGGTGTGCAGATAACCGCCGCCCTCGTCCTTCTCCGTCACCAGATCGATCTGCCCGCCAAAGGCTTCGATGAGGCAGCGATTGGCGGGGGCAAGGTTGGGATCGACCACCGCAGTGAAGGGAATGCCCTCCCGCTTGGCGATCATGGCGAGCGCTATGGCGAGATTGCCGGATGAACTCTCCACAAGGTGGCTTTCTGATGTGATCCTACCCGCGGCCAAGGCCTGCGACACCATGTAGTGCGCGGTGCGATCCTTCACGCTGCCGCCGACATTCAGCATCTCGAGCTTAGCGAAGACTGGAACCTCGTCGGGCGGAAACATGCGGTCCAAGGCAACAAGCGGCGTGTTGCCGACGGACATTTCTGCTGAAGATTGCATTGCGGCTCCTTCCAAGCGGATGGGAGTGCGGCGTCGTAGCCGCTGCGGGTAGTCAGGCCAGCTCGTGATTTTCCGGCCCGCTCCAACGACATAAATTGATTCGCTATTGCGAGTCAATTGCATTAATAGCAGGTTACTTGCCGGCGGGCAGCGCTCGCAAAAATACGAACTACGAAAGGACTGTCGATGCCGACCCTGATGTTGCTAGCCCATGTGCCGACAGATGCGGTCAACGAGGGCTTTCTCCCAGCGGCGCGACGTCTAGGCCTCAGCGTGACCCTGCTTACCGACCAGGCGGAAGCGCATCGACGCTACTTCTCAGTTGAGGGTCGACCCGCCTGTCCTGACAGCATCATCGAATGCGACGTGTTCAATCCGGTCGCGGTCATCAGCGAAATCAGCCGCCATGCCGACAGGCCCGCCGCCATCTTTTCGAACAGCGATCATTTGCAAACCAGCACTGCGCTGGCGGCTGACTATTTCGGTCTGCCCGGCAAGGACTGGAAAGTCACCTACCGAGCCAAGAACAAGGCAGCGATGCGTGAATGCCTGCGGGATCGGGGAGTGGACCTCCTGTGGCACGCCGTGGTGACGAACGAAGACGAAATCGCTCGTCTTTCCGATATTCCCTTTCCTTGCGTGCTCAAACCTCGCGAAGGCGTTGGCAGCCAACTCGTGCGGCTGTGCGAGCACGAGGACGCGCTCGTCTCGCACGCCCGGCATGTCTGGGGCATGGAGGGGGGCCGCGCCATGCTGATCGAGGAATATATTGCGGGAGAGCTCTACACGCTCGAAACTCTGGGCGATGGATCGGATATCCTTGTTCTCGGGGGATTCCATGTCGCGCTGGGGCCGCCACCCAGTTTCGTCGAGATGGAGGGACGCTGGGACAACTGCCTCACCTCGTCGCAGAGGACCGAGGTGCTACGTCAGATCGAAGCGGTGGGGGTCGGATTCGGATCGTGCCACACTGAGTTCGTGCTGACGAACAACGGGCCACGGCTAATCGAAATCAACTACCGCACAGTCGGCGACCACATGGAATTCATGTTGGAGCATACCCTCGACGTTGCGTTGTTTGAGAGAATTCTGCGTCTGCATCTTGGCGAACCGCTTGGCGCGATCCCCTTGGCGACCAAAGTCGCCGCGATCCGATATTTTCCGGCCGTCAGTGCGGGGCGGATTGTCTCGGCGCCCGAAAGTTTCCTTCGCGAAGACCGCGATCTGCGCGTCGAATACCGAGCGCTGCGAAAAGTTGGCGAACGCGTTGCGATAACGAACTCCAACAAGGACTATCTTGGCGTCCTGAGCGTAAGTGCGTCTGGCAACGCTATGTTGGAGCATGCGTTGAAGGAAGCGATTGCTGCGCTGGTTTGGGATATCGAGCCCGAGGGTAGCTATCCTTGATCGCGAGGTGTTCCGTGGTGGTCTTGGTAACAATACGCGCGGCGTGCGTCTCTTCGATGGAGTGAGAGCGCTCCTTCAGCCAGCGCCACGTACCGGCGCAAGGCGCCGGAACCAGAAGACCCACACTGCGAGCGTTCCCAACAGCGTCAAGGTCAGCCCGGACAACGTCATCGTGAGCCGATACAGAAAACCTCCAACCTTTGCCGCATGAAGCGGATAGAGAAGATTATATCCGCGTGCGGCAGGCGGCAGATTCCTGGCGTCGCGGGTAGCCACCAGCGCGCCGCTGTCCGCCGCGAACCACAATGTCGTGCGCCCGTTCGGCAGCCATTCTTCAGGACTGCGCATGCGCAAGGTGATAAGACCGTTGCCTTGGCGCGGCAGGGAGAGGCTTCGAACCTCGGCTTGAGGAAAGCGCCGCCGCGCCGTTTCAATCATTGCCGACCACCGCAACCCCTCAGCGAGACCTGCCGGGGGTGACGCTGGTTCGGATAGCGCGCGTTCGATCTGGGCTAGGGCGCCGGGACCGAAGAGAGGCGCCGACAACGGACGGAATACCAGTACCGCTCCGGTCAGGAGCGAGAGAGCTAGCAGCGGTGCCATGATGATGCCGAGATCGCGGTGATGCCGAATGATCGCTGGCCGGCTCATCCGGGCTGGTCAAAGACGGAACGAATAGGTCCTGCGCGTCCGCCACCACAGCAATGCGCCAGTCACTACGAAGAACAGGCCGAAGACTGCGGCGATGCCGATGATGATTTCACCGGTCTCTCCGGCGAAGAGATGGTGATGAAAGTCGAACAACCAGATTTCCGGTCGTTCCCACTGGCTGGTCCATCGCGCCACGAAGCCGCCGTTCTGATCGACATAGGCGCCCGCGCCGCCCTTGTAGGTCAACCGATCCAGTCCAAAATCCTTGGTTGCGAAGAGGATTGATTCCGGCCGGGTTGCCGGGTCTTCCATGATCCGCTGCGTGAGGTCCGCCAGATGTGCAGTATCTTGGATTTGTGCGTCGGACGCATGGGGCAGCGCCACCCACTCGTCCTTGTGGACGAGGATTGCGCCGGACAGGCCCAGCATCGCCAACAAGAGGCCGATAAGCCCCCCGGTCCAGCGATGGAAAGCGGCGAGGAGTGTCATGGCAGTGGAAGGCAATCCGAGTTTGACCCGCGTGGTTGCTAAGGTTCGACCAAAATTGCAGAACCATTATGCGAATGCAACGCAGTAGCATATAAATTTAGCTCATCTGTGATCTTGGATCTGTAGACCGGAACTCGCGTTGAAACTGGCGGACGAGCGCCATGATACAATCTCGCTGGACACACGAGCCAGCCGGCGTAATCGCGATGGCACCAGGGAGGTCCTTCGCGGCACCCGCTGGTGACTGATGCCAGGAGGCGGTTGGCCCGATGCTTGGGGCTGCCCGCCAACGAATGAGTCGGCGGCGGGCGGAGGCCCGCATGACCCCGACCAAGCTGCTCATAGGACAGATCCTTGTCGTGCTCGCGATCATCGTCGCGGGCATATGGTCTGCCACCCAATGGGCGGCGGCGGCCCTCGCATACCAGCCGCAGCTTGGCGAACCCTGGCTCCTCGTGCTCGGGGTGCCGATCTACCATCCCTGGTCGATCTTCGTCTGGTGGTTCCACTTCGACGCCTATGCGCCGGTCGTCTTCGACGAGGCGGGTGCAATCGCGGCGGCAGGTGGCCTGTTCGGCTGCGGAGCTGCCATTTTCGGGTCGGTCTGGCGCGCGCGGCAATCGAGCAATGTAACGACCTACGGTTCGGCGCGCTGGGCAGGCCTGCGGGACGTCGCTGCCGCAGGCCTGCTGGATGAGCGCGGCGTAATCCTTGGCCGGCTCGGCGCGCGCTATCTGCGCCACGACGGCCCCGAGCACATCATGGCATTCGCGCCGACCCGCTCGGGCAAGGGCGTGGGCCTTGTCGTACCTACGCTGCTCGGCTGGACCGGTTCGGCCGTGATCCACGACATCAAGGGGGAGAACTGGCAGCTGACCGCCGGCTGGCGCCAGCGCTTCTCCCACTGCCTCCTGTTCAACCCGACCGACGCCCGCTCGGCCCGCTACAATCCGCTGCTGGAGGTTCGCCGCGGCATCGACGAGGTTCGCGACGTCCAGAACATCGCCGATATCCTGGTCGATCCCGAAGGGGCGCTCGAGCGGCGTAACCACTGGGAAAAGACCAGCCATTCGCTGCTGGTGGGCGCGATCCTCCATGTCCTCTATGCGGAAGAGGAGAAGACGCTCGCCCGGGTCGCCACCTTCCTATCGGACCCGCAGCGCCCATTCACCGCGACCTTGCGGCGCATGATGGCGACCAACCACCTTGGCAGCGAAGCCGCGCCGCGCGTGCATCCCGTTGTCGCCTCGGCCGCACGCGAACTCCTCAACAAGAGCGAGAACGAGCGCTCGGGCGTCCTCTCCACCGCCATGTCCTTCCTCGGTCTTTACCGCGACCCGACTGTCGCTGCCGTGACGAGCGCCTCGGACTGGCGGGTTGCCGACCTGGTCGAGGCCAGGAATCCGGTTTCCTTGTACCTTGTCGTGCCGCCATCGGACATCAGCCGCACCAAGCCGCTGGTTCGGCTCATCCTCAACCAGATCGGTCGCCGGCTGACCGAGCAGCTGCAGGCGGAGGGCGCCGCAGGCCAAGCCACCGTGCGCGGTAACCGTCACCGGCTTCTCATGATGCTCGACGAATTCCCCGCACTGGGCCGCCTCGACTTCTTCGAGACGAGCCTCGCCTTCCTCGCTGGGTACGGGGTGCGCGCCTTCCTCATCGCGCAAAGCCTCAACCAGATCGAGAAGGCCTATGGCGAGCACAACGCCATCCTCGACAATTGCCACTTGCGCATTGCCTTCGCCAGCAATGACGAGCGCACCGCGAAGCGCATCTCTGACGCCCTTGGCACTGCCACCGAGCAGCGGGCCATGCGCAACTATGCTGGCCACCGCCTCGCACCCTGGCTCGCCCACGTCATGGTCAGCCGCCAGGAGACTGCCCGCGCGCTGCTGACGCCGGGTGAGGTCATGCAGCTTAGCCACAAGGATGAGCTCGTGCTGGTCTCGGGCCATCCGCCGGTGCGCGCCAGCAAGCTGCGCTACTATGAGGACAAGCGCCTTGCCGCGCGCGTGCTGCCTGCACCCACACTGGCTCCTGGCGCGTACCAGGACCTGCCGCCGCGGCGCGGCGACGACTGGGCGGGACAGCTCCGCAGCGCTGACGAACGGCTCGGTGGCCGCCTTGACCTTGATGACGGCGCCGATGCCGGCGGGCTGGAGCAGGCTCGCCACCCCGCGCACGAGATTGAGGCCGTCGCACTGCCGGACGCAGAGGTCGCCGATCCCCTTGGCCTGGCCGACGACGATGGGGACCAGGCTGCCGAGCGCCGGGCCATGGATCGGGTCCAGGGACTTGGAGCGGCGCGGGCCGTCTACGCGCTCGATGCCGGGACGCCCCGTCCCGACGACCTCCAGCTGGATTTTTGACCATGGAGAAGGTTCGCCACCAACTCTTCCTCCCGAGGCCGCTCAGCGACAGGCTCGAGGCGCTGGCCGCAAAGCCTGGCGCGACCAAGTCGGCGATCCTGGTCGATGCCCTGACGGCTTGGCTCAATCGCCGCGGCGCGTCCGAGCTCGAGGACCGCTTCGCGATCCGGCTGGACCGCCTGACCCGGACGATCGGCCGGGTCGACCGGGACACCTACGTGATCCTCGAGACGCTGGCCCTTTTCATCCGGTTCGAACTCGCAACCCAGACCCCGCTTGCCGAGAATGACCAGGCTGGTCGGGCGCTCGGCGCCAAGCGCTTCGAGGCCTTCGTCAACCAGGTCGGCCGCCAGGTCGCGACCGGTCGGCGCACCCTGGGATCGGAGGCGGGCGAGTGAGCGCGCAGGATGATCCGGCCGTCCTTTCGAGCGCGCGACGCCGCGCAATGCTGAGGACCGCGATGGGGCTGGAGATCGCTTCGGCGCTCGCCGATCCCCGGACCCAGGAGATCATGGTCAACCCGGACGGCGCCCTGCGGCTCGACCGCCTTGGCGAAGGCCGCATCGACACCGGCGTGCGGATCCCGTCCGTGCAAGTCGAGCGCATCATCCGCCTCGTCGCCAGCCATGCCCGCGCCGAGATCCATGGAGACAGGCCCGTGATCTCGGCGGAGTTGCCGCCCCATGCCGAAGGGCGCGCGGGCGAACGCTTCGAAGGCGTGCTTCCGCCTGTTTCCGAAGCTCCGTGCTTTTCCATCCGCAAGCCTGCCGAGCGGCTGCACCTGCTTGAGGACTATGTCGCCGAGGGCATCATGCCGGCTGAAGCGGCAAGGTTGCTGCGCACGGCGGTGGCCGACCGGCTCAACATCCTCGTCGCCGGCGGCACCAGTTCGGGCAAGACGACGCTCGCCAATGCCCTGCTTGCAGAGATGGCCAGTGTCGATGCCCGCGTCATCCTCATCGAGGACACCCGGGAATTGCAATGCCCGCTGCCTGACACGGTCGCGCTGCGGACCAGGGCGGGAGCGGCGTCGATGACCGACCTTGTGCGTTCGACGATGCGACTGAGGCCCGACCGTATCGTGGTTGGCGAGGTGCGCGGCCCGGAAGCGCTCGACATGCTCAAGGCTTGGAACACCGGGCATCCCGGCGGTATCGCCACGGTCCACGCAAACTCGGCCCGCGCAGCGCTCACCCGGATCGAACAGCTCGTCCAGGAGGCCGTGGTCACCGTGCCGCGGCAGCTCATTGCCGAGGCCATCGACATCATCGTCTTCATCGCTGGTCGCGGCGCTGGCCGCAGGGTGGCCGCGGTAGCGCGGATCACCGGCTTGGAACCTCGCTCCGGTGCCTACGAGCTTGCCGATCTTCTCAATGCCCAACCCGAAGGAGATGCCTCATGACCAAGCCTACCCGTATCCCGACGTCGTCCACGCTGGCGGCCGTCGCTGCCCTTGCCACTTCCCTCATGGTCTCTGTGCAGGCGCATGCGGCGGGTTCCGGCATGCCATGGGAAGAGCCGTTGCAGCAGGTTCTGGAGTCGGTGCAGGGCCCCGTCGCGAAGATCGTCGCGGTGATCATCATCATCGTCACCGGTCTCACGCTCGCGTTCGGCGAGACGGCTGGCGGCTTCCGCCGCCTGATCCAGATCGTCTTCGGGCTGTCGATCGCCTTTGCCGCGTCGAGCTTCTTCCTCTCCTTCTTCAGCTTCGGCGGCGGGGCCCTCATCGCATGAGCGGCATCGTCCATCATTTTGCCGGCGGCCACATCGAGGGCTTCGAGGCGCCAATCCATCGCTCGCTTGGCAGTCCGATCCTGCTCGGCGGTGCCCCGCGCGGCATTGCCATCGTCAACGGCACGCTAGCTGCCGCCGTCGGGCTGGGCCTCCAGCAATGGCTGGCCGGGATGGTGCTCTGGGCGGCGGGGCACAGCCTCGCCGTCCTCGCAGCCCGGCGTGATCCAGACTTCGCCCCGGTGCTCGTCCGGCACCTGCGGCAGAAAGGCTACCTCGCATGCTGAACCTTGCCGAATATCGGTCGCGCGCCGACCGGCTTGCCGATCACCTGCCGTGGGCAGCCCTGGTTGGACCAGGCATCGTGCTCAACAAGGACGGAAGCTTCCAGCGCACGCTCGCCTTTCGCGGGCCAGACCTTGAGTCCGCGACCGAGGTCGAACTGATCGGTGCCTGCGCGCGAGCGAACAATGTCCTCAAGCGCCTTGGCAGTGGCTGGGCGATGTTCTTCGATGCCGAGCGGGTGGCTGCTCCCGGCTATCCTGCAAGCAGGTTCCCGGATCCGGCCAGCGCCCTTGTCGATCGCGAGCGCCGCGCGGCCTTCGAGGCAGAGGGCGTGCATTTCGAGAGCCGCTACCACCTGACCCTGCAATGGCTGCCTGCCGCCGATGCCGTGGACAGCGCCGGGCGCACGCTCGTCGACCGGCCGGATGCCGGCGGAGCACGGGACTGGCGAGGGGCGCTGTCGGGCTTCGTGGCCGAGACGGACCGCGTGGCAGACCTCCTCTCGGGTTTCATGCCCAAGGTCCGTGCACTGGACGACAGCGAGACGCTGACCTTCCTCCACGGGTGCATTTCGGAAAAGCGGCATCCGGTCTGTGTGCCGGAAACGCCGGTCTATCTCGACGCGATGCTGGTCGATACCCCGCTGACGGGTGGGCTCGAGCCGATGCTCGGGGCGAGCCACATGCGAACGCTAAGCGTGCTGGGCTTCCCGAACATGAGCCGGCCGGGCATCCTCGACGCGCTCAATCACCTCGGCCTGCCCTATCGCTGGGTCACGCGCTTCATTGCGCTCGACAAGGCAGAGGCAACCAGGACGCTGACCGGAATCCGTCGGCAGTGGTTCAACAAGCGCAAGTCGGTCAGCGCCCTGCTGCGCGAGGTCCTCTACAACCAACCGGCGCAGCTGCTCGACAGCGATGCGGACAACAAGGTCGTCGATGCCGACGAAGCGCTGCAGGTGCTCGGGCAGGACCATGTCGCATTCGGCTACCTGACCACGACGATCACGGTGAGCGACCGGGACCGGGGCGCGGTCGAGGAAAAGCTCCGCGCCGTCGAGCGCATCGTCAATGGCCTTGGCTTCACGACCATTCGCGAGGGCGTGAATGCCGTCGAGGCGTGGCTCTCCTCGCTTCCGGGCCAGTCCTACGCCAACGTTCGGCAGCCGCTCGTCCATACGCTCAACCTTGCGCACCTCATGCCGCTTGCGGGCACATGGGCGGGGCCCCGCCGCAACGATCATCTCGATGGGCCGCCGCTGCTCCTCGCCAGCACGGCCGGCTCGACGCCGTTCCGCCTGTCGACGCACGTCGGGGATGTCGGCCACATGCTGGTCGTGGGCCCCACGGGAGCGGGCAAGTCCGTGCTCCTCGCTACCCTCGCGCTCCAGTTCCGGAGATACGAGGGTGCACAGGTCTATATCTTCGACAAGGGTTTTTCCGCGCGCGCCGCCGTTCTCGCCTGCGGCGGCATCCACCATGCCCTGGGCAGCGACGAGGGCAAGGCGCTCGCCTTCCAGCCATTGGCCGGGATCGACCGGCCCCTCGAGCGCAGCTGGGCAGCAGAATGGATCGCAGCCCTGCTCGAGCACGAGAAGGTCGCGGTCACGCCGGACGTAAAGGATATGCTCTGGTCGGCGCTGGGCAGTCTCGCCACCGCACCAGCGGAGCAGCGGACGATGACCGGTCTCGCGCTGCTGCTGCAGTCCAATGCCCTGCGCACGGCCTTGCAACCCTATACGCTCGACGGCCCCTATGGGCGCCTGCTCGATGCCGCCGAGCAGGGCCTCGAGCTTGCCGACATGCAATGCTTCGAGACGGAGGCCCTGATGGGCCAGGCCGGCGTGGTCGCCCCGGTGCTGTCCTATCTCTTCCACCGCCTCGAGGAGCGGTTCGACGGGCGCCCGACACTGCTCATCCTCGACGAGGCCTGGATATTCCTCGACCATCCGCTGTTCGCTGCCCGGATTCGGGAATGGCTCAAGGTCCTGCGCAAGAAGAACGTGTCGGTGGTCTTTGCCACGCAGAGCCTCGCCGACATTGCGGGGTCGTCGATTGCGCCCGTCATCATCGAAAGCTGCCCGCAGCGCATCCTGCTCCCCAACGACCGGGCGATCGAACCACAATCCCGCAGCATCTACGAGCAGTTCGGCCTCAATGACCGACAGGTCGAACTGGTCGCGAGAGCAACGCCCAAGCGCCAGTACTACCTCCAGTCGGCCCGCGGGAACCGGCTGTTCGAGCTAGGGCTCGGGCCAGTCGCGCTCGCATTCTGCGCTGCCTCCGACGCCGCGACGCAAGGCCGCATCGACGTGCTGCTCGAGGCGGGCGGCACCCACGACTTCGCAGCCCGCTTCCTGCGCACCGCTGGCCTCGAATGGGCGGCTGACCTCCTGGCGCAGGCCCCCGAATCCCTGTCCCCCGAAGAAGGAGAATCCTGATGCGAATTCCTGCCCCCGCCCATGCCGTCGCATGCAGCCTTGCCCTGGCATCGGTCTGCGTCGCGGGCGCCATACTCGGCCTGCCCGCAGCGCCCGCCCAGGCACAGATCTCGGTCTTCGACCCGAGCAACTACGCCCAGAACATCCTGACCGCCGCGCGCACGCTCCAGCAGGTCAACCAGCAGATCAGGCAGCTCCAGAACGAGGCGCAGATGCTGGCCAACATGGGCAAGAACCTCTCCCGGATCGATTTTCCCCAGCTCGATGCCCTTCGGCAGAAGCTCGCCCAGATCGACCGCCTCATGGGCCAGGCCCAGGGTATCGATTTTCGGGTCGATCAGCTCGACGCCCGGTTCCGATCACTGTTTCCGCAAGACTTTGCGACAGCCCTTCGAACCGACCAGCGCGTGCAGGGCGCCCGCGGCCGGCTTGATGCGAGCATGGATGCCTTTCGCCAGACGATGACGGTTCAGTCGCAAGTCGTCGAGAACGTGCGGGACGACACCCAGGCGCTCGCCGACATCGTGTCGCGAAGCCAGGGTGCCGAGGGATCGCTTGCAGCGCAGCAGGCGACGAACCAGCTGCTGGCCCTGACGGCAAAGCAGCAGTTCCAGATCCAGCAGATGATGGCAGCCCAGTTCCGGGCCGAGGCCCAGGAACAGGCCCGCCGGGCGACGCAAGGGGCCGAGGCGCGCGCCGCGACGAAGAAGTTCCTCGGCTCCGGGTCGGCCTACACGCCGCAATAGCCCCCACGCGGCTCAAAGCCGACCCGGCCATGGCGGCAAGGCGAGCCTCCCGCGCCTCCCGCCGCCCGCGGGGCGTGGCCACCCCCAGTCACGCCCCGCGGCATCCAATCCATCCAGGAAGACCACGCCCGTGAACGACCTCAATGTCATCGACCGCTTCATGCAGTCGTTCATCACCTACATCGACAGCGGGTTCGGGCTGCTCGGCCCGGACGTCGGCTTCCTGACGTCCGTACTCATCGGCATCGACATCACGCTTGCCGGCCTGTTCTGGGCGATGGGCGGCGAGGACAATGTCATCGGCCGCTTCCTCCGCAAGATCCTCTACATCGGCACGTTCGCCTTCATCCTGAACAGCTTCTCCACGCTCGCGGACATCATCTTCCGGTCTTTCGCAAAGGCAGGGCTCACCGCTGGTGGCGGCACACTCGGTGCCGATGACCTGCTCAAGCCGGGGCGGCTTGCAGGGACCGGGTTCGAGGCAGCCTGGCCGCTGCTCAACCAGGCAAGCGAGATGGTTGGTTTCACGACCTTCTTCGACAACTTTCTGACGATTATGGTGCTGCTGTTCGCATGGGCCCTGGTGATCATCGCCTTCTTCATCCTCGCGGTGCAGATGTTCGTGACGATCATCGAGTTCAAGCTGACGAGCCTTGCCGGCTTCATCCTCGTGCCGTTCGCCCTCTGGAACCGGACCAGCTTCCTCGCCGAGCGCGTTCTCGGCAACGTGGTTTCCTCGGGTATCAAGGTCATGGTGCTCGCCGTGATCGTCGGCATCGGATCCAACTTCTTCGCCGAATTCACGGCTGCCCTACAGGGCCAGGAGCCAGACATCGGCCAGGCCATGAGCCTCGTGCTGGCGAGCCTGTCCTTGTTCGGCCTTGGAATCTTCGGGCCCTCGATTGCAAGCGGCCTTGTCTCGGGCGCTCCCCAGCTTGGTGCTGGTGCAGCCTTCGGCACGGCGGCCGGGGCGGCTGGCATCACCATGGTGGCAGGCGGCGCGGCCATGGGCGGTGCGCGCGCGCTCGGCGGGGCAGCCCTGGGGGCGGTCCGTTCCGGCACGGCCATGGGTTCGGCAGCGAGCACGGCTTATGGCCTTGGCCAGGAGGCGGCGGGCAATTCCTCAGTCGGCGCTGGCCTTTCTGGTGTGACGAAAGCCGCGGGCAACGCGGTCCGAGCCAAGGCATCGGAAGCACTGGGCCTCGGCGAAGCTGCGTCGAGCGGACGTCAGGCCGCCTGGAATGCACTCAACGACACGAAGACAAGCCCGGCACAGGCAGGCGGCGGCAGCGATGCTGCGCCCGCCTGGGCGCGCGCCATGCGCGCCGAGCAGTCCACGCGGCATCGCCGGCAGCTTGCCCTCCATGCGCTTCAACAGGGTGACCGGGGTGGTGGTGCCGCCACTCCCGACATCAAGGAAAGGAACGACTAGGCCATGATCTTCAAGCGAAGCGTCCAGCGCTATGGACGCACCCCAATTCCGGAGACGCCATACCAGCGTGCGGGGCAGGTCTGGGACGACCGGATCGGCTCGGCCCGGGTGCAGGCACGCAATTGGCGTCTTGCGACCTTCGTAAGCCTGGGGCTCGCCGCGGGTCTGTCCGGGGGGCTTCTCTGGCAGTCCCTGCAAAGCCGGGTTGTACCCTATGTGGTGGAGGTCGATCGACTGGGCGAAGCCCGCGCCGTCAGCGAGGCGGCCACTGGTTACCAGCCAACCGATCCGCAGATCGCCTGGCACCTTGGCCGCGTCATTACGAACGTACGCTCAGCGTCGCTCGACCCTGTCCTGATGAAGCGCGGCTGGCTCGAGGCCTATGACTTCGCAACAAGGCGCGGGGCTCAGTTCCTCGGCGACTACGCCCGCAGCAACGACCCTTTCGCCCGCATCGGTGAGCGAACGGTATCGGTCCAGGTCACGAGCGTTGTGCGGGCTTCCGACACCTCGTTCCAGGTCAAGTGGACCGAGACCGTGTTCGAGCGCGGTGCACGGGCTGGGAGCAGCCGCTGGACGGCCATCCTCACCATCGTGACCAAGCCTCCCGTCGATGCCGACACGCTGCGTCGCAATCCGCTCGGCATCTACGTCGACGCGATCGACTGGAGCCGGGAGCTCGATGACGAGCCGCAATCCCCTTCACCTTCGAGGTCAGCTCCAATGGCCTCGCCTGCATCGAACCTGCCACTCGGCTCGCCGCTCGATCCCGGCCTAGCGGCACCTGCCACCCAGAACGCCAAGGAGGTCCAGCCATGATCATCCGCTCCGTGCTTTTCTCCATTGCCGCGCTTGCCTGTGTCCCGGCGCAGGCAAGCGACGGGGCGTCGCCCGTGCGCCGAGTGGCCGCTGCCAACCGCAGTGCGACCGAGCAACCGGCCGCGCAGGGGTTCATCAACGCGACACAGGTCTACGCCTTTTCCGAGGGGATGATCTTCCAAGCCTATACCGCGCCAGGAGCGGTAACCGACATTGCATTGCAGCCGGGCGAAGCCCTCGTGGCCGTGGCGAGCGGCGATACGGCGCGCTGGGTGATAGGCGATACGACCAGCGGAAACGGCGATACCCGGCGAACGCACATTCTCGTAAAGCCGTTCAACGCGGGGCTCGTCACGAACCTTGTCATCACCACCGACCGGCGAACGTACCACCTGCGCCTCACCAGCACGGCGCGAACCCCCATGGCGGCGGTAAGCTGGACCTATCCCCAGGACGAACTGCTTGCGCTCAAGCGGCAGGCCGACGTTGCCCGGTCCGCCGCACCGATCGCAGCTGGCCTAGACGTGGGCCAGTTGCGCTTCGACTATGCCTTGTCAGGGGATCGGCCGGCATGGCGGCCACTGCGCGCGTTCGACGACGGACAGAAGACCTATATCGAGTTTCCCTCGGACCTGTCGCAGGGCGAGGCGCCGCCATTGTTCGTGCTTGGGCCCGACGGAACGGCCGAACTCGCCAATTACCGGGTGCGCAAGCGCTACTACATCATCGACCGCCTGTTCGATGTGGCGGAACTCCGGCTCGGTCTCAAGAAGCAGCAGGTCGTCCGCATCACCCGCGGGGGCAGGGCAAAGCATCCGAGGGGCGCATGACGGCCGATATAGCCGGGCAGCCGGCCACACCCGCGACCAAGGTCGATCCCGAGACGCTGGTCCTGCGCGCAAGTCCCGCACGGGCCATCCGGTTTCGGCGGGGCGCGATCATCGGCATTGCCGCACTGGGCTCAGCCAGCCTGATGGGCATTGCCTGGATGGCGCTGAAGCCCCGGATCTTCCACCGGCCACCCCAGGAAAGCGAGCTGGCGCAGCCGATGGGCAAGACCTCGACCGATGCCCTTTCGACTTTGCCGTCAAGCTACGGCGATGCGCCAAGACTGGGGCCGCCACTGCCGGGCGACCTTGGCCGACCGATCCTTCGCGCCCAGCAGCAACAGTTCGCGCCGGTAGATGGCAGTGCTGCCGCCCGGACCGGCACTGACACCGCCGAGGCAGAGAGAATGGCGCGCCTCGCGGAGCTCAAGGCTGCGCGTCAGTCGGTGCTCATGGTCCAGACGAGGCCTGGCGATTCCGCGCCATCGGCAACCGAAGCCAACTCGGCGGGCCAACTGCTCGTCCCGGCAGCAGCAGCGGCCCCGCAGGATCGCAAGACGGCATTCGCCGAGCGGACAGACCCGGGCGGCGATGCCAATCCGCACGCGCTGCTGGCCCCGGCCTCTCCCTACATGCTGTCTGCGGGCAGCGTCATCGCGGCCAGCCTTATCACTGGCCTCAATTCGGACCTGCCGGGACTTGTTACGGCCCAGGTCACGCAGAACGTATTCGACAGTGCAACCGGACGCTTCCTGCTGGTGCCGCAAGGTGCCCGGTTGGTCGGCAAGTATGACAGCGTCGTCGCCTTCGGCCAGCGCCGGGCATTGGTAATCTGGCAAAGGATCATCCTGCCCGACGGCAGCTCGCTGCGCCTCGACAACATGCCTGCGACCGACCCGTCGGGCTATGCTGGTCTAGCGGACAAGGTCGATTTCCATAGCTGGGCACTGCTCAAGGGCGTTGCCATGGCGACCTTGCTAGGGGTGGGTTCGGAGCTGTCGATCAAGGGCGAGAGCGATCTCGTCCAAGCTATCCGCGAGTCCACGCAGCAGAATGTATCGCGCGCTGGCGATCAACTGACTTCCCGAAACCTCGATGTCCAGCCGACCATCACGATCCGCCCGGGCGCCCCCGTCCGGCTGCTGGTCAGCCGGGACCTCATCCTCGCGCCCTGGCGCGGCAATATTGGAGGATAGCTATGGCCGAACTGAAGCTTGCCAAGCTGCCGGACCGCACGCCGGTCAAGCTTGCGATTATGATCACGCCCGATCTGCAAGGCGCCTTGCGTGAATATGCCGCCATCTATGCGGCGGCCTATGGCAGCGAAGAGCCGATCGTCGAGTTGATCCCGGCAATGCTGGCGTCCTTCCTCGAGAGCGACCGGGTTTTCGTCCGGGCTCGCGAGGCAGCGCAGAGGGGGCGTACATGATGGACCACTTGGCAGAGCAGGCATTGCAGCCGCTGACGGTCCGTGTCGCCACGGCGGTGCGCATCACGGGTCTCAGTCGCTCGCGGATCTACGAGTTGATCCAGTCCGGGGACCTTGAAACCATCAAGGTCGGGCGGGCGACGTTGATCCAGTTCCGGAGCCTCAGGAACCTGACCCAGACCTAGCCGAACTGGGCGTGGTGATCCGATGTCGGGTTGACCGACATTTTGCCTCTGCCGAATTTGGTCTGTCCTCGATGTAGCAAATCCTAGTTTGTCGAAATCGGATTTGCAGGAATTTTGAAAATTCGCTATTTAGGCCATTATGGCTGAACCAAATCGCAATCGACTAAAATATGTCCTTGATCGGGTTCCGGCTGGCTTCCTGGTCGACTCGCAATGGTTGAGTGCCCATGACGTCGCCAAGAGTTCCGCAGCGAGCTACGATCGAGAAGGCTGGCTCGAGCGTGTCGCACGCGGCGTCTATCGCCGGCCCTACCCGGGCAAGCCACCGGGAAACGTTGTCGAATGGAAGATGGCGGTGCTCTCCGCCCAGTGGATCATGGGTTATGATTTCCACGTCGGCGGCATGAGCGCGCTGAGCCTTGAAGGGTACAACCACTATCTCGGCCTTGGCCGCAGCGCGGACGTCTATCTCTACGGCGACGCACCGTCCTGGCTGTCCCGGCTAACTCTCGATGCGCACATCTTGATGCGGCGACGGCAGTTGTTCGGTTCGGACTCTCTTGGAATCGAGAACAATGATTTCGACCCCGCGGCAGGTACTGGACCCAACCCCTGGGACTGGCCGTTGCGGCGCTCAACCCCAGAGCGCGCGGTGCTCGAAGCCTTGAACGAACTTCCCGACCAGGAGAGCTTCCACAAGGTCGACATGCTTTTCCAGGGACTGGCGACGCTGCGCCCCGGTCGGCTGAGTGCCTTGCTGGGCGCCTGCAAGAGCATAAAGGTGAGGCGGCTGTTCTTCCTGTTTGCCGATCGCCATCGGCACCGGTGGCTGCCGCATATCGATCGCTCTGGGGTCGATATGGGCAAGGGTCCGCGCATGCTGGTCGAAGGCGGTCGCTATGCGGCAGCCTATCAACTCGTCGTGCCAGAGGAGTTTGCGGCGCCCGAGCCAGCCAATGAGGTTGGCGATGGCGCGTGAACGCTATGCAGCCCAAGTCAGCCTCCTGGTGAGCGCAATCCCCATCGTGGCCGACGAGCCGGATTTCGCACTGAAGGGCGGCACGGCGATCAATCTCTTTTACCGGGACATGCCGCGGCTCTCAGTCGACATCGACCTGACCTACGTGCCGCTCCACGACCGCGAAACTGCCCTCGCCAACATCGATGCCGCCTTCGACCGCATCGTCGAACGGGCACGGAAGAGCCTTCCTGGCGTCAATGCGCAAAGGATCAGCGGCGGGGGCGATGGCGATACCCGGGTGCTCCTCCGTTCCGCCGATGCCGAAGTGAAGATAGAGGTGTCGCCTGTCCTTCGAGGCACCGTGAAGGCGCCGCACACCATGCGGGTTACGGATGCGGTGGAGGAAGCATTCGGCTTTGCTGAAATGTCCGTACTTTCCTTCGAGGACATCTATGCCGGCAAGATCTGCGCGGCACTCGATCGCCAGCATCCACGGGACTTGTATGACATCCATCTGCTCTATCAGCACGAAGGCATCGACGACGACCTGTTCCGCACTTTCCTGGTCTATTCCGCATGCTCGGGCCGCCCGGCCCACGAACTGATCGATCCCAACCGCATCGATATTGACCGCGCCTTCGCGCAGGAATTCGACGGCATGACGATCGAGCATGTGCCGCTCGAAACGCTTCTCTCCGCCCGCGAGCGTCTGATCGAGGGTATCCGGGCTCGGATCGATGGCCCCGCCGCCGAATTTCTCCTGTCCCTCCACGAAGCGCAGCCTGACTTCAGCCTGATCGGTTTACCTGAAGCGGCCGATCTCCCGGCGGTTCGGTGGAAACTGATCAATCTCAGGAAGCTGATGAAGGCAAACCCTGGGAAGCATGCTGATCTGAGGGGCAGGTTGAATGCTGCAATCGGTAGGTAATGCCGGACTCATGGGTCTGGCGACTATCGACCAAATTGCGACGTTCGTTTCTGGCGGCGCGAACATCGCAATCTGACAAGAGCAGTCATTCGGGTTACGCCGGGCCATCCGGCGATATCCGCCAACAAAGCGTCGTAGCGGGCTCTTGACGAACTTCACAATCTGCCCTTCGTGCAGGTGCTGCAAACCGCAGCCCGTAGGTTCGATCGCTGGGTCACCAAAGATTTCTAAATCTCCCCATCGCGCAAATCTCGTTGTGCTAGAAATCAGCGGTAGCCGACACGACAGCCCGTCGCCCCGTCTGTAGCGAGAAGCCGCCGCCGCTAGACACTTTCCAGCCGAAGACGTCGCCGATGTTGCGGACCTGCGCTCTGAACATGGTCGGGACGCCGCCGATCTTCGTGCGATAGCGTGCGCCCAGATCGACCACCGTTCGCGCCGGGATCGACAGGGTGTCGGCGGCGTTGGCGATCCGGCGACCTTCGTGGATGATGCGGGCGTCGAGCGAGAAACCCGGCAAGGCGGCGAGTTGATAGTCGATCGCCGCATCGACGAGCAGCCCGGTGCGTCCGATCGGCCTGCGACCGAGCCGGCCGTCCGCGACCGCCTGCCCGCTCACCCGCGGGCGGAGCACGACCGCGCCGACGACGACATTGAGGCCGGGCAATGGCTTTGCCGAGAGCGATCCCTCGACGCCGCGGTGCGTGACCGATCCAAGCTGTTTGTAAGCCCCGTCGTTGCTGTCGATCTCGAAATAGGGCTTGACGATGTCGAAGGCTGCGGCGACGAAGCGCCAATCGCCGACAGTGTAGCGCGCGCCGAATTCGTATTGCCGCGTGCGCAGCGCCGGCAAGGCCTCGCCGCGGTTGACCGCGTTGCTCGGCGCGACTCCGCTTTCCTCAAGCCCGCGCGTGGTCGCGGCATAGAGGGTCAGACGGCTGGTCGGCGTCAATGCCAGCGCGGCGTTCCATAGCCACGGCCGGTCGCGCTGGCTGGCACGGGGCAGGCCCGGCTGGTCGATCCGCTTGCGATAGTCGGTGCGGGTAAGGCCAAGGTTGAGCTCGGCGACGCGCGGCCAGCGCATCTCATAGCCTATGGCATAGCTCAATTGCCGCACGCGGTCGTGCGTCAGCGAGCCATAGGCGAAGTCGGGCTCCAACACCGGCGAAGGTACGCCAATCGTGCCGAGGCCGAGATCGGCGACGTCGTAGCCCCCATAGTCGGTTTCCACACTGCGCCCGCGTGCCGAGACCAGCACGCGGTGCCGCCGCGGTCCTTCGGCGAAGGTCCGGCTCACGCGAATCTCGCCCGAGGTCGAGGCGGCACGCTGGTCGCGGCCGCTGACAACGAAGGAGCGGCCGATGCCCTCCTTTCCGACACCGTCGAAATAGGGCGAGGCGTAGTCGTCGCGGGTGAATCGGCTGTTGAACGCCCCCGCCGCGATCTCCCACGCACCGAGATCGGCCTTGAGCATGGCGCCGTAGTTCTGGGCATGCCCCTTCCACTGCGCCCACTGTTGGCCGAAGAAGCGGCGGCGCTCTATGCGCGGCGGCAGGTAGGCGCCGGCGGTGTAGATCGTTGGCCCCTGTTCCTCGTCGCCGTAATCATAGCGGCCGAAGAAGCCGGTCAGTTCGACGCGGTCGACCGGCTTCCACCGCGCGACGCCGCCATAACTGACGAACCAGGCGCTGGCGCCGTTGACATACTGGTCGTCGAACAGTCCGAGATCGAGATTTATGCGGAAGCGGTCGCTGACCGGCAGCGCGAGATCCGCGGTCAGGTCGGTTCCGAGATATTCGCCGCTGGCGACCTGCACGCTGGCGATCGTTTCGCTGCCCGTGCGGCGCAGTTCCATGTCGACGATGCCGGTCGGCGCGGGCAACGGATAGCCGAAGGCCGTGAGGCCGAGGCGCACGTTCGAGCCGCGGACGATCACGTCGGTGACGCCGCCCTGTTCGTCGAAATAGAGCCCTTCGATCCGATTGTTGCCGGCGTCCGACGCGCTGAAGCCACGCACCTGTCCGCTCGCATAGATGCCGATCGATTCGTTGCCGACACTAGAACCGAAGCCGTCCTCGGCCGCGCGGGCGGCGTTGTCTTCGGTCCGCTGGGCGAAAGCGGGTGTTTCGCCGCCTCCCCAGGCGAGCAGTACTGCGGAAACAAGCTTCTTCACAGCGCCAGCACGATCCTTGCACGAACCGTCCTCGGCGCGCCCGGGGTGATCCAGACGTCGCTGTAAGAGCTCTCGATGTAATACTTGTCGAAGAGGTTCTCGAAATCGAGATGCGCCTTCAGACCACGTGTAAGCTGGTAGGAGAGGTTGAGCCTGGCGGTGACGTAGTCGGGCAGGCGAAAGCCGGTGGCCACGTCGTCGCCCGGCCGCTCGCCGACATAGGTCAGCCCGGCGCCGAGGCCGATCGAGCCGGGTTCCTTGCCGTTCGACTGCCAGAAGCCGTAGATCGCGCCGCTGTGCTTCGGCACATTCGACAGGCCGCTGCCGAGGAGCGCCGGGCGCGTGTCCTCGATTACCTTGGCATCGGTGTAGGCATAGACTGCGGTCAGAGTGAGCCGGTCGCCGAAGCGGTAGTTGAGATCGGCCTCGATGCCCTTGCTCCGCGCCCGGCCGGCGGCGATCGAGAAGCCGCTGTGCGTGGGATCGGGATCGGTGACCAGCACATTGTCCTTGGTGATCCGGAACAGCGAGACCGTGCCGGCCAGCCGATTGTCGGCGAGCGCAAATTTCACGCCGCCTTCGAGCGCTTCGCCGCGTTCGGGGGCGAAGGTGTTAGAGAAGAAGTCCACGCCCTGGTTGAAGCGGAACGACTTGCCCCAGCTGACATAGGCCGAAAAGTTCTCGCTCGGCGCGAAAGTGAAGGCCGCGCGGGGCGAGGTGACCGAGGGCGACTGGCGGTCGGTGCGATTGGTCCGATAGTTGACGTTGGCCTGACGGATCCAGTCGTGCCGAACGCCGAGCAGCAGCGAGAAGCGATCGCCCAGCGTCATCAGATCCTGCGCATAGATGCTTTCGCCGCGGAGCTGTTCGAGCAGGTCCTGGTTGAGCGTCGCGACCGGCTTGGGCTGCCCATAGACCGGATTGAAGATGTCGATGCCGTAGGGGTTCGCAGCCGTCGGGCTGAACCGGTAGAACACGCGCCGCTGGTCATATTTGAAAGCGTCGCCGCCCATGCGGAACTGGTGTTCGAGCCCGAGGAAATTGCCGTTGGCGCTCAGCTCGACGCGGCCCGACAGGTCCCGCCAGTCGTAGTCGTGAATGCGCAGCTGGCGGCGCAGGGTGGTGCCGACCAGCGTCGCGTTGTGCGTCGACTGTCCCGACATCCGGCCATCGCGATATTGCACGCCGGCTTCGAGAGCGACGCCTTCGGCAAGATCGACGTAGACCGTGCCCTGATGCTGGGCGGTGCGCTGGGTGATCTGCCCGTCGTTGGGCTCGCCGAGGAAACGGCTGCGCGGCAACGCCTTGGCATTGCCCGCCACCGCGACGATGCCGCGGTCGTGTGTGAAGTGCACCAGGTTGTATTCGAGCTGGTAGAGGAAGCGGACGCTGTCACCGAGCTTCCAGGCGATCGAAGGCGCGAAGAGCAGCCGGTCGGTCTTGTTGAAGTCGCGGAAGCTGTCGCCATCCTGATAGACGCCGATGGCGCGCGCCGACAGGCCGTCACCGGCCGGGCCGCCGATGTCGAAGACGCCGCGGTAGGTATCGAAACTGCCGTAGGACAGCTCGCTCGAGGCGTGGAAGGTTTCCTGAGGCGCCTTGGTCACGACGTTGATCGAGCCGCCCGGCTCGCCTTTGCCCGAGAGTGCCGAAGCCGGGCCCTTGAGCACCTGGAAGCTTTCGACCGTGGCGACGTCGCGCCGAGCGTTAAAGCCGCGATTTGCAGTGAATCGGTTGATCAGCAGGTCCGGGCCCTGGTTGATGTCGCCCGAAAAGCCGCGGATCGCATAGGCATCCCAGGCGCCGCCGAAACTGTTCTGCCGCGCCATGCCGCCGGCGAGATCGAAGAGCTGCGACAGGTCGGTGAAGCCGGCCTGCTCGACGATCGTCCTGTCGAGCACGCGCACGTTCTGCGGCAGCAGGATCGGCGCGATCGAGAGCCCGTTGATGCTGGCGTTCGCCTCGCGCGAGCCGGTAACGACGATCTGGTCGCCCTCGTGCTCCGCGCCTTCGCTCTCCTCCGCCAGAACCGGCACCGGAACCAGCAGCGCACTCGAAATCAGCCAGCGCGTCCACGCAGTCATTGTTACCCCCGCAGTCATGATATGATGTATCACGCGCCTAGTAAGGCGGCGCGACGCCGTCAAATGATATGTTCTAACATATCCTCTTGACCGTCACGATCCCGAACGCAACAAGGCGTCACCACGAAGGAGGACCCATGTCAGAGCCCGCCCCTGCTCCCATCGAACTGTCCGGCGTCAGCCTGTCCTATGGGACCCACCGTGTGCTCGACGGTCTGACTCTGCAGGTCGATCGCGGCACGATCTATGCCTTGCTCGGCGGCAACGGCGCGGGCAAATCGACAACGCTTTCGGTTCTGCTCGGCTTCGCCAGACCCGACGCGGGCGCTGTGCGGGTGGCCGGTCTCGATCCCGTCGCGCAGGCGGATGCCGCCCGCCAGCGGATCGCCTATCTGCCCGAGAACGTCGCGCTCTACGAGCATCTGACCGCGATCGAGAACGCCGACTACCTGCTGGCGCTGTCGGGCGAGCCCAAGCCGCGCCATGCCATCACCGGCGCCTTCGCCGCTGCGGGCCTTCAGGGGCGCGCCTGGGACCAGCGGCTCGGCGGCTTCTCCAAGGGCATGCGACAGAAGGTGGCGATCGCGGTGGCCTTGCTGCGCGAAGTGCCGGTGTTGCTGCTGGACGAGCCGACCTCGGGTCTCGATCCGCGCGCCACGGGCGATTTCAATGCGCTCGTCGCCTCGGTGCGCGAGCGCGGGACCGCGGTGCTGATGGTGACCCATGACCTGATAAGCGCGGTCGACGTTGCCGATCGCATCGGCTTCATCGACGCAGGCCGGATCGTTGACGAGGTCGAAGCGGCAGGCAGCGAGCGCTTCGACCTGCGCGCCCTCCACGCACGCTTCGCCGGGGACGTTACGGCGATATGAGGCCCGCTCTGCTGATCGCCCGCGACGAGCTTCGGCTGATGCGCCGCAACCGGGTCGCCGTCGTCGCCTTCGTGCTGCTAGTCCTGCTGACGCTGACCGCGGTGATCACCGCCTGGAGCCATCGGCAAGGCATCGACGCGCTGCGCGAGCGCCACCAGGCCGCGGCGGACCACGCCTTCGATGCGCAGCCCAACCGCCACCCGCACCGCGTGGTCCACTACGGCACGTTCATCTTCCGGCCGCTCGGCCCGCTTGCGGCTTTCGATCCCGGCGTTGACGCCTTCACCGGCAACTCGATGTTCCTCGAAGGCCACCGGCAGAACACCGCAAATTTCGGCGACGTGCGGCAGAGCTCGCTGCTGATCCGCTTCGGCCAGCTCACGCCGGCCTTCGTGCTGCAGGCGGTCGCGCCGCTGCTGCTGATCTTCCTCGGCTATGGCGCCATCGCGCGCGAACGCGAACGCGGCACCTTGCGGCCGCTGATGCTGCAGGGGGCGTCGCGTGGCCAGATCGTCACCGGCAAGCTCGGCGCGCTGGGGCTGGTGGCCCTGCTGGCTGGGCTGCCGGCCATGCTCGGTTTCGCACTGATCGCGGGCCAGCCCGGTGCCCAAGCCGCGCCCATGGCGGTGATCGCGCTCGGCTACGGCGTCTATCTCGCGCTATGGGCCGTGCTGATCCTGCTGGTCTCGGTGCTGGTGAGGCGCAGCCGCGACGCGCTGCTCGCGCTGCTGGCGCTCTGGGCTGTGCTGGTCGTCCTGCTCCCGCGCATCGCGCCCGACGTCGCCGGCGCCTCCGTGCCGCTGAGCAATCGCCTGCAAACCGACATCGCCGTCGCGCGCGACCTGCGCACAATGGGCGACAGCCACAATCCCGACGATCCGCACTTTGCCAAGTTCAAGCAATCGGTGCTCGATCAGTATGGCGTCAAGCGGGTCGAGGATCTGCCGGTGAACTACAAGGGCGTTCTCGGTGTCGAGGGTGAGCGGCTGACCTCTGAGCTGTTCGATCGTCATGCCGCGCAAAGCTACGACGCGCAGGCGCGGCAGAACGAGATGGTTCGGTCGATCGGCGTGCTCAGTCCGGCGATCGCGCTGCGATCCATGTCGATGGCCGCGGCGGGCACCGATTTCGCCGGCCACCGCCGCTTCCTCGAACAGGCCGAAGCCTACCGCTACGATCTGGTCCAGCGGCTGAACAGGCTGCAGGCCGACTCTGTCAGCTTCGCCGACGATACGGCCAGGGACGCGGATGCCGATCGGCGCAAGCGCGTGTCGGCCAAGAACTGGCAGGCCATGCCCGACTTCGCATATCGCGCGCCGGCGGGATCGGCGCTTGCCGCGGCGGCGCTGCCGGGGCTGAGCGTGCTGGCGCTGTGGCTCGCCCTGACAGTCGCCGCCCTGTTCATCGCCACTCACCGCCTGGGAGCCCGCTGATGCGCATCTGGATGCACGAGCTGCAGCTGTTGTTCCGCGCCCGGCTGGCGCTGATCGCGATCGTCCTGCTCGGTGCGCTGAGCGTTGCTGCGGTCATTGCCGGAACGGCAGAAGTCGATCGCCAGCGTACGGCGATCACGGCCATCGCGGAGCCGCAGAAGGAAGACATCGCCGCGATCGCCGCCTGGATCGACAAGGGCAAGGACGCCGGCAGCGCCGCCTACTACTCTTTCCACCCAACCTGGGACGCGCCGTCGCCGCTTGCCTTCGCGGCGATCGGCATGCGCGATGTCTCGCCCTACATCCTGCGCGTGCGCGCGCTCGGGCTCGAGGCCCAGATCTACGACGGAGACGTGTTCAACCCCGAGCTAGCGCTACCGGGACGGTTCGACTTCTCGTTCCTGCTCGTCTTCCTCGCGCCGCTGTTCGTCATCGCTCTGTTCCACGATCTGGTTTCGGGCGAGCGCGAGGCGGGGCGCGAGCGAATGTTGTCGGCGCTGCCGGGGGCAAGGGGACTGTGGCTGCGGCGGGTGGCATTGCGCTTCGGCATTCTGTTCGCGGTCGTCGTCCTGCCGTTCGCGACCGCCGCGATGGCTTCGGGTGCGGCGGCTGGATCGATCGTGCTGATCGTCCTCGCCTCGGCCGCCTACCTCCTGTTCTGGATCGCGCTGGCGCTCCTGGTCGGCCGACTTGCGTGGTCGTCGGTCGCCAACGCCGCGACGCTCGCCGCCTGCTGGCTGGTCCTGACGCTCGTACTGCCCACGCTGGCGCACGTCACGATCAACAGCGCCGTCCCCGTCGACCAGGGCGCCGAGATTGCGCTCGCCCAGCGCGAGAAAGTGAACGCCGCCTGGGAAATCCCGCGCGAGGATACCATGCGGCAGTTCTACGCCAATCATCCGAAGTGGGCGAACTCGTCCCCGCTCGGCCCGGACTTCCACTACAAGTGGTATCTCGCCTTCCACCAGGTGGGCGACGAGAGCGTGGCCGACCGGGTGCAAGCCTACCGCGCGGGGCTGGAGCAGCGCGACGGCGCGGCGCGGACCCTTGGGTGGGTTCTGCCGCCGGTCGGGCTCCAGGCGCTGCTCACGCGGCTAGCCGGAACCGACCTCCGGGCGCAACTGGCCTACCAGGATCGCATCCGCGACTACCACCGCCGGCTTCGCGAATTCTACTACGGCTACCTGTTCACCGACCGCCCCTTCGGCAAGGCCGACTTCGCGAAGGCGCCGAAGTTCGGCGGGGCTTGAAGAAACGCCTATCGGCTGCACATCAGCTTGGCGCACGCCAGCCCTCAATTCCAGAAGATCCGCAAAGTCCAACGGCCCGGACCTGGGAGAATGCCCATAAGCCCGTACAGGAATGGCCGGTGTCGGCGTAACCGGGCGTTCCCAGTCGCGGCGGTGATCGGCAGGAATTGTCCCCAAGCGCCCGTGTCCGGCTTCTACCGGAAACGGGCGCCAAGGATTCAGATCTCGGTGTTTTCGGCAAGCGCGAGCGCGTCTTCCACGTCGATCCCGAAATACCGCACCGTATTCTCGATCTTGCTATGACCAAGAAGGATTTGGACAGCTCGCAGATTGCCGGTCGCCCTGTAGATGATCGATGCCTTCGTTCGCCGAAGCGAATGGGTGCCATACTCGCTTCGCATAAGGCCGACCCCTGTCACCCATTCGTCGACAAGCCGAGCATACTGCCGTGTGCTCAGGTGCCCATTGTGATCAACCCTGCTCGGGAACACATAATCGTCCACCGTGCCGCCTCGGCGTTCGAGCCATGCCAGCAAGCTCGCCCGAGCATCTGGCAGCAGCTCGAACTGAACGGGGGGCCTGTCTTCTGCTGCATTACGATTGCCCGCGTTCGGATCTGCCCGCCGCTGACAAGGTCGCCGATCTTCATCTGAACCAGGTCGCAGCCCCGAAGCTTGCTGTCGATCGCCAGATCGAACAGCGCCCGATCTCGCAGGCGGCGGCGCTGATTGAGATAGAATCTGATTTCCCAAATCTGCTTCGGTTTCAGAGCCCGCTTTGCACCCACGGTCCTTCCGGCATTCCAAACCGGGCGCTTGGTGGCAGTGAGTTCTGTTTCAGGCATCTCCATGATCGTTCTCCTATGGCCACATTGGCCATCTGCAGAACGCTTGCCGACGAGGATGCGCGGGACTTGCTGTGGGGCTCGTGCCGACCAGAGTCGGTCGCTCAGCGCCGCCCTCGCGAACGTCCGCTCGCGGCGGAAACTGCCGTTCGGACTAATCAAAGGGATGATCGCAGAGTGCCGCATCCTGATAATGCTGGGGCTCGCCGCTGACCCCGAGAACCGCCATTATGGGCTGTCTGGCTGTCTCGCATGCCGTGTGTGAAGAGGCGGGACGAGGCAGTCATTCTGCGGCAGTGTGTGCCAACTAATGATGGCTGAGGCCGAGGCAGCGGGCGTGACCAGCATGACGGCGGAGCGGCTAAAGCCTTGGTGTCAAAACCGTTCGGTTTTGACCACCATCGAGCCAGCGGTTCGGATGATTTCGCCCGTCTCGTCGATACAAAAGGTGCCGTCAGGGAGGCGCGTCACCGCCAGACCGGCCTCCAAAATGAAATCGATTTCCTCGCCTTTCTCCATCTGTACGATGATGTGCTTCCGGCCATTCTCGCTAGCTGCGGGCAGCCGTTTCGTCACGCGCCAGTGCATTGCCAAGTTCCTGGCTTTACCTACTGCTGAAAGGGAAAGGAGCCCCGGCGGCTGGCTCGGGGCTCCCCTATCCATCCTCGCGAGCTTCCCCGAACGAGGCCGACGATCATGCAACGCAGATGGGCGCCATCGGGTTTCCGGCAAACGCTCGCTACCGGGAAGCGGCGGGCACCTGCGCAGATCGTCCGCACCGAACTCTCGCTCAAGCGGCTTCGCGCTCGGCCTTGTGTCCCGAGCAGGCGGCAATCTGATCCTTCACCGCCAGCTTCAGCTTCTTGAGCCGGCCGATCAGGAAATGGCGCGGCAGAGGTCGCTTCTCTTCCTCTCGGATTTCAGCTTCGAGTCGCGTATGTTCGCGCTCGAGGTAGCGCAGATAATGGTCTTTCATCGTCGAGTTCCTCATATTCGATGATGGGACCCGGCCGCAGCCGGGCCCTCGTGTATCAGTACTCCATCTCCGGCATCGCGGCCTTGGCGCCCTTGTCGTCCTTGGGCGCTTCGGCGACGAGCGCCTCGGTCGTGATCAGAAGCGAGGCCACTGAAGCGGCGTCCTGCAGCGCGGTGCGGACCACCTTGGCGGGATCGATCACGCCGGAGCCGACCAGATCTTCATAGTGGCCGGTGGCGGCGTTAAAGCCCCAGTTGTAGTCCTCGCTCTCCAGGAGCTTGCCGACGATGAAGGCACCATCCTCGCCGGCGTTGTCGGCGATCTGCCGTGCCGGCGCGCGAAGTGCACGGCGGACAATATCGATGCCCGACTGCTGATCGTCGTTCGCCGCTTTGAGGCCGTCGAGCGCCTTGAGCGCGCGCAGCAGCGGAATACCGCCTCCCGGCAGAATGCCTTCCTCGACCGCGGCGCGGGTGGCGTGAAGTGCGTCATCGACGCGATCCTTCTTCTCCTTCACCTCGACCTCGGTCGCGCCGCCGACGCGGATCACCGCGACACCGCCCGCGAGCTTGGCTACGCGTTCCTGCAGCTTCTCGCGATCGTAGTCGCTCGTCGTGGTCTCGATCTGTGCGCGAATCTGGGCGACGCGGGCATCGATGTCCGAGCGGGCTCCGGCACCATCGACGACGGTGGTATTGTCCTTGTCGATGATGACCTTCTTGGCTCGGCCCAGCATCCCGATCGTGACGTTCTCGAGCTTGGTGCCGAGGTCCTCGCTGACGACGTTGCCGGAAGTTAGGATCGCGATGTCTTCCAGCATAGCCTTGCGGCGATCGCCGAAGCCCGGCGCCTTGACCGCCGCGACCTTAAGGCCGCCGCGCAGCTTATTGACCACGAGCGTCGCCAGCGCCTCGCCTTCGACGTCCTCGGCGATGATGAGCAGCGGTCGGCCCGACTGGACGACCTGCTCGAGCAGCGGGATCATCGCCTGGAGGTTCGAAAGCTTCTTCTCGTGGATGAGAATGTAGGGGTCTTCGAGTTCGACCTTGAGCTTCTCAGTGTTCGTGACGAAGTAGGGCGAGAGATAGCCGCGATCGAACTGCATGCCCTCGACAGTCTCAAGCTCGGTCGCGAGGCTCTTGGCTTCCTCGACCGTGATGACGCCCTCGTTGCCGACCTTCTCCATCGCCTCGGCAAGGATCCGGCCGACCTCCTCGTCGCCGTTCGCCGAGATGGTCGCGACCTGCGCGATCTCGCTGTTGGCGCTGACCTTGCGCGCATGGGCCTCAAGGTCCTTGACCACGGCGCCGACGGCGAGGTCGATGCCGCGCTTCAGGTCCATCGGGTTCATGCCGGCAGAGACCGCCTTAGAGCCCTCGCGCACGATCGCCTGGGCGAGCACGGTCGCGGTCGTGGTGCCGTCGCCGGCCTTGTCGTTCTGCTTTGACGCCACTTCGCGCAGCATCTGCGCGCCCATGTTCTCGAACTTGTCCTTGAGCTCGATTTCCTTGGCGACGGTGACGCCGTCCTTGGTGATGCGCGGCGCGCCGAACGATTTCTCAATGACCACGTTTCGGCCTTTGGGGCCCAGGGTCACCTTTACTGCGTTGGCCAGCGTATCCACGCCACGCAGCATGCGATCACGCGCGTCGGACGCAAACTTCACTTCCTTGGCAGCCATTGCCTCGTCTCCTTTCTTCGATTTCCTTCCACGTGTCAGAGGATAAAGGTCGCTGTCAGGCGGCCTGCTTGAGCTGAGCCACGGCCTCGATCACGCCGAGAATGTCGCTCTCCTTCATGATGAGCAGATCCTCGCCGTCGATCTTGACCTCGGTTCCCGACCATTTGCCGAAGAGCACGCGGTCGCCCGCCTTGACGGCGAGTTCGACAAGCGTGCCGCTATCGTCGCGGAGGCCCGCGCCGACGGCGACGACTTCGCCTTCCTGCGGCTTTTCCTTAGCGGCGTCGGGGATGATGATGCCGCCCGGGGTCTTCTCCTCGGCTTCGATACGGCGGACGACCACACGGTCGTGCAAGGGGCGGAAATGCATGCATAACCTCCAGATGCAAAACTGAGATGTGATAAACCTGCCAATCCTTCGAACGACAGGTGACGCGGAATTAAGAAAGGTCATTTTTTGCGTCAAGATGGTGCGCGAAAAAATTTGGCACTCGTAACCGCTGAGTGCCAAGCGCAGCATATCAAGTTGTTCCGAAGCGACTTTCCCTCTTGACGCGACTCGGCTGCGTTCCAAAATTCCCGGCGTGGGCGCTGCGCCCACAGATGAAAAAGGAGCGACACCAAGGAAGGAGGCACAGCCATGTCGCAGCCGTTTTCCCGTTATCTTCATCCCTTCGACGTTGCACACAACCCGAGCCTGGAGCCGGAAGTGAAACGCGCCATCCTGGCGTCCTGGGCGTCCGACCGTGTCGCGGTCCGTGACCAGCCCGCAATGCGCAAGCCGCCCGGCGCCAAGCGGGCGGTGCCGATCGATGACATCCTTGCCGCCATGCATGCGCTCGACAGGCCCGCGGAAGGTTCCAGAGCTTCGCCATGAGCCGGTGGGACTTCATCGTGCAGCTAGAGGGCTGTCGGCTGACGACGGCAGAGATCCACTACTACCGTCCCGATGCGCCCTCGCTGCTGCAGTTGTTCGTCTGGCAGGAGTACGATCTCGCGCCCGATTTCCCGGTGCTGTTTGAGTTCCTCGATCACTGGCGGCGCGAGATCGAGGCCGCGCTTCACTCTGTGTGCATTTCGCATGAGGGGATGATCCGCCCCACCGAGTGGCGCGCGGTCGATGGCGTGATCGATATCCGGTGACGCGCCATCTGCTTGAGCGGTGGCGCAAGCCGAAGCCGGACGATGTGCCGGTACGCCTGCCGTTTTGCGACGTCATGAGTTCGCGATGCGCTTCTGTCGATCTCGCCCCGCGAGCTGCGAGCGCTGGGGGGGCCTTTGCCCAACGCAAATGGCTGCTCGATCACATGCTGGCCTGTGGCCGAGCCGCCCAAGGCATCGAGCCGAACAAACTGGCCACGAAGCAGATCGAGCTTCGCTTGCCCAATAAGGACCTTGTCCGCTTTGCAGCATTTCGCGGTTCGCGAACTGCCCAAGGGGGCGAGCAACGCGGCGGTTATCGACCGCGTGCTCACCGCCCTCGACGAGGCATGGCATCGACACGAGCGTCCCTCGCACGCTGCGAGCTCTGACAAGCAATCCTCGCCTACCTGAAGCGCGCCCCAAGCTATGCAGACCTGCGTTCATCCTCGCCGTTGGCGGCTGTACTGGCGCAAGGGAAATTGCCGCAGCACAGGGCGTGCGGGCCTGTGGGCCAGCAGCAAAGCACGGGACCCAGGGCATCGGGGATAGCTGGACGGATTTGGCCTGGCGATGGCGCCGTCCGGCATTCGAAGATGAGACCCTGCCTTTGACAATATCGCTCGGCCGAGGCGCGGTAGGGAAAGCGCAGCTCGATCGTCGCGAGGGGATCGCCTCCGCCGGTCCAACCCATCAGCGGGTCGGCAACCGGGCCCCAGCGCGGCGCGAACCTGACCCGCCAGCGATTTTGGCGGCGTCGGCCGCCGTTTGTCGCCAGGGCCAACGGCTCGATGATCGCCTTGGCGCCGTGCGGGAACGAGGTCGCACCCGCCAGGGCAATCGCCAGGTTGTCGTTGGCCGAAGGCCCGGACTCGAAAGTCCGGGCCCTGCCGTCAGCGGGCGCCGCCATTGACGGGAATCCGGCGGATGTTCTGTTCCGCCGCCTCCGTCCTGGGTAACGTCACCGTGAGGACGCCGTTCTTGAAGGTGGCCGCGACCTTGTCGCGTTCGATGCCTCTGGGCAGGCCGATGCGGCGCTCGAAGCGGCCATAGCTGCGCTCCGAATAGCCGCGATCCTTGTCCTCGACTTCGGACTTCTTTTCGCCGCGCAGGGTCAAAGCGCCGTCTTCGACGAAAATCTCCACGTCCTTCTCGTCCATACCCGGCAGTTCCGCCGTCACGCGAATTTCCTTGTCGGTCTCGCCGAGCTCGAGGTGGGGCAATCCCGACAAGCGGTCGAAACCGGCAAAGGCGGGCATGCCGAAGTTGCGGAAGACATCGTCGAAGAGACGGTTCACGTCGCGGTGGAGCAACTGCAGTGGATGGGTGTCCCTTCCCCGTTCGGCGCTCACCGGAACGGGCAGCCGGTTTTCCTGCCGGCTCCAGGGAATGAGATCACGAATTGCCATGATGACATCTCCTTTTCTGGCTGGATGAAAGGCTGAACCTGCCGGCCGCCGCGTGCGGGGGTGTGTCGGGAGGCGGCGCCGGCAGGCCAGTGGACGCGGCTCAGGCAGGCTCGCTCGCCTTTTCCTTCACCTCGCCCAGTCGCTTGTTGTCGGACGCATTGCCGCCGATCTCGATCCGACGCGGCTTCATCGCCTCCGGCACGACGCGCGTCAGTTCGATCGACAGGAGGCCGTGCTCGAAGTTCGCGTTGCCGACCTCGATGAAATCGGCGAGCTGGAAGCGCCGCTCGAAGGCCCGGGCCGCGATACCGCGATGCAGGTATTCGACCTTGTCGGCGTCATCGGCACGCTTGCCAGTCACCGAGAGCAGGTTCTGATGCGCGACGATCTCGATATCCTCCGGCTTGAAGCCGGCGACCGCAACGGTGATGCGAAAATTGTCGTCGTCGAGCCGCTGGATGTCGAAAGGCGGATAGCCATCGTCCTCGCGCGCGCCCGCCTCGAGCAGGTTGAACAGCCGGTCGAAACCGACCGTCGATCGGCGATAGGGGGTAAAGTCAAAGTTCGGTCTCATCTCCAAATCCTCCAAACGAAGCAATTTGGGCATGAGATGCGCCGGTAACCAAGAGCCGGCGCTCTCGATGTCCAACCGGACCCGGTTTGGCGTCCGGTATCATTGAGCTAATTTTAGTCGCGCGGCTTTCAAGATGTTTCGGCGAAAAAAATGAGCAGGGAGCGGATACTGCGCTGCCGAGGCGTCAGTAAGTGCGTAGGAACCTGATCTCGCTTCGCAAATTTACCCGGCGATTCATCCCGAGAACGGAGGTTCAAGGCTATGGAATGGAAGTTAGTGCGCGAGGACAACGGCAGTATCGCGGTGAAGAACGGCGACCTCGATAGCGAATTTGCAGCGCTGACCTGGGCGCGGCATTGGCTCGAGAATAATGCCGATCACGACCGCTATCGGCTTCAGCCCGAAGCAGACGATAGGCCGATGTTAATGATCCGCACCGTTACCGGACAATGGTATGGGATGCTTATTGCCGCCGAAGCAGGCGCCACTTAGCTGGCTGCGCCTTGCGGCCACGTCATATCGGATGGTCTGGGAACGATTGGCTGCTGGTGCTTCAGAGCTAGCAGCTTCACGAGAGACAGATGCAAGGATGATTCGCCCCTCACCCGCGAGGAGGGCGCTGCTGACTGTTTGAGCGCCGCGGACGTCTGCTCCATCGAGAACCCGCCATTCACAGCCAGGATGACGAATGGCGGCTTCGTCCCACGATCAGCCGTAAGCCTTAATGCTGACCAAAGAACGTGCTGGCAGTCGACGACCGCCAGCACGTGGAGTGGTGTGATCAGGATGCGCGTCGTGTCGCCGGGAAGCTGGGCCGGAGGATTTTGCCGCCATCGCGCAGTTCGTCGAGATAGTCGGACCAGCGCTGCATCATCTGCACACGCTCATCCCAATATTCGCCGCGGGCGTAGGCCCGCCGAACCTGGTTGGTATCGACATGCGCGAGTTGCCGCTCGATCGCGTCGGGGTTCCATTCGCCCATCTCGTTGAGAAGCGTGGCGGCCATTGCCCGGAATCCATGCGCAGTCATCTGGTCAGTGGTGTAGCCGAGCTTGCGCAGGCCTTGGTTGACGGCATTCTCCGACATCGGCTTGCGCGGCTTGCCGAGGCAGGGAAACAGATACTTCCACCAATGCGTGTGCTCGTGCAGTTCCTTCAGCATTGCGATCACCTGCCGTGACAGTGGCACGCGGTGGGGGCGGCGCATCTTCATCCGTTCGGCGGGAATGAACCAGATGGCTTCATCGAAGTCGATGTCGGACCATTCGGTCTGCCGAAGCTCGCCAGGGCGCAGTAGAACGTGCGGAGACAGGCGCATGGCCATTACTGTCACCTTGTGCCCGGTATACCCGTCGATGGCCCGCAGTAGGGCGCCCACTTCGGAGGGCTTGGTGATGGCGGCGAAGTGCTTGACCTTCGGCGCGGCGATTGCCCCGCGTAGATCGGCCGCGACATCCTTGTCGCATCGCACAGTCGCGACGCCATATCGGAAGACGCGGCTAAGGACGCTCCGCATTCGCCGTGCGCTTTCATAGGCGCCTGTCGCCTCGACCTTGCGCAGGACGGCGAGTGCTTCATGGGGTGTGATTTGCGCGATGGGGATGGTGCCGATCACTGGGTACGCCTTGGCGAGTAGCCAGCGGATCTTGTCGACAGTCACCGGCGCGAGGCCATCCCGCTCGCATTTAACAAGCCATTCCTGCGCCACCGCCTCAAAGGTGTTGGCAGCAGCGTACTTGGCAGCGATCCTGGCGCGCTTTTTCTCCAGCGCCGGATCGATCCCTTCCGCGATCTTCTTTTTCGCCTCGTCACGCTGCACGCGGGCGTCGGCCAGGCTTACCTGCGGCCATCCTCCAAGATGGAGCGTCTTCTGCTTATCCAGGAACCGATACTTGAAGCGCCAGAGCTTAGAGCCGTTGGGTTGGATCTGGAGATGGAGGCCTTGTGAATCGCTCAGGGTCCAAGCCTTCGCTTTCGGCTTGGCGGCATTGATCTGGATGTAGGTCAGCATGGTCGTTTTCCCAGCAAAGCCGGGTCGATCCGAGAGCACCAAAAAGAGCAACATTTTGTGGCTGCTGCTGGTGCTCTTAGCCGGATTTCGCCGGACGGTGTCTGGCGATTTTCGGTCAAGAAATGCTGTGAAACCAGCCGCTTACTGGACTTACCTGGACGTCGCCAGAGCCAGTTGTGGTGCCCAGAAGAGGACTCGAACCTCCACGCCCTTGCGAGCGCCAGCACCTGAAGCTGGTGCGTCTACCAATTCCGCCATCTGGGCACGGGACACGAGGAGAAAAAGCTCTCACCGCGTCGGGTAGGAGCGGGCCGATAGCGGGGGGAGCACGGACTTGTCAACGCGCTTTCGTCGCCTTCGGCAGAGAATGCCATCCCCGGTTGCGCGGCGGGGCCCGACAGGGCAAAGGGCAGGCGTAGGGCGTCTAGAAAAACGGGCGCATGCTGATGGGATAATTGGACACATGGCTTTGGCGGGCGACACGAAGGATTTGCGCGGCGTGAACGTGACGGTTCTGGGTGGCAGCGGCTTTCTTGGCCGCCATCTTGCGCAGGAACTGCTTGCACGCGGCGCTCGCCTCAAGATCGCCAGCCGTCGTCCCGAGCGGGCCTTCAGCTTGAGACCTCTCGCCAACCTTGGGCAGGTTCAATTCATCCGCTGCGATGTGACGCGACTGGAAAGCGTGTCGGCGGCGGTGGCGGGCGCCCATGCGGTGGTCAATCTCGTCGGCGCCTTCGCCGGCGATCTCGATGCGCTCCAGGGCCGGGGCGCTGGCAAGATCGCCGCTGCGGCGCGCGATGCCGGCGCATCGGCATTCGTCCAAGTCTCGGCGCTTGGCGCGGACGCGGAATCGCGCAGCGAATATGCCCGCACCAAGGGCGAGGGCGAAACTGCCGTGCGCGCGGCTTTCCCGAATGCGACAATCCTGCGGCCGACGACATTGTTCGGCCCCGATGATGCTTTCGTGAACATGTTCGCGGGCCTGATCGCCGCCTTTCCCGTATTGCCCGTGTTCGGTCCGACGGCAAAGTTGCAGCCGCTGTTCGTCAATGACGCAGCGGAAGCTGTCGCTATCGCGCTCGCCGATCCCGGCCGGCACGGTGGCAAGACTTACGAGCTCGCGGGTCCCGAGGTACTCACCATGCTCGAACTCAACCAGCGTATCGCCAAGGCGCAGGGACGCCAGCGTCTCTTCGCCGAACTCCCCGACGCCGTTTCTGGCCTGATCGCGGCGTTGCCGGGCACGCCGATCAGCAGCGATCAGTGGATGCTGTTGAAAGCTGGCAACGTCGCTACGAGCGCCATTTCCGGCATCGCTGCGCTTGGCATCGCGCCGCATCCCCTGGGGCTTTTCCTCGACCGCTGGATGACGCGCTTTCGCAAGCACGGGCGCTTTGGCGCAAAGGCGCAAGTCACGCGCTGACGCGTCAGGCGTTGACGTCGGCGTAGTGGCTCGGCGGCTGAATCACTTCCATCCGTTCGGACAGCAGGGGCCGGAAGCTTGGCCTGCTCTTGAAGACCGAATACCAGCCGCGCGATTGTTCGTGTGACGACCAGTCGATGCCGCCCAGGTAATCCGCGACCGATATCTGCGCCGCCGCGGCCAGATCGGCCAGGCTCATTGTTGAGCCCGCCAGCCACGGACGATTATCGATCAGGTAATCGATGTAATAGAGATGCTCATGCGCGAGTTTCATCGCCTCGCGCAGAATGCGCGAATCCGGCGATTGACGCATGACGAGCCGCTTCTTCATGCGCTCGTGCAACAGTGGCGCGGTGATATCGCCGAAGAAGTTTTCGTCGAACAAGGCGACCAGCCGGCGGATCTCCGCACGGTTTCCCGCCGTGCCGTTGATCATGGGATTGCGCTCGACGGTTTCCTCGAAGAATTCGCAGATCGCCCGGCTGTCGGAAAGGGTGATGCCGCGTTCCGCATCGTGCAGGACGGGGGTGCGGCCGGCGGCATTCATCGCCAGGAATTCGTCGCGCCCTTCCCACGGATTCTCGCGCCACAGCTCATAGCCGATGCCTTTCTCGCTCATCAGCAGCCGGACCTTACGACTGAAAGGACAAAGCGGGAATTGATAAAGCTGCCACATAATGGTCGGTAATGCCCAAGGGGGGGCACTGCGTCCAGCCGCGTCGCGTCGGGTGCCGAATCGAATGGGGTGGATAAGTAGGCGGTCAGTCGGTGGGTATGGCGTCTCGCAGGCGACCGCCCATCGAGCGAAGCTGCGGCAGCACTTCCCGCAGAGCTCCCATGATATCCGAAGTGGTGCTCATCATCTGAGGTACGCGGCGGCTGATCTCTTCCGATAGCCGGTTCGCCTCGGGCTTGGCCAGATCGCGAACGCGGGCATCCGAAGGTAGATCCTTGCCGGCTTCGTCATCGCCCATGCTTCGCATCGCACGCACGAACGGCGCAATCGGAAGGTCGAACAAGGCGTCGCTCATCGCGGTAAGCGTGGCGGCAGCGGCGGCTTGCGTGCCGGGATCGGTAAACTTCTCGGCGATGTCGGGGGGATTGCGTTCTTGCGCCATGGCTGCAGCCGGTGCGAGCACAAGGATGCCGAGGCACCAGGCAAGTCGGAAACAGGGCTGCCGCATGGAATGCTCTCCTTCCATCCGCGAGACGGAGGCCTGCTGGCATATCCGGTGTGCGCCCGGTTGAATTTGGCCGCAACCGTTTTCTCGATATCGGGGAATGAGCGATTGACCGCTCGCCGGGGCCGGATATGAACCCCGCCAAGGCTTTCGGAAAGTAGGAGAACCTAATGTTCAGCCACATGGTCGTCGGCAGCAACGACATCGAGAGATCCAAAAAGTTCTACGACGCGCTCTTCGCCGCGATCGGCGGGAATCCCGCCTTTGTCGATCCCAAGGGGCGCCTCGTTTATATGCACAACGGCGCGAACTTCATCGTCACGAAACCGTTGGACGGCAATGCGGCGACGCATGCCAACGGCGGCACGATCGGTTTCGGCATGGCCAGCGCCGAGCAGGCCGATGCGTGGCATACAGCCGGCTTGGCGAACGGCGGCACGACTTGCGAGGATCCGCCGGGCGAACGCAAGGCTGCGTTCGGCAGCATGTATCTGGCATACCTGCGTGATCCCGACGGGAACAAGCTTTGCGCACTGCATATGATGGCGTAACAAAACGGAGAACGGAGAGATGCTTATCAGCCTTCGCGTGGGTACGGACGATGTTGCCGGCGCGCGCAAGTTCTATGACGCCACTTTCGGCGCGCTTGGCCTGCCGGCTTCGACCACGCCGCCTGAATATCCGATGGTGATGTACAAGCTGCCCGGCGGCCCCAGCTTCCTCGTCGGCAAGACGCGCGATGGCAATCCCGCGACCCATGCCAACGGCGGCACGATCCTTTTCGCGGCGCAGAGCGATGCGGAAGTCGATGCCTGGTACGCGGCGGGGTTAGCCAACGGCGGCACCTGCGAAGGCAAGCCCGAGCCCAAACCGCAGGCGCGCGGCGCCTATGGCGCGTACTTGCGCGATCCCGACGGGAACAAGCTGGGTGTCTATCACGGATTGAAGATGGGCTGATGTCCTGCGCCGTCCCGGATATGGTCCGGGGCGGCGTTCAGCGCGACAGCAGGAATACTGCGTGTTCGGCGCGGAAGTTCGCTGCGGCGGGGCTCGTGCCCTTGTCGCCGGCAAGGAACCATGCCTGCTCGACCTTGATGCCGCGTTCGCCGACGAGCGCGCGGAAATCGTTTACCGTCATGTGATGGATGTTCGGCGTTTCGTACCACGCCACCGGCAGCAGCCGCGTCACCGGCATGCGTCCGCCCCACAGCAGCGACAGGCGCACCCGCCAGTGCGCGAAGTTGGGGAAGCTCACGAAAGCGCGGCGGCCGACGCGCAGCAGTTCCTCCAGCACGCGATCCGGGCGCATCGTCGTCTGCAGGGTCTGGCTAAGGATCGCGTAGTCGAACGCGCCGTCGGGGTAGAAGGCCAGATCCTTGTCGGCATCGCCCTGAATGACCGAAAGTCCCTTTTCCACGCAATTCGCGACATTGGCGGGATCGATTTCCATGCCGTGCACGTTGCAACCGCGTTCGTCGCGCAGCGCCGCCAGCAGCGTGCCGTCGCCGCAGCCGACATCCAGCACCCGTGTGGCGGAAGTGACGTGGCCGGCGATGACGGCAAGGTCGGTTCTCAAAGCGCTCACCGGCTGAGAAACCCCGTGACCACGCGGTCGAGCGCCGGAACGTCGAGCAGGAAGCTGTCATGGCCGAAAGGCGCCGAAAGCTCGACGAAGCTGACTGCCGCTCCGGTGGCACTCAGCGCATGGACCAGTCGGCGCGACTGCTCGGTGGGATAGAGCCAGTCGGTGTCGAAGCTGACCACGCAGAAACGCGCGGTCGTCCCGGCGAAAGCATCTGCCAGGCGGCCGCCATGCTCCTCGGCCAGGTCGAAATAGCTCATGGCGCGGGTGATATAGAGGTACGAGTTGGCGTCGAAGCGGCTGATGAAGCTCAGGCCCTGATGGCGCAAGTAGCTCTCGATCTGGAAATCGGCATCGAAGCCGAAGCTCTTCGCCTGGCGATCCTGCAGCCGGCGGCCGAACTTCTCGGTCAGGCTGGCTTCCGAAAGGTATGTGATGTGCGCCGCCATCCGTGCGACGGCAAGGCCGGAATCGGGCGCCTTGCCCGTGCCGTAATAGTTGCCCTCCTGCCAGTCCGGGTCCGCCATCACCGCCTGCCGGCCAAGCTCCTGAAAGGCGATGTTCTGCGCGGGCATCGTCGCGGTCGCGGCGATGACGAGGACGCGCTCGGCAAGCTGCGGCCAGTCCGCCGCCATCGATAGCGCCTGCATCCCGCCCATCGATCCGCCGACGACGGCATAGAGCCGGCCGATGCCCAGCTCCGCCAGCAGCGCCACTTGCGCGCGCACCATGTCGCGGATGGTGATGACGGGGAAGCGCATGCCATATGGCTGCCCGTCCGGCGCGGGGCTGGCGGGTCCGGTGGAGCCCATGCAACCGCCCAGCACATTGGCGCAGATCACGTGGAAGCGACCGGTGTCGATCGGCTTTCCGGGGCCGACCATGCGATCCCACCAGCCCGGCTTGCCGGTGATCGGGTGCGGACTGGCGACATGCTGATCGCCGGTGGTCGCGTGGCAGACGAGGATCGCGTTGTCGCGCGCCGCGCTCAGCGTGCCGTATGTCTCGTAGGCGATGCGTACGCCTTCGAGGCGTTGCCCGCCATCGAGCAGAAGCGGCTCGGAAAGCTCCAGCACGTCGCTGGTGGTGATGATCGCGGCGGTAGCCATTGCGCTTCGCGAATTGGGGGAGCGCCGCCGCACTGTCAATCGCGGGCTGTCAAAGCTGTCCCGCCTCGGCTAAAGGCCAGCGCCGAGATGGCTCAGATACTTATCCCCAAACCCTGGATCAGCGCGATCCATGCCTATGTCCCCGGCAAGTCCGCCGGCAAGGACGGCCGGCCGCTGATCAAGCTGTCGGCGAACGAGAATCCGCTCGGCACCAGCACGAAGGCATTGGCCGCGCGCGGCGATGCAGTTCCGCCCTCGCTTTATCCCGATCCGGACAGCAATGCGCTGCGCGCCGCGCTGGGCGCTCTGCACGGCATTGATCCCGCGCGGATACTCTGCGGCACGGGCTCGGGCGAACTGCTCGGCGTCGCCGCCAGCGCCTATGCCGGGCCGGGGGATGAGATCCTTTACGTCCGCTACGGTTTTTCCCTTTACGAGATCGTCGCCCGGCGCTGCGGTGCGACGCCCGTGATCGCGCCCGATGCCGACTACGGCACCGATGTCGATGCGCTGCTGGCGCTGGTGAACGAGAAGACGCGGCTCGTCTTCGTCGCGAACCCTAACAACCCGACGGGTAGTTTCCTGCCGCGCGGCGAGATCGCGCGGTTGCACGCCGGTCTGCCCGGCGACGTGCTGTTGGTGCTCGATCAGGCCTATGCCGAATACGTTGCGCCGGAGGACGACGACGGCGGCCTTGCGCTTGCCGCTGCGCACGGCAATGTCCTGGTGACGCGGACGTTTTCCAAGGCGTACGGCCTTGCCGGGGAGCGGGTCGGCTGGGCGACGGGGGCGACCGAGGTGATCGAAGTGCTCAACCGCATTCGCGGCCCTTTCAACCTCAACAACACCGCGCAGGCGACCACGGTTGCGGCGGTCGAGGACCAGGCCTTCGTCGAGATGTCGCGCCGCCACAACATGGCGGAACGCGCGCGCTTCGTCGCCGCGATCGAGGCTCTGGGCAATCACGGCCTGCGCGCCGTGCCGAGCGAGGCGAACTTCGTCCTCGTCCTGTTCGAGGGCAAGCTTTCGGGCGAGGCGGCATATAACGGCCTTGCCGAGCGCGGGTACATCACCCGTTGGCTGCCGGGGCAAGGCCTGCCGCACGGCTTGCGCATCACCATAGGCACTGCCGAACAGATGGACGCGATCGCCGCAGGCCTGCGCGAAATGGCGGAAGCGGCGAAATGAGCTTCCAGCGCATCGCCATCATCGGCCTTGGCCTGCTTGGCGGCTCGATCGGGCTGGCCGTGCGTGCGCATCTGCCGAATGCTATGACCACCGGGTACGATCGCGATCCCGCCACGCGGCTGCGCGCGGCGGAGCGCGGGCTGGTTGATATCGTGCACGAAACCGCCGCCGACGCGGTGCGCGAAGCCGATCTCGTGATCTTCTGCGTGCCGCCGGGCGCGATGGGCCAGGCCGCAGCCGAGATCGCCGAAGTCTTGCCCGCCACCGCACTCGTCAGCGACGTCGGCAGTTGCAAGCAGTCGATTGCCCGCGCGCTGGGCGACGCCCTGCCGAACCACACGGTGATCCCCGCGCATCCTGTCGCCGGCACGGAAAATTCCGGCCCGGACGCCGGCTTCGCCTCGCTGTTCCAGAACCGCTGGTGCATCATTACGCCGCCCGATCCGACCGACCTCGTGCTGTTGAGCGGACTGGTGGCGTTCTGGGAAGCGCTGGGCGCGAATGTCGAGATCATGAATGCGCAGCATCACGATCTTGTCCTCGCGGTCACGAGCCATCTGCCGCACCTGATCGCCTACACTATCGTCGGCACCGCTTCCGATCTGGAGGAAGTGACGCAGAGCGAGGTCATCAAGTATTCCGCTGGCGGTTTTCGCGACTTCACGCGCATCGCGGCATCCGACCCGACGATGTGGCGCGACGTGTTCATGGCGAACAAGGATGCGGTGCTGGAAATGCTCCAGCGCTTCACCGAGGATCTCACCGGCCTGCAGCGGGCGATCCGGGTGGGCGACGAACAGAAGCTGTTCGAGCATTTCACCCGCACTCGCGCCATCCGCCGCTCGATCATCGCCGAGGGACAGGACGATGCGCGGCCCGATTTCGGGCGTGGCGATCACCAGATCGGGGAATAGCCGGCCGGGCGTTTCACCGCCCCGAAGTTGATGCTGAACGGGCAGTGAAACTCTGTGATTTCGGCTCCCCGATGTCTTTCCGGCGCCCCTTGCCTGTAATTTCAAGAATATGATTTTACAGGACATAATCAGGTTTCCTGACGTGCCACGATCTGATTCGTGCCGATTCCGCGCGGCGCAAGGTGTGACTTTCCGTATGAGGGAGTGTCCGCTCACCGGTGCGAACCAAAAATGACTAGAGCTGGGTGATGTTCATATCGATCGAAACCCCGGAGCGTCCGAATGGACCGGGTGTGCAAGTGATGAAGTCGACGGTGTTCAGGAAGGTCATTCATGCGGCGGAACTTCGCGAAGGTCACGCGTATGGCGTATGGAACGTGAAGAAGCATGAGTCCGCGTTCTGGTAAGATTATTATTATATATCAATGAGATGTGTCTATGGGAAAGAGCGGGCCGATCTTCGCTCTTTCAGGGGCTGTAGGAAAGCCCGGATGCGCAACCCTGGCGACACTTTTTCCATGACGCGAGGTGCGCAAGGGCACCCTTCGCCGTTGTCGCCGGGGAGGCAAAATACAAATCGGACGCCGTTACCGTAATTCCGTCGCGAAGCTTGCTTCGGGAATCTGTTCCAGGGTCACAAGGTTCTGCTCTCGCGCCTGCAGCACCCGGCTGCGACGCGGTACGTCATGCGTCAGCCAGACATTACCGCCGATTTCGCTGTTCGCCCCAACGGTCACGCGGCCGAGGATCGTCGCACCCGAATAGATGACCACATCGTCCTCGATGATCGGATGTCTCGGAATTGCTTTCACCAGCGATCCGTCCGCTTCCTGCGGAAAGCTTTTCGCGCCCAGGGTGACGCCCTGGTAAAGACGCACGTTCTTGCCGACAATCGCCGTCTCGCCGATCACGACGCCGGTGCCGTGATCGATGAAGAAGCTTTCGCCGATTTGCGCGCCTGGATGGATATCGATCCCGGTACGGCTGTGCGCGATTTCCGAGATGATCCGCGCCACCAGCGGTGCACCCAGTAGATGCAGGCGATGTGCCAGACGGTGATGAATGATCGCCAGCAGGCCCGGGTAGCAAATCAATACTTCGTCGAAACTGCGTGCTGACGGATCTCCCCGAAAGGCCGCCTCGATGTCCGTATCGATAATGACGCGCACTTCCGGAAGCTGATGCGCAAACGCGACGGCTATTGCACTGGCGCGCCGGTCGATCTCGGCGCTTGTCGCCGTCCTATGCGCATAAGTCAGTTCGAGGCGTAATTGGGCGTGCAGCCGCGAAAGCGCGATCTGCAAGGATTGCGTGACGAAAATGTCCTCGTTGTGCAGCCGAACGTGATGGGGCCCCAGGCGGAGCGGAAACAGGACGCCGGCCAGTTCCTCGGTTACTTTCGTCAATCGCAGGCGCGAGGGAAATCCTTCCGCGCCGTATTCGGCGTGGCAGGCGTTCGCGGATCGCCAGCGCCTGCGAATGTCGCGGAGTTTGGCGACGATGTCTTCTACCTGCCAGAAATCTTCGGCTGGCGCGGTGTTTGAATCGGACAGGTTTTCAGTCATCGTTTCGCGTCCAAGGGCCACCGGTACGCCGCGGCAGCGAGTTGATGCGAAGGTTGCGGCGATGTTCGCCGCGTGTCCTCGCATCGACAATCTCTATCATATCAATTGAGATTGAAAGAAAAAGGTCTTTCCCGTACGCCAAGAAATTGTTGGGCGCTATATGGCGCCGAATGCCGAATATGCGGCGACGCCGGCAGATGAGCATAGGCCGGCCTGAGGCTTGACCGCGCGCGTTCCGTCTGTGCCGCAGGAAGTCGGGCGATAGCTTTCTGTCTCCGGAATTAGCCGGTATCTCCTGGCGCCAAACGCGGCTATCCACGGCATGGGGGGAGCGTTGGGGGACGCGATTGGTGAAATCTTCACCGAAATACTGGGCATTCGTCAGCTACAGTCACCATGATGCCCGGTGGGGGCGATGGCTCCACGCGGCTCTGGAGAGATATCGCGTTCCTCGCCGACTGGTCGGATTGCCCAGCCGGGATGGCAGCGTTCCCGAACGGATCAGCCCGGTCTTCATCGACCGCGAGGAATTGCCTACTTCCTCCAGCCTGTCGCAGAACATCGGCGAGGCCCTGCAGAACTCGAGATACCTGATCGTCATCTGTTCGCCGCACGCGGCGGTTTCGAGATGGGTCAACGAGGAAATAAGACGGTTCAAGATGGCGGGCGGCGCCGACCGCGTTCTATGCCTCATCGTTTCCGGTGAACCGAACGCATCCGACAAACCCGAGCTTGGCGAGATCGAGTGCTTTCCTGAAGCGATCCGGTACGACGTCACCCCGTCCGGTACGCTTGGCGCGCAGCGGGCGGAGCCGATCGCGGCCGATTTGCGCAAGGGCGGAGATGGCCTGCACCGCGCCAAGATGAAGCTGATAGCCGGTGTGCTCGGCGTGAATTTCGATGATCTGATGCGACGCGAGCAGCGGCGCCGGACAACTCGCAATATCCTGGCCATGACGGCGGCGGCGCTCGTTCTCGCGGTAATCGGCAGCATCTGGTATCAGGGACACCAGCAGACGCTACTGGCCGAACAGCGCCAGAATACGCGTCTGGCACAACTGATGTTCCAGAAGGCGCAGGCCGCGGCCCAACAGAACGACGATCGTTCGGCCGCGCTTTATGGGGCAGCCTGGATACAATATGGCCTGATGGCTGGCGAACTGGCTGGCACGGGTTCCGGTGGCAATCCTGAGCTTGAGCGCAAGAAGGACTTCGTCAGGTCCATATCGACCAGCACCGTTGCCGGGCGGCGGCTGACCGAATCCGATTTCGCCGGTGCATTCGCCGCATCGCCGAATGGCGAATTCATTGCCTGGTCGCGCGGCGACGGGACCATCGTCATGGCAACGGCGAAGGATTCCAGGCCTTTGAGAGTCCTCCGGTCGAAATCCGGGCCGATCGCTACTCTGGCGCTGACGAATGGGGGGCTGGTCGCGGCAGGTTCGCGCAACGGGACAGTGGCGCTCTGGTCCAGGGGCGCGGGTGCTCCCGCTTTGCTGCAGACTGGCGGCCCGCCGATACGCAAGGTCGCTTTTGCTTCCGGTGAGGAGAGGCTGGCGGCAGCCGGAGACGGCTTCGGGGTCCGGATATGGGATATCGGAAAGAATTCCGCAGTCCAGGGGCCGGTTCGGCTGCTGGGCGAGGGCCAGAACTACTTTCACGACCTGGCTTTCAGCCCCGACGGCCACAAGCTGGGCGCGGTCGCCGATGGGCGAGGCGGTAAGACCCTGATGCTGTGGGACAGCGCCAGCGGCAAGTCGGACGGCCCCGTCAGAACATATGCCGAGGCGCCGGAATCCCTGGCATTCAGCCCCGACGGGCGCTGGATGGCGGTGGGGTTGTTCGACAGTACCATCCGCCTTTCCAGTCTTCGCGATAAACAGCCGGACGAAGTGCTGACCGGCCATCAGCGCCTGGTCGGAGCCTTGGCCTTCAGCCCTGACAGCCGCCTGTTGGCCAGCGGCAGCGACGACTGGAGCGTAAGCCTGTGGGATGTGACGTCGATGGACCGCGTCGCGACCCTGAACGCCCATGCACGACCGATTGTCGATCTCGCTTTCGCCAATGGCGGCCGTTCCTTGCTCTCCGCGAGTTCCGAGGATCACGTCCTGCAAGCCTGGACGCTTCCTCGTCCTTTCGATTTCGTCTCCACCGCCGCCCACTCCGGCGCGGTGCGGGCGGTGGCATGGGATCCGGGCGGTACAGTCCTTGCGAGCGCGGGCGATGACAAGGCCATTCGCCTGTGGAACGCATCGACGCTGCAGCCTCTGCCCGGTCCACTGCCCGGCGCGCATGCCGACGCTGTCCGCGCCCTGGCGTTTGCGCCCAACGGAGAATTCCTCGTATCGGCGGGGCGCGACGGAAGGATCGTCGTCTGGGACTGGCGGCGACGCAGGATCGCAAAGGGGCCGGTGCCGGGCCATGATCGCTGGATCTTCGATCTGGCGATATCCCGTGACGGAAAGACTCTGGCGACCGCCAGTTGGGACAAGTCCGTCAAGCTGTGGTCGCTGCCGGATTTGCGCTTCCTTGGCCAACTCAGGCAGGATTCGGATGCGGTGGGCGGCGTGGCTTTCTCTTCCGACGGCCGCCTGATCGCCTCCGCAAGCAATGATCACGCGGTAAGGCTTTGGGCCGTGGAGTCGGCCGATCCGACCGGGCGGATGCCTCCCGCAGCGGTGCTGTCCGGCCATTCCGAAGCGGCAAGGCCTGTCGCATTTTCCCCCGATGACGGCAGTCTGGTTTCCGGCGGCGGCGATGGCCGGATAAAGTTCTGGAACGTCAGGGCTTGCCTTGCCGCTCATGCCTGCCGTCCGCGGGCTGATCTGATGGGCCACCACGGGTTTATGGTCTGGACGCTTGCGTTCAGCCCGGATGGCGCCTTGCTTGCGTCTGGATCGCAGAGCAACGATCGCCAGACCTTGCGTTTATGGGATGTCAGGAAAGGCAGGCTGGTTGCCTTCCTGACCGGGCACCGCGACTTTGCCCTGACGGCACGGTTCAGCCCCGACGGGCGGATGCTGGCCTCGGGCGGATCGCACGGCGATCTCAGGTTGTGGCGGGTGCGAGATTTCTGGCCGCTGCCGCAGCGCCGGGATGTCTACGACAGCCACCTGTTGCTCAATTTCCTTGCCAGACCGCCTTATGATCTGGCCGCCGCCCGGTTGCTGGTCTGTCGCATCGGTGCCGCGAACGGTCTGGAAATCGTCGGCACCGATGCGCTGCCGGCGGTGCGGGGTGCGCACAAATGCTGAGCGAGACGAGAAGCGCCCGGCGGGCACTGCTCATCCTGGCGGCGCCTGTCGTTTTCGAGCTTGGCCAGTTTGCAACCTGCGCCCCAGATCAGCCGCTGGGCGTGCCCGGCTATCCACCGCTCTATTTCATGCCCGATCCCGGAGTGGTTCGGCAGGACCTGGTTTATCGCGTTCAGGAAGCCCTCTTCGCGCGCGGCTTCGATCCTGGCGTCATCGACGGCAAGACCGGCGCCAAGACACGCGCGGCCATTCGCGATTACGCCACCTGGGCCGGCCAGTCCGTCAGCGAAGACATCACGCCCGAACTTTTGATCGAACTCCAGCAACGGCCTTAGAGGATAGTCCGATGAACGCCCGAAGGCCCAGCGATCTTCTCAGCCGGCTGATGCCGGCATTCTTCATCGCAGCAGTTAGCGGGCTGGCGCAGTGGCGGTATTCGGCATTCGGCTTCAATCCCACCGACGACGGATTCGTTCTGGCCTGCGCGCGGCGCGTCCTGGGCGGGCAGATCCCGCACCTCGATTTCACCGCGATCCATCTTGCCGGTTCGTGCTACCTGCATGCACCGTTCGTGGCCTTCGGCGGCGACCACATTTATTTGATTTCGCGTTATTTCGTATGGGTACAGCTGGCCTTCATCGCATGGTCATGGACAGGCATCTCCGCGCGCGTTCTCGAGGTGGAGTTGTCGCCGTCGATCAGGATCTGCGTGGGGCTGACCGGCTTTGCGCTTTCGGCGCATTATTTCCCGGTCATGGCCTGGCACACCATAGACGGGCTATTCCTGTTGACGGCCGGTTTCGCCATTTGTGTCGCCGACAGGGGTGCTGCAAGGTTCGTGGGCTACGGGCTGATGGGCGCGGCGATATTGTGCAAGCAGAACTTCCTGTTCTGTCCGCCTCTGATCGTTCTTCTGTTCGAGCAGCGTCAGCGCGGACTTGCGGCGCTGGCCGTCCTCGCCGCGCCGATGATCTATGCCTTGATCGTGGTGCTTTCGGGCGGCGCGGGTGACGCCTGGCTGCAACTCACCACTCAAGGCGACATGATCACGCCGGGGTTTTTAAAATACCTGTGGGAACCTGCCTATGCGGCGGGCGCGGTGATCGGTTTGTTGATGGCCATCCTGCTGAAAGCGCCCTCGCAGCATGGCGATGCGCCGGTACTCTCGCTTTGTGGATTGGCGGTTGTGGCGCTGCTGTTGGCCGAAGCGGGTTTCGCGATGACTGCGGGCCGCTATATCGGCGCGCCGGCGTTCGGCCTGTTCGGGCTTGCCTGCGGCACGACCCTGGGACTGGCCGCAGACCCGGCCCGGAACAGGGCGCATTGGCGATTGGGGCTGGTTGCCGTGGCGGCGGCATGGTGCACCGCACTGTCGATCGGCTATAATACGCCGGCCCTGGCGGCGGGCTTGTCCGCTACGGTTCTGCTTGCGCTCTATTTCGCCACCTCCGCCAGCCCGCGCGCCATAAGATCGTCCGCCTCTGCGATCGTCGTCGGATTGACGCTGCTGTGCCTTTGGAACTTCGACAAGGCGCGTCTGAAATATGTCTATCTGGAGCGGCCGGCGAGCGAACTTGTCTGGCGTCTCGATGGTATCTTGCCTGGCGGCAGGGGGCTGCTCGTCGATCGGAACACCTATCTCGTCATGCGAGACTTGCAGGCGGCGATAGCCGAGGCGGGAAAGCCCTATACGATCCAGCCCGATTTCGCCGGCTGGTGGGCCGCCGCCGATCAGGGCAATCCGTTGCCCGTCGACTGGCCGCAATGGATCGAGCTCGGATCTCCGCGACTGCGGGACCGCGCGATCGGCGCCATGAACGCACAGCGAGGCAGACTGTCGATTATTGTCGCCAAATACGAAACCGCACTGATCGCCAGGAAACTGACACCGTCGCCGACCAGTTTCCGATATCCCCTGGCCGCCTATGCACGCACGCATTTCACCAAAATCGGCGAAACGCAGTATTTTGAAATCTATCGCTAGTTATTACCCCCTGAATTGATCGCAGCGCCCTGCGACGTAGTTTACTTTCCTTCTTGTCCAATTGGCTGTACCATTCGCCATTGGCTTTCCGTGGGGCGACTCTGCACCGTCCGGATTGAATTCAAGCCGGACGACCACGCAAGAGACCGCCCGAACACAGGGGGAGGGTCTATGCCGGTAGCGATCGCGATCGCGCTGCTCGTGCTGGGGTCAATTGCTTTTCATCTGCTCAGCCCGTGGTGGCGGACGCCGATCGCGTCGAACTGGGGTTCGATCGATTCGGCTTTGGACATCACTTTGTGGATCTGCGCCACGGCTTTCGTCCTGCTCAACCTGTTCCTTGCCCATTCACTGATGCGCTACCGCCATCGCCCCGGCCATCGCGCGCATTACGAGCCCGAGAACACGAGCCTGGAGAAGCGGCTGACGTTCTGGACGGCGATCGGGATCATCGGCATGCTGGCGCCGGGCCTGATCGCCTGGGGGAAATATGTGAACGTTCCCCGTGATGCGGCCATCGTCGAGGCGCTGGGGCAGCAATGGCAATGGTCCTTCCGCCTGCCGGGTCCCGATGGAGTGCTGGGCGCGGCCGGGATCAAGCACATGACTCCCGACAACACGTTCGGCCTCGATCCGCTCGACCCTTTCGGGCGCGACGACATCCTGGTCGAGACCAACGAACTGCACTTGCCGCTGGGCAGGCCGGTGAAGATGGTGCTGCGTTCCAAGGACGTGCTGCACGATTTCTACGTGCCCGAGTTCCGCGCGAAGATGGATCTGGTGCCGGGGCTCGTCACTTATTTCTGGATGACGCCCACGCGCAAGGGCAAGTTCGACATCCTCTGCGCGGAGCTTTGCGGCGTCGGACATCACGAGATGCGCGGGACCGTCGTTGTCGACTCGCCGCGCGACTTCGACGTCTGGCTCGCCCAGCAAAGCAGCTTCGGGCAATTGTTAGCCGAAGCCACGCCGGCTGCGCGCACAGCCTTGTTCGATACCGCCAACGTCTGCACTTCGCCCGCTCTGGAGAGGACTCGCTGATGGCTACCACTCTGGCCGACGACCTGAGGCCGCTGCATCATCCCCGAAGCTGGGTCGGCAAGTACGTTTGGAGCCAGGATCATAAGGTCATCGCCATCCAGTACGGCCTGACGGCGATCGCCATTGGCCTCGTGGCGCTGGTGCTATCGGTGCTGATGCGGCTCCAGCTTGGCTTTCCGGGCCTTTTCCCGGCGATCCAGCCGGAGAATTATCTCCAGTATGTCTCGATGCACGGCATGATCATGGTCGTCTATCTGCTTACCGCGCTGCTGCTCGGAGGTTTCGGCAACTACCTGATCCCGCTGATGATCGGCGCGCGGGACATGGTGTTCCCCTTCGTCAACATGCTGAGCTACTGGTTCTACCTGCTGTCGGTTCTCGTGCTTGTCGCCGGCTTCTTCGTGCCGGGCGGACCGACCGGGGCGGGCTGGACGCTCTATCCGCCGCAGGCCATCAGCGAGGGCACGCCGGGCCACGAATGGGGCATCATCACGATGCTCGTCAGCCTGGCGATCTTCATCATCGCCTTCACCATGGGCGGTCTCAATTATGTGACGACCGTGCTTCAGGCGCGGACCAAGGGCATGACGCTGATGCGCATGCCCTTGTCGGTCTGGGGCATCTTCACCGCTTCGATCATGGGCCTACTGGCCTTTCCCGCGCTGTTCGTCGCGGCGATCATGATGTTGCTCGACCATCTGGTGGGATCGAGCTTCTTCATGCCGGCGATGCAGACGATGGGGCAGACCGCCGGCACGGTCGGCGGCAGTCCGATCCTGTTCCAGCACCTGTTCTGGTTCTTCGGCCATCCCGAGGTCTACATCGTCGCGCTGCCCGCCTTCGGCATCGTTTCCGACCTGATCAGCGTGCATGCGCGGCGCAATATCTTCGGTTACCGCATGATGGTCTGGGCGATCGTCATCATCGGGGCGCTGAGCTTCATCGTATGGGCGCATCACATGTACGTCAGCGGGATGAACCCCTACTTCGGGTTCTTCTTCGCCGTATCGACGCTGGTCATCGCCATTCCGACGGCGATCAAGGTCTACAACTGGCTGTTGACGCTGTGGCGGGGGGACATCCACCTGCGGGTGCCGATGCTCTTCGCCATCGCCTTCATCTTCACATTCATCCACGGCGGGCTGACCGGCTTGTTCCTGGGCAACGTCAGCGTCGATGTGCCGCTTTCCGACACTTTCTTCGTAGTCGCCCACTTCCATATGGTCATGGGGGTTTCGCCGATCCTGGTGATCTTCGGGGCGATCTATCACTGGTATCCGAAGATCACCGGTCGGATGTGGAACGAGAGGCTGGGCAAGCTTCACTTCTGGCTGACGTTCCTGGGCGTCTATGTGATCTATCTGCCCATGCACTACCTTGGCGTCCTGGGCGTGCCGCGCCGCTACTATGCGCTGGGGGAGACCGGATTCATTCCTGATTCCGTCCATCTCGCCAACCAGGCGATCTCGGTCGCGGCGATCGTCGTGTTCCTGTCCCAGGGGCTTTTCTTCTACAACATGATCTGGAGCTGGTTCCGCGGGCCCAAGGCCGATCCCAACCCATGGGGGGCGGCGAGCCTGGAATGGCAGACGCCCGATACGCCACCGCATCACGGCAACTGGGGGCCCAGGCTTCCCGTCGTCTATCGCTGGGCCTACGATTACAGCGTGCCCGGCGCCGCGCGCGACTTCATCCCGCAGAACGAGCCGCCCTCGTGAGCCTGCTCAGCCGCCTTGCAGAGAAAAGCTGGCAGACGCCCGGAGCGCAGGATTTCGGCGAGCCGGAGGATTACCGCCCGGCTGCAACGACGGTCGGCCTCGTCGCCTATCTTGCCGTCGCGAGCGTCGCCTTCTCGTTGCTGGTGACGGCCTATGTCATGCGAATGGGCATGGCGGGCGCGATGGAACACGGCATGGTGGCCGACTGGCGGCCCATGCCCGAGCCTATGCTGCTTTGGATCAACACGGGGATCCTCATCGCGAGCAGTGCGGCCTGGGAAGCCGCGCGCCGCGCGCCGGACGAACTGCGGCGGGTCCGGCTGGCGAGCGTGACCGGCGGCTTGCTGGGACTGGCGTTTCTCTTCGGGCAAATCCTGCTCTGGCGGCATTACCAGGCGGCGGGCTACTTCGCTTCGGCCAATCCGGCCAATGCCTTCTTCTATCTGCTGACGGGATTGCACGGCGTGCATCTGGCCGGCGGTCTGGTGGCCGCCGCGCGCGTGCTGGCCCGGCTGGGCGATGAAGGCGTCAGCCGCCATGCGCTGCGCAATGTCGGGCTTTGCGCGCTTTACTGGCATTTCCTGTTGCTGGTCTGGATCGTTCTGGTGGGGTTGCTGGTGTCGACCTGAAAACAAGGCGGGATGATATCGCCATGTCGCAATTGCTGATGGAGAAAGAGAGCCACGAAAATGCCCCTGGGGGCATGGGCGCGATCGCCGCCGACTGGTCGGCCGATCAGGAAGTCTTCCGTCATACCCACTGGGGCAAGGCGATGATGTGGATATTCCTGCTCAGCGATACCTTCATCTTTTCCTGTTTCCTGACTTCCTACATGGTGATGCGCGCCTCGGCGACGCTTCCCTGGCCCAATACCGCCGAAGTCTTCGCGCTGACGATCGGGGGGCAATCCATCCCGCTCATCCTTATCGCGATCATGACTTTCGTGCTGATCAGCTCGAGCGGCACGATGGCGATGGCGGTCAACTTCGGCTATCGGCGCGATCGCCGGAAAACGGCCGCGCTGATGTTCGTGACGGCCCTTTTCGGCGCGATGTTCGTCGGCATGCAAGCCTTCGAATGGACCAAGCTGATCGTTGAGGAAGGCGTGCGTCCCTGGGGCAATCCCATGGGCGCCCCCCAATTCGGCGCCTCGTTCTTCATGATCACCGGCTTTCACGGTCTGCATGTGACTTGCGGCGTCATCCTGTTGCTGGTCGTCGCCTCGAAGGTCCTGCGGGGACACTATGACGCGGCGGGCGATTATTCGGCGGTCGAGATCGCCGGACTCTACTGGCACTTCGTGGATCTCGTCTGGGTATTCATTTTCGCCTTTTTCTATCTCTGGTGAACGAAGGGTGCGGCCGATGCACGATCCCATTTCCGCCCAGCAAGAGGCTTCCGGCCACGGTAGCGGCCAGCAGCATCCTATCGGCCTCTACCTCAAGGTGTGGGGTTATCTCTTCGTTCTCAGCACTCTGTCCTACCTTGTCGACTACTTCCACGTTCAGGGCATCCTGCGCTGGACGCTGATCGTGGTCTTCATGCTGCTCAAGGCCGGGCTGATCGTGTCGATCTTCATGCATATGGCCTGGGAGCGGCTTTCCCTGATCTATGCGATACTGGTGCCGCCGCTGGTGCTGCTGGTGTTGATCCGCATCATGCTGATCGAATCGGACTATACCTATTGGACCCGGGCGATCTTCCTGGGCGGTGGGGGCTGAGCCATGAAGCGCGGGCAATGGATGGCGGCCGGCGCGACCGTCGCGGTCAGTCTGACCCTCATGATCGGCGTAAGCTGGTTCCTGGACCAGCTCTATCCCGAAGCTCACCCGGGAGAGCTGGCCTACAAGCCGGTCGAACACATGCCGCCGCGCATCGATCTCGCCTCGGTGCAGCGGGGCTGGCCGGCCAACCTCGGCGACGTGGAAGAACGCAATCGGCTGGTCGCTTATCAGCACGACATGCATGGAACCGCGCCGATAGCCGCCGTTGGAGCCGTGGCGCCGTCGGTGCCGCTAGACCTCGGTACGCTGCTGGCGCAGGCCGACGCCGGCGCCGGACAGCAGAAGGCCCGCGTCTGCATGAGCTGCCATGATTTCCAGAAGGGCGGGCCAAATCGCATCGGGCCCAATCTGTGGGGTGTCGTGGGACGTGACGTCGCCTCTGTCTCGGGCTTCGCATATTCGCCGGCGATGATCGCGCATCCGGGAGGGTGGGGATACGATGCGCTCTTCGCCTATCTCGGCTCGCCGGCGAGGGAGGTTCCCGGCACGAAGATGAGCTTCGCCGGCCTGCGCCGCCCGGAAGACCGCGCGGCCATCATCAAGTATCTGGCCACGCTCAACGACCGTCCGCTTCCGCTGCCACAGCCCCACCCGGCCGAGCCGGGCGGGAAACCGTGAAGCGCGCCATCGGGTAACGGTCAGCTTTGTCTTTCAGCGAACGACCGCGCGCGTGTAGAGATGCCAGGTCGCATATCCCAGCACGGGCAGTACGACCGCCAGGCCGACGAATGCCGGCAGCGTGCCCAGCACCAGCAAGCCGACGACGATCAGCCCCCATGCCGCAATCGTGACCGGATTGTGCCAGGCGACGCGGAATGACGTTTGCAGGGCGGTGCTCCAGCCGACCGGCTTGTCGACGATCATCGGGAAGGAGACGACGCTGATGGCAAGCGTCAGGAGGGCGAAGCCCAGGCCGACGACGTTGCCGACGATCATCATTCGCCAGCCTTCGAATGTGGTGAGCACCGTATGCAGGAACCCGGCGGTCGTGGCGGCCGCATCGGGCATCTGCGCGCCCAGGGTCTTCGCATAGATAAGCCATGCGCTGATGATCCAGGCGATGAACACGAGGACGAGAACGCTCGTCAGGCTGAAGAAGGACAGTGCGGCGGGGCCGCGCACGACGTCCAGGAAATGTCGCCAGCGCGTATCGAGGCCCAGTTCGCGCCGGCGCGCCAGTTCGTAAAAACCGCTGGCGACTGTCGGTCCGAAGAAAACCGATCCGGCGACCAACGGGAAGATCAGCGGCAGAACCGAGGCCTGATAGGCGTAGATGCCGGCGAGCACGATCGCGACAGGATAAATGAACCCGATAAAGACCAGATCACCGCGTTTGTGCAGAAAATCGTCCCAGCCCTGAACAAGGGCTATCCGAAGATCGTGCAATTCCAGTCTGCGGATCTCGATTTCCTTCTGGGCCGGAAACCGTTGAGCGGGACGAGCTATTGTCATGGATCGCATCCTCCTGGCTTTCGCCATGATGAAGCGTCGATCTGCGCCGTTTTTCTTTACTCTTGCGGGATCATGCTCACGATTTTCGCCTTGCGGTGCAAATGAGCATGTCCTTCGGCGCGAGTACGCCCTCATGGCGGTGCGCGCATGATATACCTTTCGGCGCGATCGCGAAAGCTGTCCCGGCGAGGGATCGGGAAAAGAGACTGTGTCCCGTTATCGGAGCCCGTGTTAGCCGAGCGGCACCGACTGGAGGGGCTTCACCGCCTCAAGCGCGATGATCGACTTCACGTCGCGCACGCCGGGAATGCGGACGAGCATCTTGAGCGTCGACTGGTTGAGATGATCGACATCGCGTGCAATCACGTGGAGCAGGTAGTCCATGTCGCCGGTCACCGAATGGCACGACACGATGCAGGGATTCGCCAGGATCTCGCGTTCGAACCGGTCGATGTTCTCGTCGTTGTGGATCTGCAGGTTGACCAGCACATAAGCGTCAAGTTCGAAACCCAGCTTGCGCAAGTCGAGGATCGGCGCGTAACCCCGAATGTAGCCTTCCTCTTCCAGCCGCTTCAGCCTGCGGCTGACCGGTGTCGCGGATAGCGAGACCCGGTCGGCGAGGTTGGCGATCGGCATCCTGCCGTCTTCCTGCAGCGCAGTGATGATCTGGCGGTCGAAAGTGTCGATGGGCATGATTTCACTCAATTGATGATTATTTATAGAGGATACCACTATTATGGTCCTCTTCCAATGCAGTGATTTGCACGAAAATCGCGTCCGATCGGTGGTATCTTCATGACATGCAACGACCTGGCTCCGCCAAGAGCGCCAGCGGTCTTCGTGGCAATTATGAAGCGGCTGGCGCCGATTATACGATCACGCAGGACTGGACGGCCTACCGTCCAGAGATGCACGATCGCTGGCGGCGGCTCCATGCCCGCCAGAGTGCGCTGGCGCAGCGCCATGCTTCCTCCCGGTTCCTCGCCGGCCTGGCCCGGCTCGATTGCGCCGACCGCATTCCCCGCTTCGACGAGGCAAACGATGTGCTGCGGCCGGCCACCGGCTGGCGGCTGGTCGCCGTGCCCGGTTTCATTCCCGACGAGGTTTTCTTCGATCACCTTGCCGGCCGCCGTTTTCCGGTAACCGGCTGGCTGCGCGAGGAGCATGAGCTGGACTACCTCGTCGAGCCGGACGTCTTCCATGATTTCTTCGGCCACGTGCCGATGCTGCTAGACCCGGCTTTCGCCGATTTCATGACCGCTTATGGCCGTGCGGGAGAACGCGCGATGGCCATGGGCGCGCTCGATATGCTGGCCCGGATATACTGGTACACGGTCGAGTTCGGCCTGATCGACGAAGGCCGCGGCCTGCGGGCTTTCGGCGCCGGGCTCGTCTCCTCGGCCGGGGAGATCGTCTACAGCGTCGAGAATCCGGACGTGATGCGGCTGCGCTTCGATCCGGTGCGGATCATGCGCACCGCTTATAACATCGACACGTTCCAGAGCTGCTACTTCGTTCTCGATAGTCTGGATCGCCTGCTTTCCGAACTGGTCTCCCTCGATTTCGGCCCAATCTATCAAAAGTGGCGCGATTCTCCGCCGCTCCCGCCCGGAAAACATCAGCCTGGCGATCGCATCTACAAGATAGTCGTTCCGATGGAGAATGGCGGATGACCACGCTATTCACCAATCCCATCGGCCTCGACGGCTTCGAGTTCGTCGAATTCTCCGCGCCGGAAAAGGGCCTGCTCGAACCCGTCTTCGCGGCCATGGGTTTCCGCCGCATCGCCCGGCACCGCTCTAAGGACGTTGAGCTCTGGCGGCAGGGCGAGATCAATCTCGTCACGAATTATGAGCCGGGATCCCCGGCCAGCTACTTCGCGCGCGAGCATGGGCCAAGCGCCTGCGGCATGGCATTCCGCGTCAGGGACGCGCATCGCGCCTATGCTGAATTGCTCGCACGTTCGGCCGAACCCGTACTGGTCGAGACCGGCCCGATGGAATTGCATCTGCCCGCGATCAGGGGGATCGGCGGCGCGATCGTCTATCTGGTCGACCGCTATGAGAGCGAGTGCGACGGCGCGCTTTCGATCTACGACATCGATTTCGCTTACCTTCCCGGTGAGGACCGCCATCCGGCGGGCGCGGGCCTGCGCCGGATCGATCACCTGACGCATAACGTTTATGGCGGGCGAATGGCCTATTGGGCCGGCTATTATGAAAAGCTCTTCAACTTCCGGGAAATCCGGCACTTCGATATCAAGGGCGAACATACCGGCCTGACCTCGCGCGCACTGACTGCGCCCGACGGCAGGATACGCATTCCGCTGAACGAAGAAGGCGAGCGCGGCCATGGCCAGATCGACGAGTTCCTGCGGCGCTTCAATGGCGAAGGCATCCAGCACATCGCCTTCGCCTGCGATGATCTTGCCGAGGTGTGTGACCGGCTGAAAGATGCCGGCGTGCCCTTCATGCCCCCGCCGCCCGATACCTATTACGACATGGTCGAGGAGCGCCTGCCGGGGCATGGTCTGGACATCGGGGCGCTGCGGTCCCGCGGCATCCTGCTGGACGGGACGGTGGCGGGCGACGGTCCCCGGCTGCTCCTGCAGATTTTCGCGGAACCGACGATAGGCCCGGTCTTCTTCGAGTTCATCGAGCGGCGCGGCGATGAAGGCTTCGGCGAAGGCAATTTCCAGGCCTTGTTCGAAAGCCTGGAGCGCGATCAGTTGAGGCGCCATGTGTTGCAGGAGGTCACGCAATGAGCGGGCCGGGCAAACCGCCGGTGCTCGGCGGCATTCATCATGTCGCCTATCGTTGCCGCGACGCGCGCGAGACGGTCGAGTTCTATCGCGATGTCCTGGGCATGGCCTTCGAGCTTGCCATCGCCGAGGACAAGGTGCCTTCGACCGGCGAGCCGGATCCCTACATGCATGTCTTCCTGGACGCCGGCGGCGGTAACGTACTGGCCTTCTTCGAATTGCCGAACGCACCGGAGATGCAGCGAGACGTGACGACTCCGCGCTGGGTTCAGCACATTGCCTTCAAGGTCGCCGACATGGACAGCCTGCTTGCCGCCAGGGCGCGGGCCGAAGCGCGCGGGCTCGACGTGATCGGTCCGGTGCATCACGGCATCTTCCAGTCGATCTATTTCTTCGATCCCAACGGCCATCGGATCGAACTGGCCTGCGACATTCACACGCCCGAGCAGATGGACGAGTTGCGCCGCGTCGCTCCCATGATGCTCGAGGAGTGGTCTCAGACCCGCAAGGCTCCGCGCCATGCCGCTTGGCTCCATGACTTGGGCGGGGGAGAAGGCTGAATGCGCCTCTACGCCTACTACCGCAGCTCGACGAGCTACCGGGTGCGGATCGCGCTCAACCTCAAGGGTCTCGATTACGAGATCGTGCCGGTCGATTTGCGCGCCTGGGCGCAGCGGAGCGCAGCCTATCGCGCGATCAATCCCTTCGCCGGTGTGCCGCTGCTGGAGGCGGAAGGGCGGCGCTATGCGCAATCCATGGCGATCCTCGAATGGCTGGACGAAAGCTATCCGGACCCGCCTTTACTGCCCGCCGATCGGGAAAGCCGGTTCTCGGCGCGGGAACTGGCCTATGCCATCGCGACCGAGTTGCATGCCCCGCTCAACCTGCCGGTGCTGCAATACCTGAAGAGCGAGCTTGGCCACGATCAGGCGGAGATCGACACCTGGTATCGCCATTGGCTCGGAAGAACGCTGCTGCCGGTCGAGCAGCGGCTGGAGCAACTTTGCGCGCAAGATTTCCTGTTCGCGACGCCGGGCCTTTTCGAGGCGGTGCTGATTCCCCAGCTCTACAACGCGCGCCGTTTTGCCTTCGACCTCTCGCCGATGCCGCACATGCGCCGCATCGAGGCCGCCTGTCTCGGCCTGCAGGCCTTCGCCCGGGCGCATCCCGACAATCAGTCGGACAGCCAGAGGGAGCGGGCAGGATGAAGCTTGCCTCGCTCAAATCCGGCCGGGATGGCCGTCTCGTCATAGTCTCGCGGGATCTGACGCGTTGCATATACGCCGATACGATCGCGCCGACGCTCCAGGCTGCGCTCGACGACTGGGATTTGCTCGAACCGTCTCTGCGCCAGCTCGGGGAAAGGCTTGAAGCGGGCGAAGTTGCCGGCGTTCCGTTCGACGAAGCCGCTTGCGCTGCGCCGCTGCCGCGCGCTTATCAGTGGGCTGACGGCAGCGCCTATATCAATCACGTCGAACTGGTCCGCAAGGCGCGGGGCGCCGACATGCCGGAAAGCTTCTATTCGGACCCGCTGATCTATCAGGGCGGATCGGATGCGATGCTCGGCCCCCGTGATCCGATTCCGCTGGTCGAGGAAGCCTGGGGCTGCGACTTCGAAGGCGAAATCGCCGTCATCACCGGTGACGTGCCCTCCGGGGTCTCGCCGGAGCAGGCATTGGGGCACATCAGGCTGGTCCTGCTCTGCAACGACGTCTCGTTGCGTAACCTCATTCCCGGCGAACTGGCCAAGGGCTTCGGTTTCTACCAGTCGAAGCCGCCTTCCGCCTTTTCGCCGATCGCCGTCACGCCCGACGAACTGGGCGGCGCGTGGCGGGGCGGCAGGCTGCACTTGCCTTTGCTGGTCGATCTCAACGGACATTCGTTCGGCCGTGCGCAGGCAGGCGAGGATGCGACCTTCGGTTTCGCCGATCTTGTCGCCCACGCTGCGAAGACCCGGCCTTTGGGAGCGGGCGCGATCATCGGTTCGGGCACGGTTTCCAACCGTGGGCCGGAGGGCGGACCGGGACTGCCGGTCGCGGAAGGCGGGCGTGGTTACAGCTGCATTGCCGAGTTGCGCATGATCGAGACGATCCTGCATGGCGAGCCGAAGACGCCGTTCCTGCGGAGTGGCGATCGTGTCGCCATCGAGATGCGGGATGCGGGCGGCCAGTCGATCTTCGGACGGATAGAACAGATCGTCGGCGAACCTGCAATCGAGGGACGAATTCCTGCGGCGCGAACCCCGCCCCTATTGTCCGATTCCGGCATCCTGACTCGGCTGGTTGCCGCGCTGCTCGGCAAGGAGCGTACCGATTTCATCCTCTCGATTCTGACGATCGATCCGCTTCTGGGCGGGGATGGGGTTATCGCCACGCGCGCGCAGGTGGCCATGGCGCTCAACGCGATCCTGTTCTCCGACCTGCTGGAGCGTGTTCCGGCCGCGTCGGCGCATGTGGCCGATCTCTGGATGGAAGAACGCCAGGTCTGTTTCGATCATGGCGCTTTGCGCACTATCGACGGCACGACCGGCGCCTTGCCCGGCGGATATCGCGCGTTCGGCCGCATCCTCGAACCACTCGGCTATGCCCTTGCCGGTATCTATCCTCTGCCGTCGTTGAAGATGACCGGCCGTGCCTATGCCCATGTCGATTTGCCCGAAACAGTCCCGCAGTTCTTCGTTAGCGAACTGCACTTGTCCGAATTGTCCGATGAAGCGCGGCAGGCGGCGCGGCAGGTGTTCGGCGCGTCCGAGGATCCATTGGGCGAAGCCGAACTGACTGTGCTCGAAATGCTGAACCGGGATGGCCAATGTCCGGTCGGTCTTGTCCTTTCGGCGCTGCCGGGCATCGTCCGCGCTTTCGGCCGTCACCATCCGGTTCCTGCGCTGTCCGATTACCGGGTTCTGCTGCGCCATTCGCCCGAGGGCGCCTGGATCGCGACGGAAGGCAACGCCTTCAACCACGCGACCGACCGGGTGCCAGATGTCTTTTCCCTGGCGGCTGTGCTCAAGGCGAAGGGGGCGTTGCTGAAGCACGAGATCGAGGTTTCGGAGAGCGGCAGGATCCGTCAGACCGCATTCCTGGCGACGAAGGTTATGCGTCCCTTCCGCACGGAGAAGGGCGTCATCGTGGAACGTGAGGTGCCGGGATCGTTCTACGAATTCATTTCGAGAGGTATCCATCCGGCGACCCACCGGATCGACCTTTCGTTCGACAGCGGCAACGCGACTGGCATTTTTGCCGTCACGGGGGCGGATTGACCGGCCGGTTTCATTCCATCGACCCCGCTACAGGGGAGACTGTCTGGACGGGCAGCGCCGTCGATGCGAGCCGGGTTGGCGAAGCGGTCGAACGGGCGCGCCGGGCATTCCCCGGCTGGGCCGAACTGAAGCAGGAACAACGCACCGCCCATGTCCTGGCATTCAAGACGGTCCTTGCGGCTCGTTCTGACGCTTTGGCGGAAACGGTTTCTCGCGAGACCGGAAAACCTCTCCGGGAATCGCGCGCGGAACTCGCTTCGATGATCTGGAAGATAGACCTTTCGATCGCCGCTCAGGCTGAACGCGCGGGTGAACGCCACTCCGATGTTTCTTTCGGCAGGGCAGTGCTGCGTCACCGTCCACATGGCGTCATGGCCGTGTTCGGGCCTTACAACTTTCCTGGCCATCTGCCGAACGGCCACATCGTGCCGGCGTTGCTCGCCGGCAATACGGTGGTGTTCAAGCCTTCCGAACTCACTCCGGCGACCGGCGAGGCCATTGCCCATGCATGGGCAATGGCGGGGCTGCCGGAGGATGTCTTCACCGTGACGCAGGGTGGCCGGGAAACCGGCGCGGCGCTGGCGGCAGCGGACATCGACGGGCTGCTCTTCACCGGCTCCGCCGCGACCGGGGCGCATTTCCGCCGCCTGTTCGCCGATCGCCCGAAAGTGATGCTCGCGCTCGAACTTGGCGGGAACAATCCCTTGGTCGCATGGGACGGCGACCTTGGGGAAACGGCGGCTATAATCGTTCAGTCCGCATACCTCACGAGCGGACAGCGGTGCTCCTGCGCGCGGCGGCTGATCGTGCCTGATGGCGATTTCGGAAACTTGCTGGTCGATGCCGTCGCGCAGCTTGCCGACCGGCTGACCATCGGCGCCTGGAACGAAATGCCCGAGCCCTTCATGGGACCGCTGGTATCCGGCGAAGCGGCACGAAAAGCCCGCGCGCAAGTAGAGCAGCTCATCGGGGCGGGCGCCCGCTGCATCAGGCCGCTCGGAAGTGTCGAGGGGCGGAGCGAAGCCTTCGTCACTCCGGCGCTGCTCGACGTGACCGGTATCAACGCACCCGACGAGGAGATCTTCGCCCCGGTTCTGCAGGTCATGCACGTCGCCAGTTTCGACGCGGCGATCCAGGCCGCGAACGACACGCGTTATGGCCTCGCCGCCGGACTCGTGACGCGCGGCGATACGCTGTGGCGGCGCTTCGCGGCCGAAGTGCGGGCGGGGGTGGTCAACCGCAATCGACCGACTACCGGTGCCAGCGGCGCCATGCCGTTCGGCGGGTTGGGCGAATCCGGGAATCACCGGCCGAGCGCTTGGTACGCGGCCGACTATTGCGCGCATCCGGTCGCCGGCTTCGAGGCGGATTCGGCCGAAGGCAATGCCGACATGCTGAAAGGAATGGTGCGGCCATGACCGGGCTTTCGCGTCAGGAGCGCCGTCTGCTGGAGCCGATCGAGCAACAATCCATGCTCGATCGGGTGCTCGACTGGGCGGCGCTCAACACCGGGACAGGCAATCTTGGCGGATTGGCGATGATGGCCGGCAGATTGGCCGATGCCTTCTCGGTCCTGCCGGGAAAATTGGCGCTGCGCGATCCCGACCCGGTCGAAGCAGTCGGCGCGGACGGCAGGATCGCCAGCCGCGCGCATGGCCGCCATCTGGTTCTCAGGGTTCGTCCCGGAGCTGCTCGCCGCGTTCTGCTGACGGGGCATATGGATACCGTCTTCGCGCCCGATCACTTTTTCCAGCAGTGCGACTGGCTCGACGCGGCGACCCTGCGGGGGCCCGGCACTTCCGACATGAAAGGTGGAATCGCGTTGATGCTGTCGGCCCTCGAAGCCTTCGAGAAGACTGGTCCCCGCTTGGGTTACGATGTCCTCATCAACAGCGACGAGGAAACGGGTTCGAGCTCTTCGGCCGGCGCGATCCGCGAACTGGCGGCGGGCAAGATCGCCGCCCTGACTTACGAACCCGCGCTGCCCGGCGGTGCGATGGCGAAGGCCCGTCCCGGCTCGGGCAATTTCGCGGCGGTCGTCAAGGGATGCGCGGCCCACGCCGGACGCAATCCCGAGGACGGCCGCAACGCTCTCGTCGCGGCCGCCGACCTCGCCTTGCGCCTTGCCCGGTCGCGCCGCGACGCGCTGGGCATCAATCCTGCACGGATCGACGGGGGCGGCCCCGACAACCTCGTCCCGGATCTGGCGGTCCTGCGCTTCAACATGCGGCCCTGCCGCGAGGAAGATGCCGCCGATGCGGCATCCCTGGTCGATCGGACCATCATGGAGGTGGCTCGCGAACATGACGTGCAGATCCATCTGCACGGGGCCTTCGGCCGTCCGCCCAAGCGGGTGGGCGAGGCGACCGAACGGCTCTTCGCCATGGTCTCCAGGGCGTCCGCGGATCTCGGCGAGCCGCTGACCTGGCAAGACACGGGCGGCGTTTGCGATGGCAACAACATTGCCGCCTGCGGCCTTCCCGTGATCGACACGATGGGCGCGCGCGGTGGCAATATTCACTCGCCAGGCGAGTTTCTGCTCGTCGATTCCCTGTCCGAACGCGCGCGGCTTTCCGCGCTTGTGCTGCACCGGCTGGATCGGGGGGAGATCCTGCCGTGACCCCGGTAGTGCGCCCCATCCGCCCCGACGATACCGATGCGCTATACCGTATGGCGCGGGGAACGGGCGGCGGCTTCACCAATCTGCCCGCCGATCGGCCCACGCTGTCAGCCAAGGTGGAGCGCGCCATCGCTTCTTTCGCGCGCGCCGATGATACGCCCGCCGATGATCTCTTTCTCTTCGTGCTGGAGGATGCCGACCGCGGCGAGGTGCGCGGCACTTGCCAGATCTTCGCGCGGATCGGTTCGACCTGGCCGTTCTACAGCTACCGGATCGGCGTGCTGACCCAGATCAGCACGGAGCTCGACCGCACCTTCCGCGCCGAAACGCTGACCTTGTGCACCGATCTCGACGGCGCGACCGAAGTCGGCGGTCTATTCCTCGATGCCGATGCGCGGTCGGCCGGCACCGGCAAGCTCCTCGCGCGCAGCCGCTACCTGTTCATGGCGCTGCACCGCCCGCGTTTCGCCTCCAGGACGATAGCAGAACTGCGCGGGGCGCTCGACGAGGCAGGGGATTCGCCGTTCTGGAACGGCCTTGCCGGCCGTTTCTTCGGCATGTCCTTTCGCGAAGCCGACGAATTCAACGCGATCCACGGCAACCAGTTCATTGCCGATCTCATGCCGAGGCATCCCATCTATACCTCGATGCTGGTCGATACGGCCCGCCAGCGGATCGGCGTGCCGCACCGCTCCGGCGAGGCGGCAATGCGCATGCTTGAGCATGAGGGCTTCTCTTTCGATTGCTATATCGACATCTTTGATGGCGGGCCGACCATGATCGTCGATACCGACCGGATCGCGACCGTGCGCGAGGCGCGCAGCGAACGTATCGCGGCCATTGCCGAACCGGCGGCCGGCACGATCAGCCTGGTCGCGACAGGCCGGCTTTCGCGATATCGGTGCTGCCAGGACCTGATCGCCCCGGCCGGGGATGGCATCGCGCTCTCCCCCGTGGCGGCGGACGTGCTGGGCGTTACCGTCGGCGATACCGTTACCCATGTGCCGGTCTGATCTGATGCTGTGCGAGATCAACTTCGACGGGATCATCGGGCCGAGCCACAATTATGCCGGCCTCAGCTTCGGAAACCTTGCCGCGATGCGCAGTGCCGGGAATGTCGCTCACCCGCGCGAGGCGGCATTGCAGGGCATCGCCAAGATGCGGGCGAATCTGGAACTCGGTCTCGTCCAGGGCATCCTGTTGCCGCACGACCGGCCAAACGAAGACTGGCTGCGCCGGCTGGGCACGACGATGGATGCTGCCGGTCCGGTCCTGCGCGCCAATGCCCTGTCCGCATCGGCGATGTGGGCGGCGAATGCGGCGACGGTTTCTCCGGCGCCCGACACGGCAGATGGGCGTTGCCATCTGACGGTCGCCAACCTCGCGACCATGCCGCACCGCAGCCACGAATGGCCGGCTACGCTGTCCCAGCTACGTCTGGCTTTCGCCGACAGCCGGCATTTCATGGTCCACGGTCCGATTCCTGCCCCCTTCGGTGACGAGGGCGCGGCCAATCACATGCGCCTGTGCGACAGCCATGATGGGCGCGGTGTCGAGGTCTTCGTCTTCGGTCGCGGCGGCGGCGCCTATCCTGCGCGGCAGCATCGCGAAGCGAGCGAGGCGGTCGCACGGATACACGGGCTCGACCCGGCCCGGATCGTCTTCGCCGAGCAGTCGGCCGAGGCCATCGAGGCAGGCGCGTTCCACAACGATGTCGTGGCCGTGGCGAACGCGCATGTGCTGCTGGTTCATGAACAGGCCTTCGCCGAGCGGCAGGCCGTTTATGCCGCCCTGCGCGAGAAGCTGCCTTCGGTCGTGATCGAAGAAGTCCCGGCAAGCGTCGTCAGCCTGGCCGATGCTGTCGCATCGTACATGTTCAATGCCCAGCTTGCGAGCCTTCCCGAGGGCGGTATGGCGCTGATCCTCCCGACCGAAACGCGCGCTTTGCCGCATGTCTGGTCATGGCTCGAAGCACTGGTTGCAAGGGGTGGGCCGATCCGCAAGCTGGTGCCGGTAGACGTGCGCCAGTCGATGGCCAACGGCGGCGGGCCTGCCTGCCTGCGGTTGCGTGTCGTCGCGGATCCCGAGACGATCGATTCCCGGTTCATCGTCGATCAGGCCAGACTGGAGCATGTCGAGATTGTGGTGCGGCGGTGGTGGCCAACACAGATCGCGGCGGACGAGATCGGCAATCCATCCTTGTGGCGGGAATTGCGGGCGGCGCGTCGGGCGCTGCTCGACGTCCTTGGCATCGATGCACGGCTCATCGACTGAAAGCCCTGTGTCGGTGGACGATTATCCTTCTTTTTCCAGTACGGGCCGCAGCAATTCCCGAAGCTTTTTCCTGACGGCCGGCGCGGCCGGTAATCGATTGATGATCGGATCCAGTCGCATTCCTCCCATCATGGTTTGAAAGGGAGGGCGCAGCAGCAACCCGCGCGCCTCGCTCAGCCTGCCGATTCTGGCGCTATGCGCCGCGGACAGCAGCAAGAGTAGCGGACGATTTTCATACATCGTGGAAAGGCTGGCCACATATCTCCCTTCCTCCACGGTGTCGTCCCGCATCATGGCGTCTACCGCCATGCCGATGCGATACCATGCGGGCGAAGAAGGGTTCATCGCGATCGCGCGTTTGAGCAGGACTATGCCCTCCGGATCGTTCCACAAGGCGAAAGTCGTTCCGACCAATGCCTGGACATGCGGGCTGTCCGGATTCAGGCGCAATGCATTGTGGCCAGCCAGCTTGATGGCTTCCGCATTCCCCGCGAAGGATTGAGCGCGCATCATAGCCAGATGCAATCCTACAGAATCCGGGCTTGTTGCGCTGGCTTCGTACAGGACGGTCAAGGCCTCCCTGAGCAGGGCGTCGTGCCTGGCCTGTGAAAGCTGAACCAACGCCCTGTCCGATAACGTCCAGCCTCGAAGCATGGCCGCAAGCGGGTGCAGACTGGCATTGCGATACCAGGCCTCTGCGCATTCGTAGAGTGGATCGTCGCGGATGGTCTTTGTGACTTCGACCAGCCCGGCGAAACGCAGCCAGCACGCGTAAGGGGTGTCCGGCTCCGGCAACTTTCGCCAGTTGTACGAGTGTATGGCGCCTGTCGTATTGCCTGTCTGGAAGGCGATCATGGCCGACATGTCGGATAGGCTTTGCGATGAGCGACCGGCAGCGCTGAAGCTTCGGGCCCAGATTACTCTTGCGGACGAGGTCTCGGTTATTTTAACATTCGCTTCGAAGCCGTCTGTGCTTCGGGTCAAATTCACCATCATTGCGAAATCCGGAGGCGTCACGCTCCCTTCCGTGAGTTTGAAGCCTTCGTACGGCGCCAGTTTCGTCAGGATATCCTGTTCCAGAATCGGTGTTTCCCCGAATCCGGCGGAAGTTGACATTACTTTCACGGAAAGAACGGGAAAGTTGCTTGTCCGCCATTGAACGTGGGCCGCCTGCGTCTCCCGGCGCTGATATATTTGATAGGCAGTCGTCATGATCGCGAACAGGACAATCGCGCAGACGAATATCTTGAGGTAAATCCGGCGTCTGTCCGCGACAGTCGGCTCCGTTTCGGAAGCCGGTGCGTCCTTGTGATGGATAAGAACCTTGTAGGCGCCGGGAGCCAGTTGCAGGCGTCCTTCGTCGGGGACGCCCATTTTCGTATAATACGCATCCAGGGTATTGCGCAGTCTGGCGATCTGGACCCTGGCGTAAGCGTCCGGGGAGTCGTCAGGGTTCTTGTCGAGGCCATCAACGGCGATCGTAAAGGATTTCAGCAGGTCGGCCTGGCCTGAAGCGGTCATTTCGACGAGGTAGCGCAAGAGCTTTGTCAGCTGAGGCGAACGCTTGAAAACAGGAGCTTCCAGGACGTGATCTGCAGCCCGCCATAAACTGGCCGCGTCCTCGTTTTGCTCCTCTGCAGACAACACTCACCTCCACCCTGAACGCTTTTATGATGCACCTGTATATCTTCTCGATGCGAAACAGCGATCATTTTGTTTCGTCGATTGTTTCACATGTTACCCTGTGTTGCGTGCATGTTACCGTAACAAGCTTTTCCACCTGAACCTGTTGATGGCACATTCCTTCCGACGGGGATTGCCCGTCTGCGGTTGGGGGAGGCAATGCCATGCCAGGTCGCACGATGCCGTACCGCGCCCTTTGGTGCAGGAATGAAGAGATCGTCGCAGAACGATCCTTCGCGGATCTCATCCAGGCCAAGCAGTATGTCCTGGATAACGTTAAGGTACTTTTCCGGGAAAATCGGGCAACGAATGTCAAGGTTGTGGGCAAGGGCAGGGTTGCCTTTTCCATCGATGTTTCGTCGAGCCAAATCCGATGAGGCCGTATAGGGAATTGAGATTTTATGAAAATGTATCGAAAACGATAATTTCATGAAGAAACTTATCAGAATTAAGAGAAGATTTGTATTATTATTTAGATACAAAATAGTTTCTCGTTCCGTGAAGAAACGGAAAAACGACCGGCGCGCAGCCGCTGCCTCCGCTTCCATGACGGTCGATGAAAACAGCCCTTTCGGTGCCGCCATGGATTATGTCGAAATTCTGATAAGCTATGCGCAGGACATGGAAGGCGAACTGGAAAGCGGTTCGGTGAAACGGGGCAAGCCCTCCTGAATTGCAGATCTTGGTTTCCTCCAATCGGGATGCGTGTCCCCCTTGGACAAATCGCGACGCCCGCCAAAAAAATCCGGCCCCATGCGCTTGACATGTAGGAATGTTCTTCATACGTTCCGTTCTGTCAGTTACCAGACTGGCACTGTGACGGGTGCGGGGGCGCAAGCGCTTCGGCTCTGCTCCTTCGTAGTGCGGTCGGCGCCCGCGCGGTCCGGACAGGCCGCCACGGGATGCGGCGGATGGACAGGCCGGTGAATGTCACACCGGCATGGACGAAACCTCGGGGTATGCCCCGACGCAAGGCGGCAAGGCAGCGAGCCCGTCCC
>DASWWL010000109.1:0-16553 GCA_036400975.1 Novosphingobium sp. | reverse complement strand
AACCCGCTCTCGAAGATCGATCGAATAGGCTCGGACCATCCCTGCTGGCCTCCTGCCCAGCCAGCAGGTTGAATCAGAAAATTCACGCCAAGTGAATCCCCCATCGATTCACTCAAACAAGATCACGCTCTAGGGCGCTTTTACGTGATCGGCGACCGTTGGCATTGAATCGCAGCGATATAATTGTGGCCAAGGCTGCTACCTAGAGAGCTACCTAGCGCAATTCCAGCGCGCGGCAGGCCTTCGCAGGTGAGCTATAAGTATATGCTTTATAAGGAGAAAGTGGTGGACGCACTAGGGCTCGAACCTAGGACCCGCTGATTAAGAGGAAGCCGCCCGGCGCCAAGCGCGCGGTCTCGATCGACGAAATCCTGGCGGCGATGCACGACCTCGACAATGATCCGGGTCCCGCGCAGTCGCTGCAATGACCGAGCCTGGCTTCATCGCGCAGTTGCGGGGCTACGGCCTTACGACGGCGGAAATCCATTTCTACCGTCCTGATGCGCCCTCGCTCCTGCAGCTGTTCGTGTGGCAGGAATACGATCTCGCGCCCGATTTTCCGGTGCTGTTCGAGTTTCTCGACCATTGGCGGCGCGAGATCGAGGCCGCGCTCCATTCGGTCCGGATCGCGCATGACCGGCTTATCCGTCCCACCGAGTGGCGCGCGGTTAATGGCGTGATCTCGATCCAGTGAAAAGCAACCTCTTCAGGCGATCGCGTTCTCGCAAGGACGACGTGCGGCTGCGGCTGCCTTTTGACGACATCATGGAATTTGCCATAGCGCTCCTGTCGATCAGCCCGCACGAACTCGAAGCGCTGGGCTGGAGCTTCGCCGATCGTAAGCGGTTCCTGGATCATTTTCTGGCATCGGGCCGGGCCGCGCAGCGGGTGAAACCCGCGCATCTGGGCAAGATGCCGATTGAGATCGTCCTTCCGAAAGACGATCTAACCCGTCTACAGCAGTTCGCGATTAGGGAATTGCCCAAGGCCGCGAGCAACGCCGGCGTGATCGACCGCGTACTGATCGCACTTGACGAGGCAGTTCATCGCAAGGAACGTGAAACAGGCACGCAACAGTAAATGGGCCGCTAGCCACTCGTAGCGAAGGCCCTCATCAAGGAGCTGGGCGGTTTCTCTGCAGCTGCGTGCTTGGTGTTGCAGGCGAATGTGCGCCCCATGCACCATCTCGCCATCAATTTCGGTTCCGCCATGGGCTGTCAGCGTCAGCGTATCCTAATTGCTATATAGAGCGGGGATCCTCCTCGGCTTTTTACGCGCAGAAGCACGGCCGCCCGGGACGCGCTCCTCGCTTCCTTGATAGCGCTTTCGAGCTGCTCGACGGTCGAGACGTCGCGATTGTTCGCCGACAGAAGGATGTCGCCTCGGCGTAAGCCTTTGCGGGCGGCATCTGAAGACGGATCGACAGCGTCGATGACAAGACCTTTGGTGTTATCAGGTGCGCCGAGTTGACGCGCGATGCGCGGCGTTACGGGCTCGACCGAAATGCCCAACGCACGCTCGGACAAGCTTGCGTCTTTGCCCGGCGCCCGCGGATCGACGGAATCAAAGCCGCGCTGCTCCCTATCGAAGCTTCGTGCCAATAGTTCCTCGGCGGGTCGCTCCTGGATGGTGGCGGTCACGGTGATGCGCCGGCCGTCCCGAATGAGCTCGATCGGAATCCGCCTGCCGGGGCCAATGCCGGCAATCAAATAGGACAGCGTCTGGTTGCGAGTGACGTCCTTGCCGTCGACCCGGACAAGGACGTCACCGGCCCGGATGCCCGCATTTGCTGCCGCCCCTCCCGGCTCGACCGCTTGAACGAATTCACCGCGATTATGCGGAATGCCAAGCGAATCTGCGAGATCCTCGGTGATCGGCTGGATAGTCACACCCAGATAACCGCGCTCTATTGCCGAGCCAGTCTTGAGTTTATCCACGATCGGTGCGGCAATCTCGGACGGTATGGCAAAACCGATGCCGACGCTGCCGCCGGTCGGCGAAAAAATCGCATTGTTGATGCCGATAACCTGACCATTCATATCAAACATGGGACCGCCCGAATTGCCACGGTTGATCGAAGCGTCGGTCTGCAAGTAGCGGTCGTAAGCCCGGCCGGTGCCGGTGTTGCGGTAGACAGCCGAGATTATGCCCGCAGTCACTGTGCCTCCCAGCCCGAACGGATTGCCGATGGCGACCACCCAATCTCCGACGCGAACATTGCGTGAGTCGCCAAAGCTCACAAAGGGCAGGGACTTCGCGGCGCTGATTTTTAAGACCGCAAGGTCAGACGCGGCGTCACGCCCGACTAACTTCGCCGGGTATTCCTCACCATTGGGCATGGTGACGGTGATGGACTCTACTCGCCCGTGGCCCTCCGCGGTTATGACGTGGTTGTTGGTCACTATGTAGCCATCGGCTGAGATGATGAAGCCGGAGCCGAGCGACTGCGCATCGCGCGCCCCCGGCTGCTGTGGCAAACCGAAAAAATCTTCGAACGGCGTACCCGCGAAGGGGTTCATGCTTGGCAACTGCAGGCGCTGGCGGGTGGAAATATTGACCACCGCGGGAGCGAGCCGTTCGGTCATTTCCGCGAAACTTCGAGCGGCGCCGGCGCGGGGCGAAATCGTTTGAAGGGCGCCGACATCGTTCGGTGCGGCTTGGGCCTCCACCGGATTATCAATGAGGGTGGCGCAGGTAGCAACAGCAAGTAGCGAAGCGGTGAACCCATGGCGGTAACGCACAAGACTCTCCTTGTTTTCCTTTCTCTGACGGCGAAAATGGCTGCTTACTTAAAATCTGAGGATCGCCGGGGCGACCTCCTCCAATTCGACAAGGCAACCTTACGGGACTAAGGCCTATCGGCACCGGTTCTGGGTTGCTCAGCCGTCCTTTCATTTGGCTTGACGCGCACCTGCGGAAGGGTGACGGGCACGGCCGGCCCTTCGGGCGCTACTGTCCATTCGATGGAGGATGCAGCCCGGGCTGGCCGAACTTCATCGGCATAGCCGATCGGATCGGCAAACCAGGCGATTACTAGAAAGAAGAAGAGGCAAAGTAGGGCAACCCACAACCAGGCAGTGCCCGATGCCCCCTTACGGATCACTTTGGGCATCATTGATCTCCGTACTAATATGGTGTGAGCGGATTACTATGGTGAGAGCGGATTACATCACGCAAACGATTTTTCTCACAATTCGTTCCCGGCATGGCTGATAAAATTGTGTAATATCAGTTAGATGGAATGCTGCGCGACCGGCGCGGCCTGCAAGATCGGACCAGATGCTTTTGTCCCCAGCTAGGTTTGTCCCGGGCGGGGATAAGGCTCGTGGGAGACCATTGTCAGCCCTCCATCCCGGCTAGCTTTCCGCCTGAGCGCCGCTCGGCTCGCCATGACAGTAGGGTACCGCCGACGAGGAGCGACAGGGTCACGCACAGCGAGACAAGTGGCGGTACATGACCGCCGAAATGCTGGAAAAGGATCTTGCCGCCTATGAAAATGAGGATCAGCGCGAGGGTATGCTTGAGGTAAGCAAGCCGCGTCACCATCGCGGCGAGCGCGAAGTAGAGTGCTCGCAGTCCGAGCACGGCGAAGATGTTCGACGTGTAGACGAGATAGGGCTCCTGCGTGATGGCCAGGATCGCCGGCACGCTCTCCAGCGCGAACAACGCGTCGGCGCATTCGATTAAGACCAGCGCCAGGAGAAGCGGCGTTACGTACAGTTTGTGGCGCCCAGGCCTGCTCGGATCGGGCAAGCGCGCGAGGAGGGCCCTGCCGTGGAGGGTCTCCGTCACCGGCAGACGCTGGCGCAAGGCGGCCAGCAGGTGCGCCTGGCTGTGGGAGGGCGTGGCCTCGTCGTTGCCCAGCATGCGGATGGCGGCCACAATCAACAGCAGGCCGAACATCGGCAGCAGCCAGGCGAACTCATGGACCAGCGCGGTGCCCGCGCCGATGAGCAGCGCGCGCATGAGAAGGACGCCGAGGATGCCCCAGAACAGCACGCGGTGCTGAAGCGCTGCCGGAATGACGAGATAGCCGAAGATCAGCGAAATCACAAAGATGTTGTCGAGCGACAGGCTCTTCTCGATGACATAGCCGGTCAGGAAGCGCAGGCCTGCGTCCGACCCGAACTCATGCCAGATCCAGCCGCCGAAAAGCAACGCGGCGACAATATAGACGAGGCTGGCACGCAGACTGTCCGGCATGCTCATGGCGCGATCGCCGTGATGCAGGACGCCGAGATCGAGCGCGAGCAGGCCGAGCACGATCGCCAGGAACAACAGCCACGCCCAGCCCGGCGCGCCAGCGATGCTATCCAACAAAAGCCAATCGAAGAGATTCTGTGTCATCTGCGTTCACATCGCATGTAGAATGAAGGGCAGCCCTGAGGCGTTCTCGGGGGAGGCTTGCTGGACGCGCCGGGTAGAATCTGCCGCCAGGGTTCGACACCGCCGCGAGCGAAGGCCAACGTCCCAGGATGCAACGTCATCCTTCCGGCGGTGCTTGTTGCGAAGTTTCTTGAGGTGACGGATCATGGGTGATCCCGCAGCACATCGCGTGGGGACCCGTCGGCCAGCAGCACAGTCGCGGCGGCGCTTCGCCGGTTAGACAGGCCCGCATCCCCAAACGCAAAGCCGGCGATCCTCGTCGCTCGAACGGCACGCCTTCGCGCCGGCAATAGCGCTCGGCGGCTTCGAGGTCGGGGAAGCGAAGCTCGATCTGCGCAAGTGGATCACCTCCACCGGTCCATCCGGTGAGCGGATCGACACGCGGGCGCCAGCGCTCGGCAAAACGCAGTCGCCACCTGTTAGCCCGGGCGCGGCCCGCCTGGTTGACCGCTATTGGCACTGGCTCGATAATCGCCAGGGCATCGGATGGCAGGGCGCTCGTAGAGCTCGGGCCGGACCTGGGGCGATTGTCATTGGCGGCGATCGCCCGAGGCTCGTGCAAAGTCCCACGCGATTCACGGCTGGGCCCGGGACCGAAGTCCCGGGCCTGCCCGTCACGCCGCCCTGCCATTGACCGGGATGCGGCGAATATTTTCGTTCGCCGCCTCAGTCTTGGGCAAGGTGACAGTTAGCACGCCGTTCTTGAAGCTGGCGTCCGCCTTGTCGCGGTCAACACCTTTCGGCAGGCCAATGCGCCGCTCGAAGCGTCCATAGCTGCGCTCCGTATATCCGCGGTCCTTGTCCTCGACCTCGGACTTCTTCTCGCCGCGTAGCGTCAGGATGCCCTCCTCGACGGTGATTTCGACGTCCTTCTCGTCGAGGCCGGGAAGTTCGGCCGTGACCCGGATTTCCTTGTCGGTTTCGGCCAGCTCGAGGTGCGGCCAGGATAGGCCGCGGTCGAAGCCGCCGAGCGACGGCACGCCGAAACCACGGAAGACGTCGTCGAACAGCCGGTTAACCTCGCGGTGAAGCGAGAGCAGCGGATGGCTATTGTCGTCGCGGCCGCGCTCGGCGCTGACCGGAACGGGAAGCCGGTTTTCCTGCCGGCTCCAGGGAATGAGATCACGAAAAGCCATGATAGTCATCTCCTCTTCTGGCTGGATTGGGGCCAAACCTGCCGGCCGCCGCTTGCGGGGGTACAGGGAGTAGCGGCGCCGGCAGGCCGGTGAGCATGGATCAGGCAGGTTCGCTGACCTTCTCCTTCACCTCACCGATTTGCTTGGTCGCAGGCTCACCGCCGCCGATCTCGATGCGCCGCGGCTTCATCGCCTCGGGCACAACCCGCTTCAGCTCGATCGAAAGTAGCCCGTTTTCGAACCGCGCGTTCCCGGCTTCGACGAAGTCGGCAAGCTGGAAACGGCGCTCGAAGGCCCGGGCGGCGATGCCCCGGTGCAGATACTCGCCCTTACCGTCGTCCTCGGCACGCTTGCCGGTGACGGTGAGCAGGTTCTGCTGGGCCACCACCTCGATGTCCTCTGGGCGGAAGCCGGCGACCGCCACCGTAATCCGGTAGCTGTCCTCACCTTCCCTGAGGATGTCGAACGGCGGATAGCCATCCTCCTCACGCGCGCCTGCCTCGAGCAGGTTGAAGAGGCGATCAAAGCCGACGGTCGAGCGCCGGTAAGGTGCAAAGTCGAAGTTGGTTCTCATTTCCAAATCCTCCAAATTGAGCAATTTGGGCATGAGATGCGCCGGAGAGAGCCGGCGCTCTCATGTGTCCCACCGGACCCGGTTTGGCGTCCGGCGGAAAAAATCTAGGAAGCCGCTGAGGGCTTTCAAGAGATTTTTCGTTCATTCCATTTTTCAATCACGAGCGCAGTTGAAGGTCTTGAAATTGCTTGGAGCCGTACAAGATTCCGCCTGCGGACCGGGCCCCTCTGACGGCGGTTGTTCCCAACCTCCGTGATGTCGGACCGCATCGAGTGCGCTCGGTGCAGGATCGCAGGCTTAACGCCAAGCCGCCGAGTGCCTCATTGATTTGGAAACAAAGGAGTGAGGCATGAATAGACCATTTGACCCTGTTACATATTCGCCCCCTTCGTCTAGGCGCGCCCGAGGTGCAGCCCTCTACGACGAGGGCCTCCGCCGGCATATGCTGAGCGTCTATCGCAACATGGCGCTGGGCCTTGGCATCACGGCGCTCGTCGCGCTGCTGATCGCGAGCGCGCCCGTGCTCTATCAGCCGATCTTCGGCACCCCGCTGAAATGGGTGGCGATCTTCGCGCCGCTGGCGTTTGTGCTGTTCTTTTCGTTCCGTGTCGAGCGGATGACGACGGCACAGGCCCGCACGGCCTTCTATGCCTTCGCGGCGGTGATGGGCGTGTCGATGGCGAGCATCTTCCTCGTCTTCACTGGCACCAGCATCGCGCTGGCCTTTGCGAGCGCGGCGGCGGTCTTCGCGGCCATGAGTCTGTGGGGGTACACGACCAACGTCGATCTGTCGCGCTGGACGACCTTCCTGATGGTCGGCCTTCTCGGTGTTGTGATCGCTAGCCTTGTCAACCTGTTTGTCGGTTCCTCGACACTCCAGCTCGTCTTCTCGATCGCCGGCGTACTGGTGTTCACCGGGCTTACCGCTTGGGACACGCAGCGGCTAAGGAGCGAATATCTGGCCTATGCGGGCAGCGAACGCGCCGACAAACTGGCGGTGATGGGCGCGCTGTCGCTCTATCTGAACCTCGTCAACCTGTTCCAGCTGCTGCTGAGCCTCTTCGGTCAGCGCGAAGAATGACGGGAAGCAGCGGATGTCTACAATCATACATAATTACACCTATCCCGGTGCGGGTAACGAAGCCCGCACCGGCGCTTCGCTGCTGAGCCGCAACTGGGCTTGGTTTGTCGTACGCGGCGGCCTCGCCCTAATCCTTGGCGCGGTGGCAATCCTCTTTCCGCTGAGCGCGCTGTTCGCTTTCACCATGGTGTTCGCCGCCTATGCCGGTGCCGACGGCCTGCTTTCGACAATCGCGGGCGTCCGCGGGGCGACGCGCAAGGAGGAGCGTTGGTGGGCGCTCGTTTTGCGCGGCATCATCGGTATCGCGGTGGCCGTGCTGTTCATGCTGATGCCGTTTGTGGCGACACTCAGCTATGCATTGGCGACACTCGGCGTTCTCAGCGCCTGGGCCATTATAGTCGGCGCGTTGGAACTGGCCGCGGCGATCCGGCTGCGCAAGGACATCGAAGGCGAGTGGCTCCTCGCCCTGTCGGGCATACTTTCGATCTTGCTGGGCTGTGCCATTCCAGTGGCGCTGGTGATCACGCCCCTAGCCACCATCATGTCGGTCGCTTGGCTGATCGCGGGCTATGCGGTCATCGCGGGTTTCGTTTTAATCGGCCTGGGCTTGCGATTGCGCCGCCATGGGAAGAAATCGGGACCGGGAGCGGAGCGCCTGTGAACCCGCATGGACCGCGTCTGCGCCTCCCGCGCAGCTGGCTGGCCTTGTTGGCGGCGACCGGACTCGCCTCCGGTCTGACCGGCGGGGCTGCCGTGGCCTGGCTCGAGGGCGGGAATGAAAAAGCGGCGATGGCAGCCAGTTCGCCGATTTCAACCGATGCGGTTCCGCTGAACAGACTGACGGTTGCGCCGCTGGTGGAGCGTGTCGCGCCCGCCGTGGTCAATGTCGCGGTGCTGCAGGCCTCGCCCTACGCGCAGAACCCGCTGCTTCGCGATCCCTATTATCGCTTCTTCCTCGGTGTGCCCGACGAGGCACTCGAGCCCCGGATCTCGGCGGGTTCGGGGTTTGTCGTAGACGCAGCGCGCGGACTTGTGGTCACGAACCACCACGTCGTCGAGAATGCCCGCGCGATCGCCGTCGGCCTTGGCGACCGACAGGTCGAAGCCCAGTTCCTCGGCAGCGATCCCAACACGGATATTGCCGTGCTACGCATTCCTGCACGCGGCTTGAAGCAGATCCCGCTCGGCGATTCCGACCGGACATATGTTGGTGACTACGTCGTAGCCATCGGCAATCCTTTTCAGGTGGGCCAGACGGTCACGGCGGGGATCGTCAGTGCTTTGCGCGCACCTTCCGAAGGTGGTCCGCGCTACGTCCAGACCGACGCGCCGATCAATCCTGGCAACTCGGGCGGTCCGTTAATCAACATGCGTGGCGAAGCGATTGGCGTAAACAGCGCGATCATCGCTCCGAGCGGTGGCAATGTCGGTATCGGTTTGGCCGTGCCGTCGCGTGTGGCACGCCAGGTTGTCGAGCAGATTTCAGGCATCGAATTGCCATAAGGGGACACGTAGATCGCGCACGCCCAAGCGTTCGCGCGCCACGTTGAATTGCCCACACCGCAGCCGTCCTGCGGGATGACGGATACGCATCCCGCTCCGCCTTCAATCGCAATTTCGCGACTTGAGATAACTATCCACCTCGCATTGCACCTATCGGCAATTCGAGGCTCAGGGCCTGTCGGTGCGGCTCTGATCGAGTTGATGGTCGGTCGGAAAAAAGCGTTCGATAATATTGTCTGCCAGCCGGGTTGGCCGGAGGGTGCCGGCATCAAGGCAGCACCAGCTCGACTTGATCTCGGCCAGCACTTCTTCGCCGCGCCGGATGACGGTCTCATAAAATGCCCGAACGCCCTGGACCTTCTCGAGAAGGACGGTGGCGATCACATCATCCTCGAGAAGGCCGGCTTGCGATAGACGATCTCGTGCTTCAGGGCGACCCACCGGTGAGCGGCCACGGCATCGATCGGTGCGAACCGCTCCCAATGTCCAAGAGCGGCGGCTTGCACCCACTTCAGGTAGCTGGCGTTGTTAACGTGTCCCATGAAGTCGATGTCGGTCGGATCAATCTCGATACGATAGCTATGCGGTACGCTGGAAGACATGGACTGCAATGTAGGGGCGAACGCCGAATTGCGACCGATTCCCTCGGTCCAGCCGTGGATCGAGCGCGATACAGGCCGGGATCGTCTGGACTTTGCAACTTGGAAGACAAGACCACAAACCTCGCGGTGCACCGGCGCGAAGGAACCGGTGTATGGAAAGCGTCCCGGGAACGCCTAGGTCTTCGCAAAGAGGTGCCGGAAGGCGGAGGTGATGCGCGACCTATCCCGCGGGGATTGCCGCGAGGCGTTGCGCGAATTCTTGAAATCGCTCTTGGGTGGCAGGGGGATTGCGTGCATCAATTTCCATGAACTGCACATAGAGCCGTTCGCGTGTCTTGATCGGAAGGATTCGCTTGACCCAGGGAAAGACCAACCGCTCCTCGTCACGGATATGGTGCAAATAGAGCCTGGCGATCGCATCCACAGCGGTAGCGGCCAATTCGCGGGCTTTGGCCCGATCAGCCCCATATTTTTTGATCGAAGTCGCAAGCTGGTCGCTCAACCGTCGGCTCTCCTGACGCTCGCCCAAAAGCACAGCGATCGGTCGACCAGGCAGTTGCAAGCCGTAGTCTATGCAGGCGGGATAGAGCACATCCTTTTCCTTGGCATGATGAAAACGGTCAGCAAACTCGCGCATGAAAGCGACCGCTTCGCGCAGTTGGGCAACATCAACATCCCGACCCTCGCGAACGAACTGGGCAAGGCGGCCAAGTCCCTGGATGACGCACAGAATAGTCCTGTGTTCCCGGGTCAGCATCTCGATCGCGCCGTCAGGGTTCATGGCCACAACTCAGAAGGGTGTTCGCTGAGGGCAGGCACGCCGCGGCGATCTCAAACAGCGACCGCGATGGCGGCTGCCACAACCACGATCAACGTCGCGAGGCTGATCACGCCGGCGATCTCCGGGATGGTCAGTCGGTCAATATGCTCCCGGCGGAAGCGGCGGTAGTTGTCGTAGATGGCGGAATTGCTGGCAAGGATGCCGACCTCGAATGCGGTCGCCTCGCATTTGAACCAGTCTATCAGATCGCCGAGTGCGTCTGAAGGAAGGTGAGGATACGCGGCGAGTGCAGCTTCGATTTGCAATCGTCGCTGCTCTGGGTTGATGTCGCTGTATTGCTTATTTTCCATTTTCTTCACCGTAACTTATATTTTGGTATGAAGCCTTTGCTGCCTCACGACGGATGCTCCTCGGGCCAGGGATCGAGCTCGGGGAGAGGAAGGCATCCCTTTCTCCCGGCGACCGGCTCATCGTTCGGAAGATGCGCGGATCACCGGGACGCGGGGGAGGGGGCTAATCCTCAGTGGAACGCCAACTTCTCGGAAGATGCCTCGTCAATGCGACCGACACCCTTCTTCTGCGCAAGCTCACCTACCGTTCGCGCGAGCTGTTTGGCTCGGCGGAAGATCCGACCGTCCAGGCCGCGGAAGCGAGGGTCAGAATAAAAGAAGCGGAACCCTCCGGGTACGCGCACTGCAACCCCGACAGTCTCCTTGTTCGTCTCCACAACGAATTGGTTTGACACAATACCTCCTCGCGTGCGGACCGCCGGGGTCATGCCGACCGCCGGTTGGACGCACACAGCAAAGATCAAGCGCGCCAATTGGCGCTACGTGGCTTGTTTGCGAGGGGCCCTAGGCGAAGGCTCGAAGCGCTACGCGCCTAGGGCAGGCAGTCGTGCGGTGCTGCTGCCAGGATGAATTTCAGAATTTATTCTCAAAGTCACCATAATGCCTTCAATATGGGGCTTCGAATGGCAATTGCAAACTTTGGGGGCCGCTTGCGGTACTCAAACGTCTTGTTCTCGTATTTTTCGTCCCCCGGGTGTCGGTTGGAAGGGCGCGGCGGCCTCGAACTCCGCGGGTCGAGAAGTGCATCGGGACGCACGACGGCAGCTTGATGACGCACTGGGTAATCAGCAGCAGCGTCCTCCACCTTTCCCGCCATAGCGGGCCTGTTCCCTGTTGCGGAAAAACTCGACGCGCGACATCGGCCTGTTCGGGATGGCGCTCCGCCATGTGGCGCAGATAGGTCTCATAGCACGGCTGACCCACCATCAGCAGCGGCGCGCTGTGCAACGTGCGGATCACTTCCTTCATTCTGCCGGCTCGATCGCTGGATGCAGTTCATGCGTCGTCGGCGTGTCAGCGCGTCGTGCGCCGAGTATCGTTTTGATCGTGAATCCGAGCAGGCTCAGCACGACAGCGAGGAAGAGCAGGCAGAGTGCCGCATCGACCCTGTCATTGACGATGATCTGCTGCATTTCCTCCATCGCTCCCGCTGGTGCGAGCACTTCACCTCGTGCCGTCGCCTCGGAGAACTTCAGCCCGTGTGCGACAAAGCTGACCGCGGGATCGGACGAGATCAGCTTCAGCAGACCTGCGCTGACGGTGCAGACGAGGAGCCAGAGCGTCGGGACGACCGTCACCCAAGCGAAGCGGTCCTGTTTCATGCGGAACAGGACGACCGTACCGAGCATGAGAGCCACCGCAGCCAGCATTTGGTTCGAGATGCCGAAAACCGGCCACAGCATGTTCACGCCGCCAAGCGGATCGGTGACCCCCTGTAGAGGAACCAGCCCCAGGCGGCGACGCAGAGACCGGTCGCCACCAGTCCGGGGACGATGGAAGTGCTAGCGGAACGAAGGCATGGCCAGCCCCATCAGGTCCTGGAGCATGAAGCGCCCGGCGCGGGTGCCCGCATCGACGGCCGTCAGGATGAAGAGAGCCTCGAAAAGGATCGCGAAATGATACCAGAATGCCTTCATGCCGGGGCCGCCGACAACGTGGCTAAAGATTTCCGCCATGGCGACGGCCAATGTCGGAGCGCCGCCGGTACGGGAGATTATCGAGGATTCGCCTACGTCTTTGGCGGTTTGCACCAGGACGTCGGGCGTGACGGGAAATTCCATGCGGTAACCGCCGCGGCGGCGCTTTCCGGGCTGCTACCGAGCAGAGCAGTTGGACTGTTCATTGCGAAATACAGCCCGGGATCGAGGATCGACGCGCCGACCAGCGCCATGATCGCCACGAAGGCCTCCATCAGCATCCCGCCATAGCCGATCAGGGGCGCGTCGGCCTCGGTCGCGATAAGCTTGGGCGTGGTGCCGCTGGCACGCTGTCTACCGGGCTGATGGCCTCGACTATCTAGCCACCGACCGGCGCGTTGCCGAGACCATAGCAGGTCATTGACTGCGAACCGAGCGCATAGACCCGCGCGATTGCCGCGGTCTGTCCCTCGTCCGCCGCCAGGCCGGCAGTGTAGAGCAGGGGAATGAAGTGGTCCAGCGTGGGCACCGCCAAGGCGCAATCGGGATGCTCACGCATGCGGAGGATACCGTCCCCACGCCCGGCCGTTTCGGAAGGGCAGCCCTCGCCTCACGAGACGGAATAGGTCTCTGCCTCAAGACCATCCACGCTGCGCACGCGCCATGCCGCACCGTTTTTCTCCAGTCGCCGTTTGAGGTAGGGCGCGGGCGCGAGCCGTTTGCCGGAGCTGATCGTCAGATCAACATGAGGTTTGCTGGCGAGATATTCGGACGTCAATTTCCTGAGTATGGCGATGCGACGTTCGCCGACAGTCCGGCCTTGGTTGACGCCGGCCTCCTGCGAGGATTCCGAACCGCTGAATCTGCCCTGCTCCGTTTGCCAGACTACGATCGCAATCAGCGGCGCAGAAGCGAGACCGATTACCGCGATTACAAATTTTCGGGTGAACATCTCGCGATATCCTAAGCGAGGGAGGGGAATGTTGCTACACGGGGCGTGTCAAATTGGACTCGGCGCATCGCCGTGCGGCCGGCCGGCACCGGCGAGCTGTCATTCGCGATCCTTTGCTCCAAACCGATGCGGTCACGTCGTGGCTCGACTTGCGGCGTATTGGACCGGTGGAGTGCTTCGGTGCTGGCGTGCGCCGGCGGATGGCCCGGCGCACTTCCTCGCATCCGGCCGCAGGGTCCAAGGGCATTCAGCACAAGCTGATAGTCCGCTGCTGCCTGCTCGCTTGCGGCCTCGGTAGCAGAAAGGTTCGCGCCTGCGGGCAGATGGCGAGGAAGAAAGCACGCGAGGCGATACCATTCGATGGTTCTCGGCACAGGAGCATCGCCGAACCCGGCAACCAGTTCAGAAAAGGACACGCCCCAGATTGGCGCCGCGCCGGGATAACGCTTGACGGTGATCGCGGCCCCCGAACCATCGTGCGTCTTCAGGAAAATCTGAGTGCGACCTTCGCCTTTGAGGTTGCCCGGGACATACAGAAGTTCGCGCACGCCGGTTATTCTTGGCGGTGGATCGGGCCCGCGAAGCACTTCGAGAATTGAGCGAAGGCGCGTTTCGCGTTCCACGGACCACAACAGTTGCGCGTCGGGCGCGACAAGTTGCAGCGCCGACGGGTTCCCAGCAATCCGGCGGGCAAACACGAGAACTTCGCGCTTCTTGAGTTTTGGCGGTCCGCCGTTCGAAGCGAAATCCAGATCGACGAGATATTCCACTTTCTCGCCGAGCGGCGCCTTGGCGGTCAGCAGCGCCTTCGTGTTCGCCTCGATATAGAAGCGGCCAAGCCCTGGCGAGACGCCAGGCGCCCGTTCCGCCTCGACCTGCGCTATGCGGGTAACCTGTACGCGCGCGACGAGATCTGCAGCGTCGGCGAGGTCAGCCATATCGGCGTAGGTCACTTCATTCTGTTCGGCAGCCTGGGCATGAAGGTACGGCGCGTAGAAGGATAGCACCATTCCCGGCAAAATGGCGGGCCTGAGGAGACGATGAATTCGCATCGGACGTGTTCCTGGATTTCCAAGCGGCACAGACAATATCAAACGCCGCGCGCCTGCTTCATGTCGTCGCTTCGGGTGCAGTGAAATCGACGAAGACCTGATCGGAATAGCCATTCTGACAATAGATGCGGTAGCCGACCGCGCTGGGCCTCGACGATCGCTCCATCTCGACGGTTGTCACTTTGTTACATGGCGGCTTTCGCGAAATCTGGTTCGCTATTGTTGGGACATACAAAGTTGCACGATCGAAAATGTCCGGCCCCAGGCGAGCAACCATATTGGGGTAGCGCCTAACTGGCCAAGCTTCCTCCAATCCCGAGATCTTGGCGTTGCCGCCTGCGAGTTGGCTGTCCTTATCGATGGCGCACTTCGCCAGGGCGAGCCCGGCGATCGCCGTGACGAGGGCGAGCAGGGGCTTGTAGGATGTCATTCCAGGGATGCGCATGGTCGTCCGCCCTGCGATGTTCGACGTGCAGCCACCGCTGCAGCGCCCGTGTCGGCTGGGTCCGCAACCGGCGTATGCAAGGCCGTTAACCTCGCGAAGCGTGGTTGAATGACGAGTGAACGCAGGATCATCGCCATAGCGGAGAGGCCGCCGGCGCTCGCGTGGACGAGTAATCCGTCTTGCAGGTGGGCAGCGCAAGCAAAGGTGATCGCGGAGTTGGCTTGCCCGCGAATTCTTTTGCCGCCAGGATCGGGTTTGCGCGCGCCGGGCAACGCGCGCGTAGATGCCTGCCGGTCATTTTCGCGCCGCCGTGACGACTTCGCCTGGTGGCAAAGGCTGGGGCTTCATGGCGTCGTAGTCGATTACGGCCCGAACGACGTTCTGCATGACGAGCATCCGGGACCAGATCGGCGCCGATGTGCGCCGTATCATGACCGCCACCGCATAGGATCGACCACTCGGTGAGGTCACTATGCCGATGTCATTGTATCCAGTCTGGACGGCTCCGAGCTGCTGGCCGGTGCCGGTCTTGTGAGCGAGCGACCACCCCGCCGACAACCCGCCCTTCAACCGTTTCGGCCCCGTCCGGGTATGCGACATGATCTCGAGCAAGCGCGCCGTCGATGCGGGGGACAGGAGCTCGCCGCGCTGCAGCCGCGACAGGGCCTCTACGATTGCGACGGGCTGGGCGCCATCGACCGGATTGGCGATGTAGGCATCGAACGCCGCTTGGCGCCGCGCCATAGGCACGTTGCTCCGAGCCCGATAGAAAGCGTTGCCCGTCGAGTATTCGGGGCGCCAGGTAAGCGCGGCGATGCGGCTTTGCATCCGCCGCTCGCCCTGGCTGAACCGGACGCCTTCGATATTCTTGGCGGCAAGATAGGCATGCACCGCGTCGGGACCGCCGACGGCGCGGAGCACGTAGTCGTTGCAGGTGTTGTCGCTTTGCTGAAGCGCGCGAGTCAGCAACACCTCCAGAGTTGTTTTGTAGCTGCCCGCCGCGCGGATCTCGGCGGCGATCGGCTGATGGAACAGCGTCAGATCCGATGGCTTCAGGACAACTGCCGTTCGCAGGTCCTTTCTGCCTTCGTCCTGCGCATACAGGGCGGTGAGCGCCACCCAGAACTTGCTGACACTTTGCTGCGGAAAAAATGTGCGCCCATCAAACTCCACGAGATCGCCGCTATCCACGTCCTGCACGGCGATGCCGATGTCGCCATCAAAGGCGCGTCCGAGATGGTGGATCTGTTCGTCCAGCATCCTGATTGCATCCGCGCGCTGCATCGGCGGCACGGGATATAGCGCCTCGGGTTGCGTAGTGGCCGCGAAACTGGGCCCTGACAGCGCAGATAGCGCGACAAAGGCCGACGTGAAAAGACTGGCGTTCCAGCCCCACGCCGCGATCACAGGTTTCATCCGCACGATTGTCCCTCCCTTTTGTTTTTGGACAGGTCGACTTCTTAGGAAATCCCGGTTGGAGCATGGCCGCCGGGCCTGCTCGCGCGATCGCGCCAATGTATTGGGCTGGCCCCGCGGGCCGGCTGGGCTTCGAATTTTGGCAATGCCCCCGGGAACTGGCAGTCAGGCTATTCAGCGGGGGAGATCCTGTCGATCGCACCGGCGAAGATCACTGGTGCGGCATCTATCTGATCAGCATCCAACAGCGCGTTCAGCCGCTCGAGCATCGCGACGATCATCGCCTGCTCCCAATCAGGCAGCTGCTCGAAGCGGTCCCGAAACCGATCCTGCATCATGTCCGGCGCCGACGATAGCGCCGCAGTCCCTGGTTCCGTCGCAGTTACCCAGACCTGCCGTCGATCCTGCTCGCGGCGGCTGCGGACGACAAAAACGGCGCTCGGCCAGCCGGTCGACGATGCTAGTGACCGTCGCTTGGCTGAACTGGACCTTCGCGGCGATGGCGCCAGCGGTGGTCTCGCCGTGCCGTGCGACCTCCTGCAGCACGACGAGCTGCGAAGGGGTCAAACCCGTAGCCGTTGCAAGCTGCTTCTCGCTCAGTCTTGCGGCGCGAAGCAACCGCCGGATGGCGCGCAGCG